>JBKDFX010000086.1:0-24063 GCA_046336825.1 Bdellovibrionales bacterium | reverse complement strand
TCCCAAGAGTTTGAAAACCTCAACCCACTCATTATGTCTATGGCAGCAACCACCTATATGTCTGCTTTGGTTAATCGGGGCTTTGTGGTTCTGACGCCTGATTTGAAATGGGAACCTCAACTGGCGAAAGAAATTCCCTCTCTAAAAAATGGACTGGTTAAATTGGTTGATCGGCCGGACGGCAAAAAAGGTATGATTGCCAATTGGGAAATCAAAGAAAAGGCCAGCTGGGGGGACGGAACTCCAGTAACTTGCAAAGATGTGGAATTCACTTGGAAAGCCGGGCTTAACGAAAATGTTTCTGTTGGATCCAGAGAATCCTTTGAAAATATTGAATCCATCAAATACGAAGCGGCAACACCCAAAAAGTGTACAGTGACTTACAAAATTGCAAAGTGGGACTTTTTTAGATTAATGCCAGGTGCTCTACCTGCTCACCTAGAACAACCCGTTCTTGATAAGTTTGGAAAACAAAAAGAAGGTTATGACAAGAACAGTAACTACACTAAGAACCCCACCAATCCTGGTTTGTATAACGGTCCCTATAAAATTGCTGAAATTAAATTGGGAAGTCATATCACTTTTGTTCCCAACACACACTTCTATGGGCAAGCACCTAAGATCCAAAAACTGGTGTTTAAGTTGATTCCCAATACTGGGACGATGGAAGCTAATTTGCGATCAGGTACAATCGATAAAATTTCTCCTCTTGGATTGGCCTTTGACCAAGCTGTTTTGTTTGATCAAAAAGTACGATCTGAAACACTTCCCTACAATGTTAAGTTTAAAGAAGGTACCACTTACGAACATATCGACTTGGATTTATCTAACCCTATATTAAAAGATATCAAAGTTCGACAGGCTCTTATTTATGCTGTTAATCGTGATGAGCTCACAAAAGCTCTTTTTGAAGGTAAACAAAAGCCAGCCGTTCACAATCTTTCTCCTAACGATCCTTGGTACACAAGCGATCCTGGAAAAGTTAAGATCTACAATTACTCAAAAAGATCAGCCTCTAAATTATTGGATGAAGCTGGGTGGAAAATGGGATCCGATGGAGTTCGAGTTAAAGACGGAAAGCGTCTCGCCTTGAGTTTCATGACAACTGCTGGAAATAAAACCCGCGAAACAGTGCAAGCTATTCTTCAAAATCAGTGGAGAGCTGTTGGGGTGGAAGTCACAATCAAAAATGAACCGGCACGGGTTTTCTTTTCTGAAACAACTCGTAAACGTCAATTTGGTGGTATGGCCATGTACGCTTGGGTTTCATCTCCGGAGCAAAGTCCAAGATCAACTCTACACTCAGAAATGATTCCCACTGCGAACAACTCTTGGTCTGGCCAAAATCAACCAGGTTGGGTGAATAAAGAAGTCGATCGCATGATTGAAAATCTGGAAGCTGAGTTTGATCCTAAAAAACGTGTTTCTTTGGCCCACAATATTGTGAAAGCCTACACGGAAGAAGCTCCTGTTATTCCACTTTATTACCGAGCCGAAATTGCAGTGGCTCCAAAGAACCTAAAAAACTACCGTTTATCCGGCCATCTTTATTATGAAACTAATGAAGCTGAGCTCTGGACTTTGGAATAGTTTCACTTCCTAATTAAGGAAAATCAAAAACAAGAGGTCTGCCAGCAAGATTATTAATGTCTTGCTGGTCGACTAAGATCTCTCCAGCCTGACCTTTTAAATGAATTGAACTGAGAATCCACTTTTTAGGCCATATATCAGCAGAAGAAATCGTTCTTACAAGTACCTTTGTAGGCTGAGAAAATTGTGCTTCACCTTCAAATGGCTTTTCATTGGCTAACTTTTCCCAAGGAATCCAAATCATTTCTGTTTTTGAAATATCACTTGAAATCCGACATTCAGCTTCAACTTCAATTTTTTTCTTTTCACCATTCTGTGCAGATTCATCCGATGTGAAAGTCAGTTTTACCTGCGGGTATTCACGACACGCCAGTTTTCTGTTTTCGCTATTCGGGTTCCAAGAACTGACATCTCTGGATTTTTTAATGTGACAGTCTCCAAAAGACTTTTGGCTCTCTGTTGAGTAAACAAAATGGCCAATTTCCAATCCAAGATGACCATCTTTTCGCATAGATTTTAAGCCATTAATAATTCTTTTTTTTGCAGCTGAGTTGAGTTCATCAGATTTAAGGCAGGACAAATCAAACTGATTTTTTACAGAAGCTAAGCTTCTTTTTTGCTCGGCCATTTCAAATTGGCTGGAAAAAAAACTGAAGCCTAACAGGCCCCCAATCAAAGCGGTGAACAGACTAAAAAATAGTTTCATATAACCAGAGTAACTGATTTTAAACTCTCACCCAAGTCGAGTATTTAGCAGGGGCTGTTAATAAATTTTTTGTACTCGACTTTCATCTCTTGAGCTTCACGACCAATGGCAAGTAGACCCAGTTTAGCCGTCCAACCATAAACATTTTCCATGGAACACTCTTCAGGTCTTACAAGAAGATCTGTCACACAAAGCTTTTTATAAACAGCACCTGGACTATTCAAACTTTCAGTGGAGTCCTTTTCGGCGTGAGTTCTTAAAAATCCACCAGCTAAATCACATCCCACCATGTAGATAACAGGTTCTGCTGATGCATCATCCGCCTTTACTTTTGAGGGTATTCCCTCTTGGATGATAACTTCTTCCACATCTCGGCCGCCTTTTGCTGCTTTCATTTTTTTTCGAGATTTGTAGCTCCAGTTTTTAATATCATTGGCATCGCTCACTTTAATAACGGCCAAGCCGTAGGTGCCTGAATTATTTTTAACAAAAACAAATGGCTTTTGCGCTATTTCACGTTCTTTGTAAATGGTCTCAAGTTTTCTCAAAAAGTAATTTACTTTATCGGCAAGTTCTTCGCGGCTCTTTTCTTCACCGATGTCAAAATGATCAACATGTTCAGTTTCAACTCTCATGATAAAAGGATCCACACCCGCAACATTTGAGAACTCATTTACAATTTCGTTATAATGCTTAAAGTAGTTGGATTTCTTTCTCTGATACCAACCCATTTCCCTTGGTGGGTTAATGGGTAATTGGATCGTGCTCGCCCATTCTTCTAATGAGTCAGAAAAATCATTGTTACTTATAATTAAATCGGGCTCAAAGCTGCGCCAAACTGTAGAATCTCGGTGAGCACTGTGAACTTCAATTTTGTGACCCCGTGCGGATTCTAAAGTAAGATTTTCTGCCAAAGCTGTTGGGAAGGCCGGAAGAATTTCAATATTCAGTGATTTAAATGAGTCGAGTAGTGTCCATACGTTATCCCAATAGTAAGGATTTTGAGTGTGTTGCTCCGTTAATAGAAGAACCCGCCGAGGTCTTATTTTGTAATGCAGTTTTAAATACCGATCAAAAAGTTCAGGCACATTTTCCAAATCAGTGGGACAAATATTATTAAAACCCGCCGGATAAATATTGGCATCAACATTGGTGACTTTGTATCCAGAGTCGCGAATATCATAACTGGAATAGATTGGGTAACTCACTGTTTTCATTTGAGTTTCATACCAATCACACAATTCATTGGATTTCTTTATTGTAATGGCGTGTAAGCTGTCTTTTACCATAGTCCATCCTTTATGGATTTATCTTTGAATCTTGTGAGTCCACTGGCTTAAGTTCAAGATCTGTTCTTTTAATCTGCTTTCTTTTATTACTTTCCTTACTTAAAGGAGCAAATTCAGGAAGTTCCTGACGCAATTTTGTGATCAGCTTTTCCACATCTAGTAAATAGGTGTAGAAGCTTCGCGACCATCGGGAAGACTGAGGTCCTTCGATTTTCCAAAGTCGAGATTTGGTGATCAGGTATTCCAGTCGGTCCAGGCGGACCTTACTGCCTTCCAGTTTTACGTACCAATTTTCATCACTTTCTTGCTGATTGAATCCCGAGAGCTCAATTGTCTTTTTAAAAAATGATTCCGCTGTACTCAGGCTGCGTTGGGACCATACAGGGTCAGCGTAATCCATGGACCTGATCAGAAAAGGAAGACTCATTTCAAATCTTTTAGCAAAGGCCTCCCAATTATCTGAGTTAAGACCTTCCAAGGGTAGAACTGACATACGAAAATAGGTTTCTGCCCACCATTGAGGGTTTTGATCTGGTCTCATTTGGATAGAGTAAGTAGAAAGTCCTTTTTCTGCCAAAGCTGAATAGACTTCGGCAGCTCTTATTTCGCCTAGTGCTGCATAGGTGCCCGCAAGACGTGCTGGCAATTCAAGATCTGCTTTGTTTTGAGAGAGCCAATTTTTTTTATTTTCCAATTCCTTCAGCTGCGATAAGGCCAGTTCAAAGTTTCCCTGTCTCTCGCTTATCTTGGCGAGTTCAAAAAGCGCAGCTGTCGAGTACTCAGGTGAAACTTCGTGGCCTGCTTGATAGACTTCACGAAATAAGTTGGCTGCTTTATCTTCGTTATTTTCTTTGATCTCACGCTGGGCTTTTTCAAAAGTACTTTCAAAAAAATCTTCTGGCTGCGGTTTTTTTTTCATTAAAGAACAACCCGAAAAAAGTCCGAGGAAAATAAATCCCATTAGAAGCTGATATATAGAAAACTTCATTTGATTGACTCCCTCATATCATGAGCCATTTCAGAAAGTATCTTTAAGTCATGCGAGCTTTTCATAGTATCGAACACTCTTAAGACTTCAATATTTTGCGGAAGTTGACTGAAAAGTTCTTTTTCGCTCTGAATTTGACTGGTAAATAAATCAAGTGTTTTTTGAATATCTAATTTTTCCTTATCATTAAAATTCGACAAATCTCCCACTTCACTTAAAGGCCAAGCTCGATTTAAAATTATCCTTTTCAAGTGATAGCCACGATTCAAAATTTCTTTTGCAAACTGAGTCGTTTCTTGAATTTTCAATTTATCTTGTGTTGTTATCAGGGTGAATTCGGTGTTCTCACTTTTTAGTAATCTTTCTGACCTTTCAATTTTATCTCTGAGTTGTTCTTGAGAAGCATAAATAGATTTAAAAAAATCAGATATTTGTTTCATGAACTCGGATCCAGTCAATATTTCAAGAGCACCTAAAACCTTCTGAGTTCCGGCTGAGATAACTCGACTCCATATTCCAGCTCCTGATTCTGGTTCGCCCATCCATCGAAACCACTTCATGATTTTTTCGCGAAACAAAGAGCCTAACTTTTCGGGAGAATCTAAAAACTGCCAAGCATGCTGGGCAGGTGGTGTGTCGAGAATGACCACATCAAATTGACCCGAATGAGCTTGATTGTGCAACTCGATAAGAGATGTGAAATCCTGAGAGCCCTGAAGGCGAGTCTTAAGGGACTGATAGAGTCGATTATTGAATAATTTCTCAATAGAGGGATTATTAAAAGCGATCTTCTTAATAAAGGAGTCAAAAATTTGTCCATGATCTAAAATACAAGCGTAAAGCTCACCCGATGCACCTTCTGTAGAAACTTTTTTAACTCCACTGGCAGCAGAAACTCCTAGAGCCTGAGCCAATCTTTTTGAAGGATCGATTGTCATAACAAGCACGCGCTGACCTTGTTCCGCCAAATGCAAACCAAAGGCGGCGGAAACAGTCGTTTTGCCAACTCCACCGGGGCCCATTTGAATGAGAACTCTTGCCACCTTTGGTGTCGGACTCACAAGACCTCCAGTTTCGGAATTTTTTCCCAAGATCTTGTGCTTTCAAATAGGCTTAGCCTTCTTAGATCACGACCTGTTTTTTTTAATTCAAGAACGGCTTTCTTTTGAGCTGTTAATTTATCTCGGAGAGCCAATTGCATTTTACTTTTATCTAAAAGCTCTAATTTTTTTTCTGGTAATTGAAGATCAAGGTAACGATTCATCACGATTTCGGTGGGCCAACTGAAAAGCCTGTGGACTGAAGAGTCTAGCTCAAGAGCTTCTGTTAAAGGCAATTCCTCAGGGGTTGTGACAACATGCAAATGGCACATCTGGCTTTCTTTAAAAACTGCAAAGATTTCTCGCGATTGATCCCCCATAGGGCCACGATTGATGGTTTCGCCCATGGCTAAAGGGGCCTGAATGAGCTGCAGGAAATGACCTGTGGCAAAGGCGTCAATCACAAGGACCTCGTGATCACTATGAGGTCCATGCTGCCTCGGAGAACTGGTGATTTGCCCTGTGATGGCCAGTTCTGTCAGCGAGGGGGCCACTTGAATTAAACTACGGGTCACTGGGTTTTCAAAAAAAAGTCGATACAAGGCTTCCACTTTTAACAGGGATAAGGCGTAACTTTTAAGGCACTCCTGAGCTGACCAGTGGGCCACATCCAGCTGGGGCCCTAAGGAGGTTGGCTGGTACTTGATCGATTTTTTAAATAAAAAGGAGTAAAAACTGTGATCGCCGATCTCAACGAGGAGTGTCTTTTTACCCATTTGAGCCAACTCTGAGGCCAACGAATAGGCCACAACAGACTTACCTACTCCGCCTTTGCCAGTAACGAAGTGAATTTCTTTCAGAGGTCCTCGGTTTATATACGTCAAAATTCTTGCCTTTTTAGAGGGGTTTTCCTAGTATCCCACAGCTTATTAAACATTCAATATCCTTTGCGATTAATGTCAGGAGTTCCCATGAAATCCAGTGTCGAAAATGTATCTAACCTCCAGCGTCGACTGCATGTTGAGATCCCTGCAGATGCAGTTAAGTCTGTTTTTCAGAGATATTTTTCAGATATCCAAAAAAATGTGCAATTAAAGGGTTTTCGTAAAGGCAAGGCGCCTCTCACCGCCATCAAGTCCATGTATGCCGATCGAGTTCGAATGGATGTGGTTCAGGATTTAATTCAAAAGCATTACGCAGAAGCCTTAAGTGCTCATAAGTTAGATCCCATTGGAAACCCTGAATTTGAATTTCAGGACCCCACAGAAGGCGCTGACTTTAAATTTTCTGCTCAGTTTGATGTGCGTCCCGAAGTTACTTTAAAAAAGTACGAAGGCCTTGAAGTTGAAAAAGAAAAATATAATTTTGAATCAAAGCGAGTCGATGAAGTTTTAAATAACCTGCGTTCATCGCGCGCAAAAACAGTTGATATTCTGGAAGATCGACCAGCAGCTATGGGTGATATTGCCGTGATTGATTTTGACGGCTCTGTGAATGGAAAAAAACTAGAGGGTGGCCAAGGCACGGACCACAACCTTGAATTAGGATCAAAACAATTTATTGAAGGTTTCGAAGATGGCATCGTGGGAATGAAAATTGGCAGCCAGAAGACTCTTCAATTGAAGTTTCCAACTCCCTATCATGCGGCTGAATTAGAAGGTCAGCCTGTTGAGTTCATTGTGAAGCTTAAAAGTTTAAAGAAAAAAGAACTTCCTGAAATAAACGATGAGTTCATTAAAAGCTTAGGCGGAGACCAAGATCTTCAAAGTTTGAAAAACACCATCGAAAAAGATCTAAAGGAAAGTGATCTCAAAAAAATTGAAGATGATTTCAAAAATCGTTTATTGAAACAACTTGTAAAAGAAAATCCAATCGAAGTTCCTCCCAGACTTCTTGAAGAACAAAAACAAGCTTTGATCGAAGACTTTAAGACTCGCATGAAGGGTCAGGGCATGTCAGAGGCTGACTACGCTGATTACATCAAAAAGTGGGATGCTGATTTTGCAGCAAGTGCCATGGAAATGATTCAATCCAGTTTCCTAATCGATGCTGTTGCAAGAAAACACACTCTAGGCTGCACTCAAGAAGATGTAGATCAAAAACTCACGCAATATGCGGCTCAGACAGGTATTGAAATCCAAAAAATTAAAGATTTTTATGGCAAGCCTGAGCAGATGAGTCGGCTCACATATACAATCACTGAAGAAAAAGTGATGGGGTTTTTAACAAAATCGGCGAAAATTAAAGAAGTGGAAGCTTCAAAGTTAAAAGATAAAGTTAACTAAATCTACTATCACCGGCAGTAATTCAATTCGCTGAAGTACTGCTGGCAAACACTGTAAGTCAGCTCACAATCCTCTGAGCTGACTGTTTTTACTTCTCTTCTTTCGCAATACAATGTTGTGGATCGACTGACTTTCGCAACAAAAACACCTTGATTTAAAATTCTTCGAGAACGGCTCAAAATCTTATACTGGATCTGATTTGATCCAAGTCTGAGCAAAGGTTTCTGAAAGAGAGACGAAATTCCAAGATTAATTTCATCTGATTTTCCAGTGGTGCCGTAATAGCTGACTTCCACAGACCTTAATTCTTGAGATCCCGGAATGCTAGACTCGAGTTGTATACGACTGGCTTCCGGTAGAACTGGCCCTTTGAAAATATCATAGGGCCAAGGGTTTAAAAATTGATCTCGGCAAAAGGCAAGCGTCTGTCGATTGGGACACTGGATTTCAATTTCACCTAACAAGGAGTGGAAATTAAAATTTGATCCTTTTGAAAAGCCCCCTGAAAAAGAAAGCGAGGCTGTCAATGCGAGACTAAAAATGCTTAACATAGGTGCAAACTAGCCCATAACGCTTAGTAATGACAATTTCCATTAGTAGGAAATGGAACGAAGTGTCTTCCAAGCTTTGAGATAGTTGTAAGCCTGGTACGCCTGATAGTCCGCCTGAAATAATTTCTGTTTTGCCGTGAGGTTCTTTTCGTGTGAACCGTAATCTTTCCACCACTCTTGAGCATTATCAGGTTTAATGGCCAATCCCTTATTTTTTTGATTGGCTTCTTCTTCCTTCTCGCGCTCGCCTTTTAGATGGTTTTGTATATCTTTTTCACGAGTTCCCTTATTTTTGACTATCGCCTTTGAAAAGGCTTCCGTATCAATCTCTTCAATTTCAATATCGGGTGTGATTCCTTCGGCTTGAATGCTGATACCACGCGGAGTGAAGTAGCGAGCCACTGTTAGTTTCAAACCGCTGCCATCTTGCAATTTGATTATGGATTGAACCGAGCCCTTACCAAATGTTCGCTCTCCGACAATGAGGGCTCTTTTGTTGTCTTGTAAGGCCCCTGAAACAATTTCGCTAGCACTGGCTGAGTACTGATCGACAAGCACAACAATCGGAAAGTCGGTGTATTTTCCCTTTTTACTCGCTGAAGTCACTTCCTTGTCTTTTTGACTTCTTCCCACAGTGCTAACAATGACACCTTCTCGTAAAAAGAGATCACTCATTTTAACAGCTTGATCCAGTAGACCACCTGGATTTTTACGTAAATCAATAAGAAGACCACTCACCTTTTTGTGACGACTGAGATGATCTTCGATGGTTTTGCTTAAATCTTTGACTGTGTTTTCAATAAAGCTGGTGACTTTGATATAGGCAAATCCATCATCTAGATCCGTGTATTTAACAGATTTTATTTTAACATTTCCACGCACAATAGTGATGTCGAGCGGGTTTTCTTGATTTTCACGCACTATTTTTAAAGTGACTGAACTGCCTTTTTTACCTCTTAGAAATTGTGAGGCTTCGACAAGGCTGAGCCCTTTTGTGGATTGTCCGTCGATGGCCACCACACGATCACCTGCTTTAATTCCAGCTTTGTAGGCAGGTGTATCTTCTATTGGGGATATAATGGTTAGAATTCCATTCTGGACAGATATTTCAATTCCAAGACCACCAAACTCACCGCTCGTTTCATTTTCAAATTCTTTAAATAAGTCAGGTGGCATATAGTTTGTGTGGGGATCTAACTCGCGAAGCATCCCACGAATAGCTCCGAGTATTAATTTTTTTGTATCCACTTCTTCAACGTAATACTGCTGTATGAGGTTTAAAACTTTAGCAAAATTTTGCAACTCATTGTAGCGGTCCTGAGCCCAGGCTGGAGATAAAATTGAAACAGCTGTTGTCATAGCAAAAAATGTAAAAACAATGAGTCCCATTTTTTTTAAGGCTCGAGGTATTTTGTTTTTCATTTCACTGCTCCCATCTTTAGCCACTCTTTTGGATTTTGCGGCTCTGTGTACTGTCGTATTTCGAAATAATGATCGTACTTTCCATCGTACTTAAGGTCGCCCAGATCAGCTAGCTTTTGTCCAACATCGACCTCATCACCTAGCCCTACGCTTGGGTTTTTAAGATTGGTGTAGACAGTAAAAAAGGAATCTCCATGCTCAAGAATCAATGTCGGACCCCAGTAAGGCAAAGTTCCAAGAAATTTTACTGTTCCGCGAGCACTACTATGGATAGTTTTCAGCGAGCTTTGAAAGTAGGCCCCAGATCCAAGAAGCCACGCCTGAGTTGTTGAATCACGTCTAAGCCCAAAATGAAAATGTGCCTTTCCATCCACAGGGGGCAATAATTGTCCTCTATTTAAAGAAAAATCTAATTCTGGCTGATCCAGCTGTTGAATGAGCTTTCTTTTTTCAAGCTCCTTAGCCTGGAGCTCATATAAGGATTCTTCGACATTCTTTTTAAGTTTTTTTAGTTTGGACAATCTATTTTCGAATTGAACTTTTTCGATTTCTAATTGTCTCTGGTGATTTTGCAACTTAGCTAAAAGATCTCGATCATACTTATTTAAGCTTTTTAGATATTGGACTTTTCTAAAATAGTCCTGTGAACCTTTCAAATTTAAAATATTCCAACCTGCTTTATTTTTTTTTCTTTTGTATATATCAACAAATCTTTTTTGTGCTGAATTTAATATCGTTTTAAATTCTAGATTGAGATTTTGAATTCTCTCAGATTGAAGCAAAAGTTCTTTTCTGACCCTTTGCTCCTGCTGAGCTTGACGACTTCTATCAAAAACGAGTTTTTTGACTTGTTCTCTTAACTTGTGAAGCTCAGCCATTTTATTTCTCGTCTCTTCTGCTTGAGATGGCTGAGAATTCATCAAAATAAATGCTAAGACGATTGCTAGAGATCTCAAAGGTTGTGCTCTCTCACGCACCTGTCAGAAGAAATCAGGCAAATAGTTATTACAAACATCAAACAGGTCAGATATTCAGTGGTGCTTAAACTTGTAACTAGCGAATCTGGAATCAGTTGACCCATGGGCAATAATAGCGACTGCAAGCGAGACACACCCCACTCATTTAAAACACCTGCCACAATGAATGCACCAGCTCCAATGAGGCCTGATAAAAGTAAAAAGGGACGAACCACTTGCCAGTGGGTCGCTCCCACGAGGTACTTCACTTCTATAAGTTGAGAAAATCGACCAATAAGAGATCGATTGAGATTAGATATAACGAAATAAATTAAAATTCCAATCAACGAAAAAAAGCCAAAAGCTAATTGGCTAGCAAGTACTCGGTAATCTGAAAACCAAGCTGCCCAGTCAGATTGAAAATGAGCAGACTCAAAATTGATTAAGCTTTTGGCATTTTCAATGATTTCTTGCGCCATCATCTGAATGCGCTCATGGGCTAGACCTGATTGAAATTTGATTATGATAGAACTAGGTACAATGTCTAAAATGGCTCGATCCGTACTCACTTCGCCCCAGTCATCTCTCATCAGAGTGATAAAGTTTTTTTCTGCCTCACTTTTATCTAAATATTCGATTTCCTGTATTTCAAAATTTTTCTGAATGTTTTGTGTCCAAAGGCGAGCCTCCTCACCCACTTCACCTTTTAGAAAAACCTCTAAAACCACAGATTTTTCTGCATCTACAGCCGCTTGATGAAGTGACTTGGCAAAAACAAAAAGCATCATAGACAAAAACAGACAACTCGAAAGCGTCAATCCTGTTGAGAAGGCAAGAGCCCATTGCTTAAGCCCGGCCATCTTTAACGATCTCCCCATTTTTTATAGCTATAACTCTTTTTTTTCTGCGCCTGACCATTTCTAAATCATGGGTAATGACGAGAACGCTAGTTCCTTCTGTGGCTGAGTTTTCCAAAAGTGTAATGATTTCTTCACTTTTTTCAGGATCTAAATTGCCCGTAGGTTCATCTGCCAAAATGACTTTTGGTTTGTGGATAAGCGCTCTGGCAATGGCCAATCGCTGCTGCTCTCCACCTGATAGTATTTCAGGACGGCAATTGATCTTATCTATAAGTCCCAATTTTTCGAGCCAGAATTCTCCAAGCTCTTGACAGGATTTTTTACTATCACCTCGGATTTTTAATGGAAGCGTGATATTTTCTAAAGCTGTGAGATCGGGAACTAATTTAAAATCTTGGAATACGATTCCGATTTCCCTGCGAAATTCATGCACTCGATTGGAATTTAATTTTTGTAAATCAAAACCAGCCACCATGACTTTTCCTGAAGTAACTTTTTCAACACCACTGAGAACTTTAAAAAGCGTTGTCTTACCTGCTCCACTGGGACCAGAGACAAATAAAAATTCCGATTCATTCACACGTAGATCTAAATTTCGTAGAGCGTGCACAGGGCCCGTGAATGTTTTGTAGGCGTGAGTAATTTCAATCATCAATATTAGTTTAATGCTCGACGATGACGGCCAGTAGACGACTTTTGTCGCGTTTTACTTTTTAGTTGAAATGAAATCTTTTGCAAAACCTTCGTGCTGATGTTTCAAGGCTACTTTTAATACATCCGAGGATATACGAGTTGTGCCAAAAATATCTACATAGGATCTTTTTAAGGTTTTTAAAACAGCGCCCTGACAATAGAGCCGAGTCACAAGAAAAGGTTTATCAAGTCCCCAATCTTCCGTTTGAAGATGATAGTGTTTTCCATCTAAGTAAAAATCGCTGTTTAAACCTTGAACCACTTAATTCCTTTTAAGACTACTGGACTTTTAGCTAAGTCGAGTTCATCTTGAATGTAAAATAAATTATCTAAAAATTTTGATTTTGTGAAGGGGGAGTATGGGATTTCTTCAAGAGTTTAAAGAGTTTGCGATGAAGGGCAATGTTCTTGATATGGCCGTAGGTATCATCATTGGTGCCGAGTTTGGTAAGATTGTGAACTCTTTGGTAACCGATGTCATAATGCCTCCTATCGGGCTTGCCATCGGTGGAGTGGATTTTAAAAATATCAAAATTCCACTCAAAACAAATGAAGCGGGCGAAGTCCTTGTCGCTATGAATATTGGAAATTTCATCAATACAGCCATCACTTTTACCATCATTGCGTTTTCTGTCTTCATTCTCGTTAAAGCCTTTAACAAGCTTAGAAAGCCAGTGCCTAAAACCTAAGTCTGGTTTTTTTCTTCTGTCTTGAGGTTAGCGTCTATACCGGTCTATCCTCTGAATGAATGAAGATCCTACAGATAGTTGAAGCTTGCACAGCTTTCCGGCTCAATGCCGTTTTCAGTGGTTCGGTCGCAGCTCATCTCAGTGGCTATATGCTTGATGATTCTGCGATCGAATTATTGATTCCCAAAAATGTCGAAAGTTTCAAAAAAGTTGAAAAAGCACTCAAAAAATTAGGACTAGAAAATAGCCTTCCCGTGGGAGCTGAAGAGATTTTTCATTTTCTACATGAATTTCAAAGCGAAAAGAAAATTAAGTTTTGGACCTTCCATCACCCTAAAGTTCAAACAGAAAAAATTCAAATACGACTCGATCATTTTGCTGAAGAATTCACACCGATTCCGACTCGAATCGAAAATTTTGAACTGCATTTTCTAGCCCTTGAAGACTGCAAAAAATTAGGGGCCCGATTTGAAGATGAAACGCCCATGATTAAATCATTGAGTCATCGCCTGATCATTGAGCGGTTTGATAATTTGCGCTTCTATCACCGCCTTGAAGCCAAAAAAGAATTTAGCAAATCAAAGCTGATCAGCATGAAAGTCCCACAAAATCTGCTCGATGCCTTTAAACAAAAATCCGAATACGTGGGCATCCCCTACCAAACTCAAATAAAAAAACTGATGAAGGATTGGTTGAGTTAGGTGGATGCCGACAATAAAAGCAATAAACCACCAAAAATGACATGGGACGAGTATTTTGAATTTCTCGAACAATTCTTCAAAATGTTCCCACCCAAACCACCCAAAAAGAAAATTCCGTACAAAAACGTTCTTCTTTAGCCAGACCAATGGCTCAAATTGAGACAAATCCTCAACAACAAACTGCGGGACTGGTTTTGGTCTTGCTATAATAATGTCTTGAATGGGGGACTCGTAATGAAATCAATTACAAAGTCTATGCTTTTGACAGTTGTCATCGTTTTCTTAGGCAGTTTGAGTTGGGGGCAATCTGGTTTATGTAGTTCTGAGAAAAAGAATAAAGAAAGCGCCCAAAGATATGCAGATCAGTGTAGGCAAAAACATGGAGAAAAAGGTACAGGTGACTCCTGTGAAACTGAGAATAAAAAATTAAATGAGGCTTCTGATGAATTAGCAAATTGTGAAAATAACAAAGCTCAAACCGAGGCTTCTTGTAAACAAAAGGCAGAGGGTCTTGCTGAACTTACAAAAAAATTCGACTACCCAGCGATGAAGCGAGCTGTGAAATGTTACAGCGCTGATACCGACGAACCTGCTGACACAACACGAGTGGTCCTTATGACCATGGGTGGTGGCGCTGCAGACGACAGTTCAGATATCTGTCGTGTTGGTGGTACTAATAATGACTTCACCAAAGATTTTGAAGCTCAAATGAAAAAAATTGAGCAACTTGAAAAAGATCTGAATTCCGTCAATGAAAAGCTTTTAACTAAAGCCAAAGAGGCTCAAGAAAAAATCAAACAATTAGGTGACGATCGAATTGCCCTAAAGGAAGAATTTGAAAGTAAGCAATCGGAGTCTGAACAGCAGCGTGAGCGTGCTCTTCAAAACATGCAAGAGAATCAACTCAAACTTCAAGAAACCATCAGAAAGGCCAATGCTGAACTCATAGATATGAGACAAAAGCTTGTACGAAATGATAGAGAAACTGAGCGTACGCTTTTTAAAGACGGGCTAGATAGTTTGGCTTCGATGAAGCGACAGTGCGTTGGTCAGCAAGAAAAGTACTGTAAAGATGCGCCCAATCGATGTAAAAAAAGAACAAGTAAAGGTCTTGGTCAAGCCACGGCTCGAGGATCAGGTAAGGTGGATGATCTAAGTGGCATGATGGAAACTTGTTTGAGAGCTTTAGAGAAGCAAAGAAACGCTGTTTTTGAAGATAGTGGTGATTTAAAAATCCAAATTGAAAACAACATCCGAGACCGCGAAAGCGCTATTGCTGATATGAACACTCAGTATAAACAACAAGTGGATGCATTTAATAAAGCCATCGAAAGGGAAATGGGCAACCTTTCTAAGGCCCAACAGGCCTATTATCAAAAAGACCAAAATATGGCTAACCAATTGATGGCTTTGCAGCAAGCAGCCCAGCAGGAACAAATCCAATTAACACAGCAAAAAAATTCTATCTTGCAACAAATCATGGCAGCTCAAACAACACGTGGAAAAGCTTCTGCCGAAGAGGTCACATCTGCAGTAGGCAGTCTTAAAGAATATATGAGCACAGTGGAATCTTTCGGGCCGCCAATGGAAAATGGAAAACCTGTAGCTGGTGCTAGCCCTCGATGCCCTGACCTATGGAGCAGGTATGAACCACAACTTAAAGAATTCGGAGAAAATAGATCCAAGATAGATGAAGTTGAAGCTACAAAATAAACCCCACCAAAGTCCAGTCGTTCAGAGCTCGTGACCATCGGGGCGAGCTCTGATAATATTTCAGCACTATGCTTAAGAAAATTTTGATCGTCTTTGGTGCTCTCACTTTTTTAGGAATTATCACCGCTTTTATCTTCGTTCGTGCGATTAAAAGTGGGCTGCCTGAAATCATCACTGTTGCTGATTATAAACCTCTTTTAGTTTCTCCGATTTTAGATCGTAATGGCGTAAAGGTGGGTGAATTTTTTCGCGAGCGGCGAACTCTAGTTCCGTTTGAAAAACTTCCTAAACATGTCGTGCAAGCTTTTTTGGCGGCTGAAGATGCTGAGTTTTATGAACACAGTGGTATCAATTACGGAGCCATCGCTCGCGCGATGATGGCCAATATTCGTGCTGGAAGATCTGTTCAAGGTGGTTCTACGATCACCCAACAGGTCGCAAAAACACTACTTTTGCGAAATGATGAGAAAACTTTTTTGCGTAAATTTCAAGAGGCTTTGTTGTCTTTTGATATGGAAAAGAATCTCAAAAAAGAAGAAATTCTCTATTTGTATTTGAATCAAATATTTTTTGGTCATGGAGCCTACGGAATTCAAAATGCCAGTCAGACTTATTTTCGAAAATCAGTTGAAAACTTGACCCTGGAAGAAGCCGCATTGTTGGCAGGCTTACCCCAAGCCCCCAGCCGTTACTCTCCGGTGAGCAATCCGAAAAGTGCAAAAAATCGCCAGCGATATGTTCTACGCAGAATGGAAGCTGTTGGCTATATCACCGAGGAAGAAGCTGAAAAAGCGGCCGAAACACCAGTGCGAGTTTTCATTCGGCAAAACTTTGAAGAGCTCGCCCCTTTTTATCGAGAAACTGTACGCCAACTTTTAGTTAATAAACTCGGAGAAAAAACAGTTCTGGATGAAGGCATCACCATTCAGCTGGCCATGGATCTTAAGATGCAAGAGGCCGCTCAAGAGTCTCTCAAGCAGGGACTCAAAGGACTGGATAAGCGACAGGGATTCCGTGGTCCTGACAAAAATCTGCAGGATGAAGACAGCATCATTGAGCTTCTGGCTAAGGAAAAACAAAAGCTAATTTTAGCCGACAATCCGGGGCGCACCATTTTACCCACTGGCGAATTTGCTGAAATTCAAGAAGCTAATAACGGTATTTTCACCGAAAAAATTCCCAGTTATATGCAGTTAGGAAACAACTACACAGCTGTTGTTCGTGAAGTGAATGACCCCCAGGGCTATGTTCACGTTTTATTGGCGGGGGCTGAGGGATTGATTGATTTTGATTCTCTGAAGTGGGCCAGAAAACCCGATCCCAACGTCAAAGCAGATAAAGCTGAAATACAGAAACCTTCGGAGGCTTTAAAAGTAGGTGATGTCATCCAAGTCACTATCAAGAGTGAGAAGGTGAATTTCCCAAGATGGAATGATCCAAAAACTAAAAAATTTAAACCTCCCTTTGATGTCAGTCGATACCTGAGCGTTGAGCTTGATCAGGAGCCCCTGGTTGAAGCTGCTCTTGTGTCCTTTGACCAACAAACCCAGGAAATTTTAGCCCTCGTCGGAGGCTATGATTTTCGCCGAAATGAATTTAATCGAGCGCTTCAGGCCGCTCGACAAACGGGTTCCTCATTTAAAACAATTGTTTATACGGCTGCTTTAGATAAGGGTTACAACCCTTCCACTGAGGTTTTAGATGTCCCGCTAGTTTACGAAGAAAAACAACAGGATGAAGAAGGACAGGAAGAAACAAAAGTTTGGAAACCTTCCAATCATGGTCGAGATTTTAGTGGTGAGATCATTTTCAGAAATGCTTTGGTTCAATCTCTTAATATTCCCACAGTCAAAATCATTGAAGACATCGGCGTTCCCTGGTCAGCTGAATACGCTCGGCGCCTGGGAATTTTTAGTCCCTTGAATATGGATTTCACGTTAGGTTTGGGCTCTAGCTCGGTGACTCTTTATGAAATGACTAAGGTATTTTCACAATTGGGCCGACTGGGTAAGCGCATTCGACCCTTGATTATTAAGTCTGTTAAAGACAGCTCTGGAAAAATTATTGTTGAAAATATGTCCTTGGACATTCGCTTTGAAAAAGAGCTCACTACTTTGGAACAAGAATTTGAAGAAAAAAGATTGTCATATATCAATTCTTTGAATGTTGAACCCGCGCCTGAGGAAGCCGCTCCCAATGCTGAAGTTAAGCCTGTCGAAAAAAAGAAGACTGAGCCTCCATTATTTTTTGAAGACCCTGACCAACTCATTAAACCTCAAACTGCTTATGTGGTTTCCAGCATCCTAAGAGGTGTTGTGGAAGATCCCAAAGGGACGGGAGCTCGTGCACGAGCTTTAGGACGTGAAGTGGCAGGAAAAACAGGAAGCACCAACGGATATTTTGACGCGTGGTTCATTGGTTATACAGCTCAAATTTCCACTGGCGTTTGGGTGGGATATGACAAAGAAAGAAGTATCGGAAGAGGTGAAGTGGGGGGGCGTGCCGCTTTACCCATTTGGTTAGAATACATGAAATCCGCCCACACTGATCTTCCCCAGATGACATTGCCAGTGCCTGAGGGTATTGTTTTTGCGAACATTGATGGTGATTCTGGTAAACTTGCTAGCGCTGAATCCAAAGTCGTTATTCGTCAAGCCTACCTAGAGGGAACCGAACCCACTTCAAGTTCAAACAAAGAACAAGAAAATAGCGACTTTTTAAAACAGGATTTTTAATGCGAGAAATTCACCTTTGGGGGGTGAAACAAAATAACCTTAAAAATATTGAGGTTAAAATCCCCCTGGGCTCTTACACGGTGATATGCGGACCCTCCGGTTCAGGGAAAAGCTCATTAGCTTTCGAAACTCTATTCGCAGAAGGTCAGCGCAGATTCATCGAAAGCATGTCCAATTATGCTCGCCAATTTTTGAATAAAGCGCCTAAGCCAGATATAGAAGGTATTGAAAATATCCCTCCTAGTATTTCCATTGAGCAAAAAAATACCATCAAGAGCTCTCGATCAACAGTGGGTACTACGACTGAGCTGATTGATTATTTTAGACTGCTTTTTGAAAAAATTGGCGTTCCTCACTGCCCCACTCACCATATTCCAGCAGAAAAACAAAGTGTTTCAGATGCCACTCAGCGGATTCTTAAAAACTTTTTGAATCTTCGAGGATCTTTGTTGGTGGAAATTCCTGAAGAAGGGCGAGTTGCAGAGGGTAAAAAACTGCACTCCTTACTTTTGCAAGATGGATATTTAAGGGTTTTTATTCCTTCAAAAAAATCCAAACAAAAAAAAGGGCAAAAACCCACGCTTGAGGGTGAGCTGATTGAAATCAGTGAACCTTCAATTATCAAAAAAGGACTTCCAAAAGAAACTTTTTATCTGATTGTGGATCGATTGGCTTTTCAAGATTCTGATCGAGGACGTTTAGCTGACTCGCTTCAACAGGCCTATGAGGCCAGTGTTAAATTTAATTTGAATTCAAATATCCGGAAGTGCTGGCTTCACCTTTCCTCGGGTGAATTATACCCCATCAGCGAAGAACCCGCTTGCCCTGAGTGTGGATGGAATCCACCCACTATGAGCTCTCGCCTTTTTTCATTTAATTCACCCTTAGGAGCCTGCCCCACTTGCAAAGGCTTTGGAAACACTTTGAACATCGATGAACAAAAGGTAGTTCCCAATCCACAGCTGAGTATTCAACAGGGGGCTTTGCACCCCTTCACCATGCCTTCCGCTGAATCCGATAAAAAGCAGCTCTTTGCATTTTGCAAAAAACAAAAAATCAGTATGACGACACCTTGGGCCGATTTACCTAAAAACCAAAAAGAATTGATTTGGAATGGAACAAAAGATTTTTGGGGTGTTAAGGGACTCTTTGAATATCTTGAGCAAATTAAATACAAAATGCATGTTCGAGTTTTTATATCGCGCTATCGAAGTGCTTCTGTATGTCCCGATTGTAAAGGTTCAAGACTTCGTCCTGAAATTGACACTATTTTAATTGGTGGGAAAAACCTCAATCAGCTCAGTCATTTAACTGTAGAAAAGCTGCAAAAGTGGTTTGAGGAACTCAAATTGTCTTCCTACGATGAGGCCGTTGTTCCTGAAGTTCTCAAACAAATACGTTCTCGATTGAATTTTTTAATTCGCGTGGGTGTACACTACTTAACTTTGAATCGAGAAACCCGAACACTTTCAGGCGGTGAATACCAAAGGCTGATGTTGGCCAATCAATTGGGTTCTGGTTTGTCTCAATCGCTTTATGTTTTGGATGAACCCACGGTCGGATTGCACCCGCGAGACAATGATCGACTCATTGGTATTCTAAAAGAACTCAAAGAACTGGGAAATACACTTGTCATTGTGGAACATGATCACGATGTGATTCAAAACAGTGAGCACGTCATTGAAATGGGTCCTGGTTCAGGAAGTTTGGGTGGAGAAGTGGTTTTTTCCGGGTCCTCTCAGGATTTTTTTAAAGATACTAAATCTTTGACGGCTCCCTTCGTAAGACCAGGGAAAAAAGCCCCTCGCCTTCTCGAAAATCGACCTGTTAATCTGGATCAATATAAATTTAAACTTAGTTTAAAGGGAGCCAGTGGTCACAACCTCAAGCACATTGACGCCGTTTTTCCTTTAAATCGCTTAGTTGTTGTTTCGGGTGTGAGTGGTTCAGGAAAGTCCACTTTAGTATCAAAAACTTTGTATCCTGCTCTGGCTAGAAAATTAGAAATTGAATTTTCCCCTTCGCAACCCTATGAAGAAATTGAAGGCATTGAAAATTTAAAAAATGTCATTTTGATTGATCAAAGCCCCATTGGGAAATCAGCTCGATCAAATCCCGTTACTTACCTTAAGGCTTATGATGCTATCCGAAACATTATGGCTGCTTTGCCAGAATCTAAAGCTCGTGGCTACACACCTGGAACCTTCAGCTTGAATGTGGACGGTGGGCGCTGCCCCGCCTGCAAAGGAACAGGCTATGAAGAAATTGACATGATGTTTATGGATAATGTCATTATCCCTTGCGATGTTTGCGACAGTAAAAAATTTCGTGCGGAAATTCTTGAGTTAACCTATTTGGGAAAAAATATTTCGCAAATATTAAGCTTAACAGTTAAAGAAGCCTTGGATTTTTTTGTCGCCACTCCATCGATTCGAAAACCTTTGAGTGTTTTGAAGGAAGTGGGCCTCGATTACATTCAGATTGGTCAACCCGCCAATTCACTTTCAGGCGGAGAATCCCAGCGGCTAAAAATTGCAAAAGAACTTACAGACTCATCTCAAAAAGCCACACTTTACATACTGGATGAGCCCACAACAGGTCTGCACTTTCGTGAAGTGGACTTGCTCATGCGAGTGCTGAATAAGTTAGTTGAGGCTGGCAGCAGTGTCATTTTGGTTGAGCATAACCTGGATGTGATTCGCCAAGCCGATCATGTGATTGACATGGGGCCTGAGGGTGGAGATAAAGGCGGAAATATTGTCTTTCAGGGAAGCCCGCAGGAGCTGATAAAGGCTAAAAAAAGCCTGACGGGACAGTTCCTAAAGCGTTACACTGAAGGCTCATGATCACCGAAATAAAAAAAGTATTAGTCGAAGTAAAGCCCCATTGGAAAAGAGTCATTGTCATTGCCACAACTGGCCTTCTCTATGCGGCCTGCTACGCCCAGCTGATGTATATGATTAAGGACATTGAAGCCTCTTTCAGATCCGGTGACATGTCCCTGATTAAAAATGTTTCCCTGAAAGCCTTGGGACTGGCCTTCACTGTGTCAGTTTGCCGATATTTTCATATCTTTTTGATGAATGTCACAGCCGAACAGGTGGTGAATCAATTTCGCCAAAAACTGCAAAATAAGTTTCTTAATATGGATCTCAAGTTTCATTCAGAATACGCTTCGGGCTCTGGGGGCCTGATGAGCCGTATTATGAATGACATAAAAGTTATTCAAGACGGGCTACGGATGGTGGCCGATATTTTTCGTGAGCCGATTTTGGCTTTATTTTTAATTATTAATCTATTCAAACTGAATGCAAAACTGACCATTGCGATTCTTTTTCTAGCTCCCATCATTATTTTATTTCTTCGACAAGTCAGTAAAAGCCTACGAAAACATGTTCTTCAGGGACAAGAAAACCTGGAAAAAATCACGGCCACCATCAAAGAAAGTTTGGATGGCGTTCGAACGATTCAGTCTTTTAATCTCGAAGGCACATTGAATAATAAACTCAAAAGTGAAACTGATTTCTATTTTGGGATTCGTAAAAAAGTTCATGCACGTTTAGAAATTATGGGACCCGTGACTGAATTTGTTGCCACCTGCTTGATTCTTTCGATCTTCTTTTATTTCGGGGCAGAAGTCGCCAAGGGAACTGTTTCCGTGGGCGAGGTTATGGCCTACATAGCCTCCATGCTCACCGTGAATCAGCCCATCAAAAAATTTCAAGAAAGTTACGTCCGCATTCAAGAAACCGTCGTGGCGACAAAAAGAATCCATGACATTATTGATAAACCTTCAGAGCTCAATCAAATTTCACAGCCCAAACCTTTTCCAGCTGACTGGAAACAAATTGAATTTAAGAATGTGAACTTTTCCTATGGCCAACAAAAAGTTCTAAAAAACTTTTCTTTAGTCATTCGAAGAGGAGAAAAAGTAGCTCTCGTGGGTGAAAGCGGAAGTGGCAAATCCACCATCGCCAACCTGCTTGAAAGATTCTATGATCCCAGCTCTGGAGAGATTTTAATTGATGGGGTTAACATCAAAGAACTTTCAGTCGCCGATTTGAGAAAAAATATTGGTTTGGTTTCACAAGATGTTTTTTTGCTCAGAGACACTGTGGAAAATAATATTTGGTCCGGTGACTTCTCAAAACCAAAGTCCTTGGTTGTTCCCATGTCTCAAAAGGCCCATGCTCACGATTTCATTTTAAGGCTCAATCAACAGTACCTTAGTCAAGTGGGCGAACGCGGTGGATCCCTTTCCGGTGGTGAGAAACAGCGAGTGGGTATTGCTCGAGCTTTCCTAAAGGACGCTCCCATTCTTATCTTAGATGAAGCCACCAGTGCCTTAGACAGTAAAAGCGAAGTGGAAGTCCAAAAAGGATTAAATTCTCTGATGGAAGGACGAACTGTGATTGTGATAGCCCATAGGCTTTCCACCATTCAGAACTGTGATCGAATTGTTGTTCTGCATAGCGGAGAAGTGGTTGAAATGGGAAATCATGATTTCTTGCTTCGACAAAAGGGCGAGTACTTCAAGTTTTACCAATTACAAAATCAAACTAGCTCCACTTAACTGTTTCAACCTGATACAAATCTCAAAATTAAAATCACTCCTTAAGTTCGTCTAAATTTTTGACGATGAATGTACTGAAAGTAGTCAGTTAAAAAGAAGGAGTTTTATATGTCGATGATTAATTGGGATGAGTTTGAACACATACATGTGATTAAAAAGCTCAAACAAATTTTAAATTCTTGGTGGAACATTGATGTCATTTTCACTGATGAGCGTGGCCAGCTGAAGGGTTTTGAGGGTGGTCGAAATGCTTTCTGTAATTCAGCCGTTGGTTTTTTCTGCTCTAAAGAATCAGCACAAACAAGCATTGGTGAATTGGTCACAAAGACAATTGATGATTTGCGAGTTTCACAAAATAAATATGCTATCAAAAAGTGGGATCTAACCGGATTTGATGTGGGTGTTTTTCCCATCATGATTGAAAATGATATGGTGGGAACAGTGGTGGCCATGGGTTTTTTAAAAGACCCCAGCGACACTCCACGATTCAGTGAAATTCGTGAACGTTGGGCGGCCTTTGGTCTTTCAGCTGACATGATTGAAAAAGGCATGGGCAAAGTCAAATGCCTGACTGACTACGAAAGAAATCACTTTTGTGAACTTTGTGAATTGGTAGCCCAAGAGATTGTGACACTTCACCTTGAAATCTCTTCTCGTGAGACTAGAATTCAGGAACTTAACAAAGAGCTGGGCAATCGTTTTAAGTATGACAATATGATCGGCAAATCAAAACCCATGCAGTCTTTGTATGCACTTCTTGATAAAATTAAGGGCGCTGATTCAACAGTGCTTGTTCAGGGTGAAAATGGAACAGGAAAAGAATTGATTGCAAAATCAATTCATTACAATTCTCACCGCCATGACAAACCTTTTGTTATTCAAAACTGTTCTGCATTTAATGATAACTTATTAGAATCTGAATTATTCGGACACGTAAAAGGCTCTTTTACAGGTGCACTCAAAGATAAAAAAGGTCTGTTTGAGATGGCTGACAAAGGAACATTCTTCTTAGATGAGATCGGTGATACTTCTCCGCAGATGCAAGTTAAGCTCCTGCGTGTTTTGCAAGAGGGAACTTTTACTCCGGTGGGTGCCACTGAAACTCGACGAGTGGATGTTAGGATTATTGCTGCGACCAATCGAAATTTGAAGGAAATGGTTGAACAGGGAACTTTCCGTGAAGACCTTTATTATCGATTGAACGTCATCAATATTCGTGTTCCACCCTTACGTGAACGCAAAGAGGACATTCCTTACTTAGTTGATTTTTTC
>JBKDFX010000085.1:0-22595 GCA_046336825.1 Bdellovibrionales bacterium | reverse complement strand
AAATACTTATCAGACCTGCCAGGATGGCAGGTCTGAATCCCGAGGTTTGGAGGCGGAAGGCCTCCATCAGCCACGATGGCTTTTCCACACAAAACCCATGGATTAGAGAATGATCCCAGTGAAATTGAGGCGAGAGTTGAGCAGTGAACAACGTTGCTGAAGGATATCCTTTTCTGCAGATGTACCCGCACATCCAAAATAAACCCAAGTGAGTGCACGGTAGGTAAAGTATTGAAAAATTTGCCTACCTTCTGAGTCTTCCAGATGAATCCAACCTTTTTCAGGTCTCTTCTTGCTGACATTTTCTTGAACAATTTTAAGACCACCCTTTTGGTACTCTCTGAGCCATAATTTGAGTGATCTTTCGTATTCCGCATCCGATTTGAATGTTCGCATTCGCATGGAAAAAAATTGTTTTTCTCCTGGAAATTCGACAATCCATTTTTCCTTATCACTTACATTCAAATTAATTTGAGCTTCGGAGTTTTCGAGATTTAGGTAGATTCCGATGGGTGCTAGAAATAAATTTTTTTGACCATCAAGATAAAAACTTGAGCCGGTTGTAGGAAACGGGGCTGATAGTGAGCGGAGACTAATAAAGATGAGAGTGAGTGCTTTCACTTTCCGCCTCCCAACAGGGCTGGTGAAAATTGGCAGGTCTCAGGAGGTTTATTGAGATTGTGTCGCACCAGTCGAGTTCGACCCGAATCTTCAATCGCGAGTTCAACTTGTTGGTTGTCGAGCAATTGAAACCGAGTCCATTTTTTATCTGTCATTAAGCGAGGATAAAAACACCCTCGATCCAGATCAAAGCTCCAAAGCTCAGAGCCTGATTGATTTGCAAAAGCAAGCCAAACGCTGGGTTGACCCACCTGTGGCCTGATCCAGATAAGTGGTGTAGTTGAACTCACGAGGGCTCGTGATTCCTTCGTTTTTGCTGAGCGTTTGAAAAGTAAAGAACGTTGATTGGACTCATCTCTCTCAATCCACAGCAGGGAACCATCTGCAAGCGTGATCGGTGAAATGATGGGACGTGGCGAAGGCTTACTAAGATTAAATATTTTTTCATCGGTGGTGAGTTTTCTTATGATGTGACCCTTGGGGCTAGAATTCACAAAAAGAAGGGCCTTTAGCTCCTTGGACCAGAAAAGACTATGATCAGATCCTTCATCATTTGAGATTCTTTTAAAGTCCGTGACAGTACGACGGCGCAAATAGAGATCTGTACCTGGAGCGGATCCTTGAGAGACCTCTAGAAACTTTTCTTTAGCTTCGTCGTAGGTGGAGGTGTAAATGATGTCATCAATTCCAATAACGGCCATTTCTTGAATGCGACCGTCCTGGTAAGTGAGTCTCTTAAAAGTTTTAAAGAGCAATGAGTATTCATAAAGTTCAGATCTTTGAGGATGAGGATCTTTTTGGCAGAGCAAAATCCAAAACTCACTTATGGAGTTATCGACCCAAGAGCAGTCATTTAAAAAAGCGTGACGTTCAAATGATTTTTCATTTTGAGTCATTGAATCTGTCGTTACTTTTTTAGATGAACAACTCAAAAGGGAAAGGGATAATAAAAGAGAGCAAAAAATCTTCACTTGAGGACCTCACTCAGTATTTTTTGCAGAAGATTTGTGGGGTTGATCTTTTTTAAAGATTGCTGATTCACCCATCGCAACTGAGAACTAGAGAATTTTGAATTCTTTTTAATTTTCACATAAATATCGTACTTGGTGATCCCGTGTTTGACATCAAATACTCGGGGTTTTTTAAGTATTTTTTTTGATGTTCCAGGAAAAATCCACTGCCCTTTTAAAAAGGGAAGGTGGTCATTCTGTACCAGAGCTATTTTTTGATCACGGATCAAAACTTCAGGTTCCCATAACCAAGATTCTTGCTCAGCTTTTGGTTTTTTTAGTGGAAGCTGTTCGACTGACCCAGCCTTTCTCGACAGGCAAGAATTCGACCAGGGACATAAAAAACAATTGGGTTTTTGTTTAGAGCACAAAGTGGCTCCAAGTTCGATCAGTGCCTGGTTGATGGTATCGGCTTCATCACAGTCGGCCAATTGATCTGACCATTTTTGTAATTGATCACGCCCCTTAGGCTTCCAATGCTCAACTGGAGCGTTGTGCAGTCGACTGAGAAGGCGAATCACATTACCATCGAGAACTCCCACTTTTTGTCCGAAGGCAAAACTGGCGACAGCTCTGGCGGTGTAGGGTCCAAAGCCAGGAAATGCCAAAAGCTTTTCATAAGTTCTAGGAAATGTGGATTCTTGATGAAGAGACTGAGCCGCTCGGTGAAGGTTCCGTGCACGAGAGTAATAACCCAGACCTGACCAGGACTCGAGAACATTTTCCAGAGGGGCATTGGCCAATGCTTCGAGGCTTGGGAAGCGTTTTAAAAATTGATGAAAATAAGGTAGCACGGCTGTGACAGTGGTTTGTTGTAGCATCACTTCCGATATCCAAATGGTGTAGGGATCTTTGGTGCGACGCCACGGAAGATCTCGGTGATTGTCATTATACCACTGGATCAGCGACACTTGGAGTTGTTTGAGTTGTTTTGGATTGAGTGATTTCACAGCTTCAGATTTAAATGAGGATCTTATGGATTACAAGCCCCTTAGTGGTCGAGACTTTCCCCGCTTTTCACAGGTTAAAACTTTTTTTCGACTTCCTTGGGTGGATCTACAATCGGATTACGATGTGGCCCTGTTTGGTGTCCCTTTTGATGGTGGTGTTTCCTACAGACCTGGAGCGCGTTTTGCGCCCAGCCAAGTGCGAGAGCTCTCATCCCTCGGACGCGGTTACCATTGGTCTCGAGATATTTCTGTTTTTGAAAAACTCAAAGTCGCAGATGTGGGAGACTGTTCAGTAGTGCCTATTGATTTATCTCAAACCTATAAAAAAATTGAATCCTTTGTTCTCCAATTACTTTCAGCTCAAAAAAAATTCATTGCAGTGGGGGGTGATCATTCAACAACTCTTCCCATCTTACGAGCTCTCAAAAAGCACTACAATCAACCTTTGAATTTTGTGCATTTCGATGCCCACCTCGACACCTATCCTGCAGCTTGGGACTGTGAGTATCACCACGGGGCTTTTGCTAGGCATGCTGTGGAAGAAGGGCTTGTGGATCCCAAAAAAATGATTCAAATCGGTTTGCGGGGGCCCCTGGCAGGGCGAGATGACTTGCAGTTTGTACAAAAGCACAACATTCGCACTTTCACTGTGGATGATGTTCGTGCCGAATCACTATCCCAATTTGTTAATCGCTTGCCTAGTTTTGATGAGGGATTCACCTATTTAAGTTTTGATGTGGACTGCTTAGATCCCTCAGTGGCTCCAGGCACAGGAACTCCTGTCCCCGGTGGATTGACCTCCTTTGAAGCTCAAAAAATTCTTCAAGGCCTAAAAATAAAAAATTTGGTTGGTGCTGATGTCATGGAAATTTGCCCTGCTTACGATCCCACGCAAATCACTTCACTTGTGGGTGTGGATGTGATGTTTGAGCAACTGAATTTGATGGCTAAATCGAAATCTTAATAGCTATTTAATGTTACTGAATAATCGGCACTATTGGAGAAATACAAATAGTGCCTTGATACTGTGAGCATGTGCTATCTGGAATTAGATCAATTATGGGTGCTATACAAATTTGACCTTCATATATCGAACATTTGTTATCTGGTGGCAAATTAGATTTCAAAGGTACATCGCTTCCACTTTCAACTGAAGAGTGGGTGGCACAAGCACTTATAAACATCATGATAGAAAGTGAAATAATTAATCTCATAATTAAAAATAGTAACACAAATTGAAGGCTGCAACTAAAAAATTTTTTTAAAAGTTATTTTGATCAGCTTTCGAGGCCTAGGCTCTTTCATGGGAGTCGCACGATGTGTAGAATTTTGATTGAGATTATTGATTAAAACTCCCATGCCCCGTTGCGGAACCACAACTTGGTTTTTAAATTCAAGGTGGCCCCCATTTTCAGGCGACATGGAATCAAAATAAATTAATAAGGTGTAGGCAGTATTTGTATCATCAGGATTTTCAGCATCCAGATGCCAATCCATGGCAGGAAGATCATACAGATTATAAATGATTCGAGCCGAAGAAATTTCAAGTTCAAAATCCAAGTGAGGTTTTAAATCCTGATAAATAATTTCAAAAAGGGGGTGGCAAAATTGAGTTTGGGAACCATCACCGAAATTTTCGGCATGACCCAATTTTTCGTAGAGGGGCAGTTTTTCTTTAAAATCGATGATGCGGAAAGCAGAGTCCAAAATTGTCAGCTCCTCTGATAAAATGCAGCTCTATTTTATACAGATGTTTTATACGAGTAAACACTTCTCGTTCAGTCGATTTGAGTTTTTATCGATATTCCCAAGCTCCAATAGTATTTAAATATGTCGAGCTCCTCTGGGTTGTTGAAATAATTATTAAGAGCTCTTTCAAGAAGGGAACCATCCAATGAAATTTGAAAATTTCTTTCAAACATTTTGATATTTTGCAATTGGGTGCTCATGCGAACTCCCCATCGAATACTGGTGATGTCATAGTAACGGTCTTGAGGGTAAGGATCTTCAGTGTCCACATAAAAAAAAGTGTTATCGGTGTAAGTAACGAAGGCCCCTAACAGGTAAGGATTCCAAACTACATCGCTGTCATTAATGGGGCGAACATCGAAAAGTGAAAAAAGGTAGTAGGCCGAATACTGCCAAATGGGTCCAACACCCTTATCTTGCGTAAATCCCAAACTTAAGCTCAGTTCATGTTGTTTTTCGGCCGATAGCCAGGAGCCCACAATCTGACTTCTTCCCAAGTAAGAGCCGTGTCCCAAGCCCATTTGCCAGGATTGAGTGCTCGCAAGAGTTGTTAAACTAAAAAGTAATAGGACTAGGGAAAGACTTTTGAACACGCTCGCCTCTCACAGAAAAAAACTCGAACTTCTGAATTGTCGACTTCCACTAGGGCCCATCTTTGCTTCTCGACCCGAGCCACTTGAAAAACTTCAGTATTACTTCCGATTTGTGTTTGATTAAAACTATGCAAATGGCCATGAAATACAAAGACATTATTACCAAATCCAGTCACCAATCCTTGATATAAAGATTGGTCAGCAGAAGAAAAACTTGTCTGATTAGCTGGATCTTGATGTTGAAAAATAAAAAGGGGGCGAGCTGCATTAGCAGTTGAAATCGCTGAACTTAAAAAATTGTAATCCACTTTTTCAGGAAGTAGTTCTAAAGAGTTGTTGTTAAAAAAAATCAATTTTCCAAAAGTCGTGTCCAGTGAAGAATTTTCCGGTCCAAAAATTTTACGATACATGACACGGCCCGTGGTGGTCAGGTCGTGATTTCCAGGAAGTACGTAGATCGGGTAATGAGCATCCTTAAGAAAAGAATAAAAGATTTCATACTCGTCACGGGTTCCTATATCAGTCATGTCTCCGGTAAAAACCGCGAAATCCACACCGACTCTATCCATGTGCTGGATTGTTTTATCGAGGTCAGAATAATTTTGATGGCTGTCGGTGAATATTCCAAACCTGACCACATCGCCACCCGCCAGATTATAATTGGCCACTTGAAACCGTGAGTTCCAATTTTTACTTGCATCAGTAGCTGTGTCGAAGGCTGAATCTTTAAATTCTAAGCAGCTGGAAGTAATTAAAGAAATAATAAAAACCATGATCATTCGAAGCATGGTTTCTTGTACCTGATTCAGTTTTAAAATCTAGCGACTTCTTTGAATTTTCGATTTATTTACAGGATTTTGATAGGCCATAGCACCAAAGTGCTCGCGTGCTGCCTTGTTATAGGCCGCTGCCGCTTGGGTTTCTCGGATAAAGTCACCCAAGTTGTGAGCCTTGCCATTCACTTCAATACTGGCGCGCCATTTCTTATTCAGTTTATTAAAAGAAACACCTTTAAATTTTGAAGATGTTTCTGTTCTTTTTTTAGGTAAAAGGCGTTGTCTTTCTTTTAATGTGCAAACGATGAGGTTTTCTCTTCGGTAATCCAATTCATTTTCAAAACGGCGGGGATAGACTTGATAACCTTTTTTGGGTTTCATCAGAAATTTTCCCAGAGTGAGGGAGTGAACTCCTTGGGGAGTCCTGATTGAGGTGACCACACGTGCTCGGCCTGTGGTGCCGAATGTCACTCGCCAGGAATACTCTTGGATTCTTTTTTTATCCCGTTTATCAATTTTTACTGTGTGTCCCGAATTGACTTTAATGTAACACCAAGATGAGCTGGCCATATTATATCATCTCATCTATTTGACCCGCTGGTGGCCGGAGTCCCTTTTTCTTAATCTTTTCAACTAAGGTGGTCCGGTTCAGTCGTAAAAGTGCAGCGGCTTGGTTGCGGTTCCAGCCTGTTTTTTCAAGGGCCCTTAAAATCAAATTATTTTCATAAGCGTCCACAGCGGAATTGAAATCTAAACCATCTTCCGGGATATCATGGTGGCTGAGTTGCGCCACGGCCTGTGAACTTTGAGCTCTGTATTTGGGGGGTAGATCTAATACATCCACCTGACCTTGGCCCTTTAAAATGGTAAGTCTTTCGACGAGGTTTTCCAATTCGCGAATATTACCAGGCCATGCGTATTGTGAGAGACAATCCAGTGCCGAGTTTGTAAAGCCAGTTAAATTTCTTCCCTTCGTTCTACCGTACAATTCCATAAAGTGACTTAAAAGTAGGGGAATGTCTGTTTTGCGCTCACGGAGGGCTGGAATTTGAATGGGAATAACATTCAAGCGGTAGAAAAGATCTTCTCTGAAGTTGCCCTCAGCCACCGCTTTTTCTAGATCGAGATTAGTGGCCGTGATAACTCGAACGTTCACGGATACTGTTTTTGTACTTCCCACAGGTTCAAAACAGCGCTCTTGCAAAGCGCGTAGTATTTTAACTTGAAGGCTGGGCTCCAGGTCTCCAATTTCATCTAAGAAAAGGGTTCCCCCATCAGCCATTTCAAAACGTCCCACGCGATTAGAAATGGCTCCAGTGAAGGCGCCCTTCACATGTCCAAAAAGTTCACTTTCTAAAAGTTCTGATGGGATGGCGCCACAATTAATGGGAATAAAAGGTCCTGTGGATCTGGGTGAATTGAAATGCACAGCACGTGCAATTAGTTCTTTACCAGTCCCAGACTCACCCGTGATGAGAACCGTAGAATCTGAGTCTGCCACTCGATCCACAAGATCGAGAACATGGCGAATAGCTTCAGAAGTTCCCACAATTTGATCAAATTTATGTTTAGTTTTTAATGCACTTTTAAGCTGTTGGTTTTCTTGAGAAAGCTTTTTATGATTCATGGCTTTTTCAACTAAACTCATCACTTCTTCAATGTTGAAGGGTTTTGTCACAAAATGAAAAGCCCCTTTTTGAGTAGCACTGATGGCCGTTTCAATACTGCCGTGACCCGTGAGAATGATCACTTCACAATTGGGGTGGTGCTTTTTAAGAGTGTCCATGAATTCCAATCCGTCACCATCTGGTAGATTGAGATCCATAAGAGCCAAATCAATTTGTGAATCTCCTTGGATAACCACTTTGGCTTCTTCAATTCGGTTAGCTGTGATCACACTGTAGCCCTTGCGATCCAGGATTCTGAAAAGGGCTGTGCGTAAACTGGATTCGTCTTCCAATATAAGAATTCGTTGAGACTTCATGAACCTTCCTTCCATGGTGGGTCCGTCTTTCTTATGATATTAAGTTTTTGACGGGACTGTCAAAAAATCCTCGTCAATCAAGGCTTTCGAGCCAGACGGGAGTCCCGCTTGAAGGTAATTTTTGCACGGGTTCCTCGACCATGGACGCGTTCGAAAGATAATTCACATTCTAATTCTTTTAAGATCTTTTCAAAATTGAGAATGACAGAATCAGCTTCTGATGTGCCATTCAAAGCGGCGTCCACTTCTAAGTTCCATTGAATTTCCTGAGCACTTTCTGACAGCGAAACTAAGATTTCACTTCGCACTGTGGGATCAGTTTGCCGAGCCTCTTCGAGTGATTTGAGGGCCTGTAAGCCTAAGCTCTTCCAAACACTCAGTAACCAGGTTTGCCGTGTTTCAAAAAAAATGGGTTTATCGCTTAACAAGGCTTTGATTTTGAGGCCTTTTGTGCGACTGGGGATTTCGAGCATTTTAACAAATTTTTGTAGCAAAGCCACCAGGTCCACGGATTCCAGGATATCCAAACCTGGATCGCGAGCGTAAAGCAACATGTTCTGAACGATGTCTCGGCATTTTAGGACAGCGGATTCAATTTCAATCACATCACTTTTGATGGGGTCGTCATCTTTGAGATCCATTCGCAGCATTTGTGCAAATGTGAGCAGCCCTGCCAGTGGATTGTTAAGTTCGTGAGCGAGGGAGCTGCTGATGGTTCCCATTTCAACCAGGCGGCTGGTTTCCAGGCGCCTTTTTTGTAATTCAATTTCAGAAGTCAGATCACGATAAAAATGGGCAAAAATTCGATCACCTTCGAGAGGTTGACCTCGGACTTCCCACATTTGTTTTTCATGCTGAAGTTGAAAAATTTTTCCCATTTGGCACCCTTCACAGGGCGCAGATTTTTGAAAAAGCAAATGATAGCACTTTTTAACCGCGCCCACAGACTCACGGTTGGACTGCAGGACATTGTAATCACGATCAATCAAAAGCAAGGGTTCAGAAATGGACTCAAAGGTCTTTTGCCATTGCCTTTGCAGCGTTTGCAGTTTTTGAAACTCAGTCAAGGATTCAATTTTAAGGGAAATAACTTCTGTCACTTGATCCAAAAAATCAGTTTCTTCACGGGTGAAAGTTTTGGCTTCAGAGGCCATCAGAAATACAGAGCCTGATTTTTCATTTCGATCATACAAAGTGAGTCGGTGAATTTGATAATCTACTTTTTTTCGAACTTCGTGCAAAAAATCTTCATCTAAAGGATGTAAAAATATTCGAATCCACTGGATCTCAAGTATTCTCGAAAGATTTTCATTGAGCAGAAGTTCTAGATCACTAAGAGAAGAAATCTTCGGGAGTTGAACCAGTAGTCTTTGAAAGGCCTCCATTCGTTCATGGGACACAAAAAGCCTCCGACGTGTTTCACTTAAAAATCGAGTTCTTTTTTCAACCCGCATTTCAAGTTCGTTTTGCAACGACAGTAACTTTTCGGACTCTTTGAATTGTAAAAACGAGAGCTGTTCATTTTGTAACTGTTCTTGATTTCTTTCGATCTCTTTCATTAAGGCTCTATCAAATTCAGCAGTTTCAGATTTTTGAAAAAGCTGTTTGAGTTCATACTTTTGGCAGTAGTTTAAAAGTTCCTCATAGGTCTCAGTGCCATCTGTTAAGGCGAGGACTTGCAAATGGGGTCGCGTGATTTTCCAGGATAAGAAAATCCGTTCCAAATTTTTGTTGTGTAAAGTTGGTGCATCAAGAATCACGATATTTGAATTTATGGTTTCTGTGAGTGTCAGTTGGTTTTGAGCTCCCCATTTTTCAATGAGTGGCTTGTCCCATAGACCGATAAAAAGAAGGTTTGAATTTACAGCTGACATACCCTCACAAGATCTGTGTGAGATCGAATCGTAAAATCAGGGATCTCAAATGAATTTCGTGCCTTTTCTCCCACATGTTCGCCATATTCAAAATAACAGGTCATGGATCCCACTTCTTTGGCATCATGAATTTCCTGCGAAAGCCGATTCCCGATGGCCAATAATTCTTGAGGTGCACAGGACGTCAGTTGAATGATTTCTAGAAAAGCCTCTCTTTTTCTACCCTTATTAAAGCCATCAACAAAATAACATTTTTCAAAAATAGGAGACAGCCCCGTACGTTGAACTTTTTCTTTTTGTGTGGGGATAGATCCAGAAGTCACAAGAAAAAGTCGATACTTATTTTTCAAGTAATCAATTGATTCTAGAGCTCCTGGTAGTAGCGGTAAATGGTCTGGGAGGACGGGATTATAAAAAGCTTCAATCCCTGCGGCGGTGAGGACTTTTTCTGCATCTGGTGAACCAAATTCTTTGGCAATATCTGCAAAAATTTGTCGGTGATTGATCGACAGGGCCTTTGTTTGCCTTATCTTATCAAATTGATCGAAATTAATATTAAGCCCTATTTTTATCATGGCCTCAAAAGCGGCACGACTGGCCTTGGGAACCAGCAGCCCTGAAGTGTCAATCAAAGTGTCATCAAGGTCAAAAGCCAGGGCTTTAAATTTCATTATTTTGAGTCCTTGATAAGGGAAGTTAATCCCTGTTGAAATCGAGGCCAAACGAGATCTAAATCGCTTTGCTCTTGTTCTTCGATACAGATGACGGGTATTTGGTGATTCAACCAGCCGTACTGGCCTAAACTTCCCGGTGTGGGATATCCAATATCCTCATGGCACTCATAATTATTTCCGAGGGTTAGTTTTTCAGCCAAAGCTTTCCCTGTGGCACCTGTGTAAACCACGCAGGGCTTCCAGGAGTGAAAATGAACAATGGCCTTAGGTTTCTGGCTTTCAATTAATTTGACCAAAGCCTGGACTTCCAGCTCACTTCCCGCCATGGGCCCACTGTAATACCGATCCTTTTTTGTCGAAGGTGCCCAGTCGATTGCTGGAAAATTACGATTAAGATCAACACCATTGCCATTGGTTCTTTGATGAAATTGATACCCATCGGGATTGAAGCAAGGAATTAAAATCCAGGGATGATCTTTGGGACTTGAGTGACTTTTGAGCCACTGCAGAAAATCCCACGCCAATCGAACACCCTCGGGCTCATCACCGTGGACTCCACCAACAAAAAGGTAAGGGGCCGTGGAGTGATTGTGTAAATTTTGAAACAGTTCAATGGGCTGACCTGTGGAGGTTGTCACCCATTGAGGAAAGAACTCGATTGTGGAAGAAGTCAGTGGTAAGGTTTTTCCTTGCATCTGTTTATTCAAACTGATTTTTTCGAGAAAGAAAAGTGGGGACTCTCATGACTCAAACTTCAAAAAATCCAGGCCCTCGTTTAACAGCAATTGTTCTGGCTGGTGGCAAGGGCACTCGGATGAAATCACCTCTGCCAAAAGTACTGCATCCTGTGGCAGGTGTGCCCATGATCCTACGGGCCGTGAAGGCCCTGCAGGGTGCAGGCACCAGTGAAATTCGATTGGTTGTGGGGCATGGCCAGGGTTTAGTTCGTCAGGTGCTTGAAAGCACGGGGGTTCAATTCTTTGAGCAAAAAGAACAGCTGGGCACAGCTCATGCGGTTTCCTGTGCCCAAGTGGATAGTCTTGAAGGTGAGGTTCTGATCATGAATGGGGATCATCCTCTCATCACAACCGAAGATATCAAAAATCTGGTGGAAAGTTTTCGAGAGCTCAAGGCCGATGTGGCTGTTGTTACAGCCATTGTAAAAAAACCCGGAGATCTAGGCCGGATTATTCGTCAAAAAAACCAGCTACGAGCCATTGTGGAAGCCAAAGACGCTTCTGCAGACACACTCAAAATTCGTGAAATCAACACAGGTCTCTACATAGTTAAAGCCACTCTACTTCAAGAGCTTCTTCCTAAAATCAAAAATGAGAACTCTAAAAAAGAATACTATCTGACAGACTTAATTTTGTTAGCTCTAGAGGCTGGCAAATCAGTTCAGGCTTTGCGCACCAGCTCTCGAGTGGCTCACGGTGTGAACCAACAATCTGAATTGGCCATGGCCACTCGCTATGTTTTCAAAAAAAAGGCGCAAAAGCTGATGGAAGAGGGAGTTTTAATTATGAACCCCTCTGCTGTTTACATTGAGGAAGCGGTGGAAGTGGGTGCTGGCAGCGTGATTTATCCCCATGTTTTTTTAAGAGGTAAAACTAAAATTGGATCTTTTTGTGTTTTAGAACCACAAGTGTTCATTTCGGATTCAACTCTGGGTCAAAGTGTGCAAGTTCGACAGGGTTCCTATCTTGAAAAAGCAGAGGTTCATAACAATTGTTCCGTCGGGCCCTATGCACGATTACGTCCAGAAACTGTTCTTATGGATGAAGTTCATATTGGCAATTTTGTTGAGCTCAAAAAAACTAAAATGGGTAAAAGGTCTAAAGCCGCGCATCTCACTTATTTAGGCGACGCCGAAATAGGTGAAGACTGTAATATCGGCTGTGGTGCTATCACAGTGAACTACTCAGCTGATAAGCAAAAACATAAAACAAAAATTGGAAATCGTACTTTCGTAGGCAGTGATGTTCAATTGATTGCCCCCATTGAAGTGGGTGATGATGTGATTTTGGGAGCAGGCTCTGTGATCACGAAATCAGTGCCTGATAAAGCCTTGGCTGTGGCAAGATCAAAACAAACTGTGATTCCTAACTATCGAGAGAAGAAAAATAAAACATCTTCATCTCAAAATGAGGAGAATTAATTATGTGTGGAATTGTCGGCTATCTTGGTCCCATGGAGCCTAAAGAGATCATTATTCAGGGACTTAAAAAACTTGAGTACCGAGGTTACGACAGTGCAGGTGTGGCCATTTTAGATCAAGGCAAAGCCAAGCAAGTAAAAGCCTCAGGAAAACTGATAGCCTTGGAAGAAAAATTAAAAAATGAAAAATTTGATGGTCGCCTTGGTATTGGCCACACTCGTTGGGCCACCCATGGAGCTCCCACAGAAAGAAATGCTCACCCCCACCAAGTGGAGGGTGTCAGTCTTGTCCACAATGGAATCATTGAAAATGACCAAGAGATTCGGGATGAATTAAAAAAGAAGGGAGCTGAAATTAAGTCAGACACCGATTCTGAATTGGTGGCTCACCTTGTGGCTCAGGAGCTTAAAAAAACAAACTCTCTTCAGCGAGCGGTTGAAAATGTATTACCTAAATTACGTGGTGCTTTTTCAATTGTTGTGATTTGGGATCAGTCCCCTAACGAAATGGTGGCTTTTAAAGATGGACCGCCCTTAGTCGTTGGTTTAGGAGAAAAAGAAAACTTTGTGGCCAGTGACGTGCAAGCTTTGCTCAAGTACACCAAGAAGTTTATTTATTTGGATGATCGAGAAATTGTTCGAATCACAGGGCAAAGTGTGGATGTTTTTACGGCCAGTGGGAATCCCATAAAAAAACAACCTGTGATTGTGAACTGGAGTCCCGATCTAGTTGAAAAGCAAGGGTTTCAACATTTCATGTTGAAGGAAATTTACGAACAGCCCAGATCCGTAGCCATGGCTTTGGAACCACATCTAGATTCTCAGAATCATAAAATTAATTTTAAAGTGGAAGGGATCAAAGACTCTGAGTTTCATGAGTTGCTTCGAAGTTCACAGCGCATGATGATCGTGGCCTGTGGAACAAGTTTTTACGCAGCCCAAGCCACCAAGTACTACATTGAGTCTCTTGTTAAAATTCCAGTGGACATTGATATTGCGAGTGAGTTTCGATATCGCAGTCCCATTTTAGATTCAAAAACCTTATTTATGACCATTTCACAAAGTGGAGAAACGGCAGATACTCTAGCTGCCATCCGCTTAGCTAAAGAAAAAGGACTTAAAACCATCAGTCTTTGTAATGTGCGGGGATCTTCCATTGACCGTGAAGCTCTGGTTAAACTCTACATGCAAAGCGGTCCTGAAATTGGCGTGGCTAGCACCAAAGCCTTCACTTCCACGCTCACTTTAATGGCCTGTTTCTCATTATACTGGGCCAAAGTTAAAGAGCTTTTGAGCCCACAAGAAGAAGCTCAGTTGGTGAAAGCACTTTTAGCTGCTCCCTCTCAGATTGAAGGGGTTCTCAATTATGACAAATATTTTAATGAGGCTTCACAAAAACTAAAAAACTACCGTGGATTTTTGTACATGGGTCGTGGAGCTTCTTACCCCATCGCCATGGAGGGAGCTTTAAAAATGAAGGAGCTCGCCTATTTGCATGCCGAAGGATATGCAGCAGGGGAAATGAAGCATGGCCCTCTGGCCCTGATTGATGAGAGAATGGCCATCGTCATGATTTGTCCACAGGATCAGTGGTATGAAAAAACTCTTTCTAATCTAGAAGAAGCCAAGGCCCGCGGTGGAGAAATTATTACCTTGGGAACTGGTGAAGACGAGAGATTAAAATCTCGTAGCCATGCCTATTTACCGATGCCTAAAGCCCATTGGATCATCAATCCCTTACTAGCGACGATTCCTTTGCAATTGATGGCCTATCATTTGGCTTCTCATCTGGGCTATGACGTGGATCAACCTCGAAACTTAGCGAAATCAGTGACGGTGGAGTGATTCGCCCACGCAAGAAGGGTAGGGGTTATGATGAACCCCTGCTCGAAGAATATCCAATCGGCACTGAAAAGAAACATATTCAGAGTTAAAGACTTGGGTTTCTGCGCTCTGAAAAGAAGGCCTTTGGTAAAAAGGTAGAAGGGTTCCATCCAATTCTAACGACTTTGCTAGAAACTCAAAAAATGCGGGAGCATGTAAGCTCAAGAAATTATCAAATGGAATACCATTAAGTACGGTAAGCTGCGGAAGACAAACCTGTGCAGACCAATAATCGGATTGAACTTCTGTTGAGGCCCAACCGTTGGATTTTTTTGGATGGCCTCCCAGAAAGTGACCCAATTCGTGACAGTAAATAAAAAGAAAATGAACCAAAGGTAGTGATTCTAGAGTTCTATCACCCATGGAAATAATAGCTGTCGAATATTTCTTTCTGGCCCCACCTAAATTGTGAGGCTCTTCAGAGTTTAATTCAAAATGAAGATCTGAAATTTCTTGGGACTTTAAAGCATTTAAAAATATCTGCTGAGCATGATTGTTGATAGTGAGAGCTGTTTTGAAATCAACAGCAAAAGATTTAAAAGATAAAAAAATAAGGAAACAAAAAAATCTCATCCCATTTTTATAACACTAAGAGCTACCCAGCTAAAGCTTTGTTAGCTCGACGAAGTCGCATGGATAAAGTTTTCACGAGGGCCTTGGCCCATGTGGGACGGGCAAATATCACCTGTTCTAAAGAATTGTAAGGGATGGCAATGAGTTCGACATCGGTTTTGGCTTGGACAGAAGCAGAGCGAGGTTCATGATTAAAATGTCCCATTTCGCCAACAAATTCTCCGGGTTTAATTTCTCCAAGGTTGACAACATCTCCATCGATGTCTCGTGCGTAAGCCTGAAGTTCACCACGTTTGACGATATAAACAAATTCAGTGATGTCACCTTCATTGAATAAAACTTCACCAGGCTGAAGTTGTTTAAGTTGAAATTGGGGATCTTCGTTATTTTTGATGGGAGCCACAATTTTAGAAACCACTTGCACAAGAGACGACTCATTGTCGGGTTCAGTCAGATAGGAAACCTGTCCTGTGGCCACCTCCACTGCAAATTGGTCATGGTCAGCCACTGGGCCCACAATAACAACAGAGCAGTTTTTATTACCTCGGTCTTTTACAATTTTAGTGACGACTTCAAGACCAGATCCCATTGGCAAATACTCATCAACGAAAATGACTTTGGGATGAACATTGGCAAGTTTATATTTAGCCTCGATCCAATCTGAGCTGTAAAAAATCGAAGCATTTGCAAAGTTCTTTGTCAGAACATCCGTGAATTTTTGGATCCGTGCTTTATCGCCACTGACAATCAGGAATGGATTTCTTCTGTCAGTTCCGCATGGTTACTCCTTTTAGTTATTATCGCATGGGACCGATCAGTTTGGAGAGCGAAGCTTATATAATTGATTGTGCGTGAATCAATTTGAAACGAGTGTAAAAATCTTAATTTGAGAACTCAAACTAGTATTTCACCGAGCAACCGTAAGGCTTTGTCGAGGCCATTTCAATTTTTTGACCGGATAAACCCGCATCCAAAGCAGCAACTACATAGTTTTTAGATTTTGGGATGACCTTGGGGCTGGCGGAGTCGTTATCATCGATGGCACCGGCATAAACAACTTGGCCCTCAGGATTTATGATGTACATGTGCGGCGTTGTTTTAGCTCCGTAAGCTTTTCCCATCACACCGGATTCATCTAGCAAAATGGCTGTTGCACTTGAGCCATTTTCATTTTGAGTTTTTAATGCTTCAGCAGCTGTTTGGTGACCCTGTTTTCCTTTGGCAGATGAAATAACACTGAGCCAAACTACTCCCTTCTCAGTGTATTTTTTTTGAAGGGCTTGCATATTTTTGCTGTCATAGTGCTTTTTGACGTAGGGGCAGTCCTTATTAAACCATTCGAGCACCACCCATTTTCCTTTTTGTTCTGTCAGATTTCGGCTTTTACCAGAAGTGTCTTGGGCTGAAAAGTCGGGGGCAGGTTTTCCTGGGACCGCTTGCGCATGCAACCACGAGTAGGGCACCAGTGATATTAAAATTGTTAATAGTAAGTTCTTCATTTTTCCTCCTTGTTGGAAATAAGATGACGTAGATTTGAAATTGTCAAAATTTGTGGAAGAATTTGCGGTGTCAGTCCCCCTGTTGTGTAGAAAGCGTAAACAGGGACAGAGTTTCGACCCAATTTCTTGAGGGCCAGAGTGATTTGAGGATCATAGTTGGTCCAATCCGCTCGCATTCTTAAAATATTAGCGTCTTTGAAAATTAAATCAGCTTCTGGCGTGTCGAGAACTAATTTTTTATTAACTTGGCAGGTGATGCACCAAGCCGCTGTGAAATCGATAAATACTGATTGTCCAGAATCGAGAGCTGCTTTCAATTTATCAGGACTGTAATCAGTCCATTTCGATTTTGAATGGGAAAGATTATTTGATTTATCAGTGTTGTAAACTTGGTACGTTGCAAGTCCAATCAAAAGAATTGTGAGAGCCCATAGAAAGTATTTCCCTACTTTTATATTTTTTGAATTCACCCACAGTGTGAATGAAATCACGAGTAAAATCAGACCAGAATAAAACCAACCCTCTGTTCCAATTTGCTGCCCCAACACCCAAAGTAACCAAAGAACTGTAGCAAATAGGGGAAAGGCGAAAAACTGTTTAATAGTTTCCATCCAAGGCCCGGGCTTAGGTAAATAATTTGCCAATTGGGGTTTTAAGCTGAGTAAAAAGTAAGGGAAGGCCAAACCCAATCCTAAAAAGATAAAAATGAGCAGGGCTTGAAAATGAGGAAGGGTGGCCGTTGCGCCTAGAGCAGTGCCCATAAAAGGACCCGTGCAAGGAGCTGCAATGAAAACAGAAAGCACTCCTGTTCCAAACGATGTGCGCCAGGAGATATTTCCCGTGGTGTTCATAATTTGAGTTCCAAATTCAAATACACCGAGAAAATTAAGGGCCATCAACCAAAATAAAATAATGAGAAAAAGAATGACAAGAGGAGATTGCAATTGAAATCCCCAGCCCACAGACATACCCATTTGTTTTAGCATCAAAAATAGAATTCCAAGTGCAGTGAAAGTCGTGAGCACGCCGAGTGTATAAAGTACGCCATCTTTAATTTTTGCCCTGGAGTCCTGAAGTTTTAAAAAGGCAAAGGCTTTTATAAAAATGATGGGAAAAACACAGGGCATGAGATTGAGAAGGGTGCCGCCTAAAAATGCAAAAAACAGAAGTGATAATAAACTTGCCAATGAAGTGGATTCAGCAGGGCTCAAAGTGGAAACGGGAAGGTTTGTAAATTCATAAGCTTTTCCATCTGCAACAAGAACAAAACTCAGAGTTTTTGCATGTGGAGCTGTGGCTGAAATTTGGAATTGAATTTGATAGGAGTCTTCCGTTTTTTTTATTAATGGTTGTCCTGGACTTAAGACTTCAGGTTCGACTGGAAAAATATCTATATCTTTTGGCAACTCATTTTTACTTTTTAAATCCACCTGTAAGTATTCGTCATTATGGATTTTTAAAGTTAAGTTGTAGGGAGAGGTGCTTCCAGATGCAGGCAATTTATTTTTATAATTATTTATGAGCTTTTCCACTTGTGGTTTGAAGCTTGATGTTTTTCCGACAACAGGACGAGACAACGCAAGCTCTCCAAATCCTGGAACACAATCTTCTTTGCAGACCAACCACTCCAGTTGAACTTTTAATTCTACCTTTTCAACACTTTTTGTCTGAATCGGGACCAGGTAAACAACTTCATTTTCATATCCAATATTAGTTAAGTGAGCGACAGGTAATCTTTTAGGATAGGGCCAAAGAGTAGCACCCACTTGGACTTGATGGGACGAAAATTGAAATTTGGTGGCAGCACCTGAGTCTCCTGGATTCTTCCAATAGACATGCCAACCTTTTTCAGGACGAAAATGAAATCCAATCAAGGTCTCTTGGTTAGCTGCAAAAGTATCAGGTGTAAGTAGGTCAATTTCAACATGATCTGATTTAATGGATTCTTTGGCGAAAGTCGAAAGTGCGAAGAAAAAGAGAAGCAAATAACTAAGCATCAAGAAATGATAGGGTTAAGATAGAAAATTGACAATTTAACGTTTTTAAAAAAGTAAATATTTATTGTCGTTCAACAGGTCATCGATGTTGAATTAAAAGTGGGAACGCTTAAGGCTGAGTATTTGGTAAAATGAATAGCTGCGTTTAACGAAATCCACAGTTTCAGTGCCACGAGCATAGCCGTAACGTAAGCCTTCATAAACATCTTCGTCCTCTAAAGTCGGAAGAACTTTTTCAATGTGTTTCCAATTGTGCTTGGGAAGACCTTGCTTTTCTAACAATTGAATCACATCCAGCATATGAGCAATTCCAATATTATAGGAAGCTAATGTGATCATGAGACGATCTTTTTCATTTTTGATGTGAGCCCATTCATTCCATAAATGTTTCAAATATCGAGAGCCGCCCCAGATGCTTTGAAATGGATCTTCGCGGTTAGTGACACCCATATGTTCAGCTGTTTTTTTAGTTAATTGCATCAGGCCTTTAACACCCGTGTAACTGACAGCCTTAGCTTCCCATTGTGATTCTTGGTAAGCCACTGCTGCCAGCAAGGACCAGGGCAATTTGACTTCGTGAGAAACATCCTGAAATGCAGAAATATAATCGGGAAGGACAACATCTATTCGAGAAAAAAATCTTCGAATGTCAGCATCGTCTAAGGTGTTAAGGGTTGAAAAAAATCGGTAGTGGGGAGCAAATAGGGCTCCAGATCTTGCCGCCTGTCGGTACCAGGTTTGGAGCAGCACTAACAAGCTTTCAGAATTTTTTCTGACTTTCCAGGTGTAGTGTTCTTGAGTCTTCCAATTTTTGCGCAAACCGATTTTAAGATAAGTTTGAGTGGCCAACCGACCGATTTGAAGTTCACTTTGGAAACAGTCCCATCTTTTTCCCTCTTCAACTTGTTTGACAGTTCTTTCAAGGGGACCTTTAACAATTTTTATACGTAAACTTTCAATGGGCAGGGAGTTGCTTTTTTTATTGCAGAAGATTCCAGTTTCAATTTCTTCAAGCGCAGGACCATCAAGAAGATCCTCACTGAGTAAGGGCTCTCGAGAAATGACAATGCGACCAGATCCAGCTCGAAGGGCTTTTTCGAGAGCCGTCCTATTTTTAAAGACTCGAAATTTCAGTTGGAGTCCTGAATGATGGGCAAAATCTTTCAAACGCTCGTAGTCCAGACCCCAAGTTATTCCGTAGGTGTCTTGATAGCGTGTGAGTGGATTTTGCAAAACTAGAACTTCGACAGGCTGGTACTGACGAGCCATGGCTAAGGCTTCAGCCTGCTGATGGGGTAAAGGTTCAAATTGCGAAGTGGCCATAATAACAGAGACGAGAAATCCGAGGAGAAGCCACTTGGATGCACTGTGCATCCGTATTGTCTTTATTCTAATCAAAGTTCGTTAGCTCTACAGCTGTCAGGTCACCATGGACAAGACGCAGGTACGCAAAATGTCATAATTATGAGCAAACTTGAAAAAATTTTAAATTTCCAGAGGTGAATTCGAATGGATTTGATTTGAATTAAGCCATTGTAGGAGTGACTCTTGCGCTATTCTTACCTGTTTTTGCTTCCGAATAGATTTATCCCTCTCATTTTCGGAGAGTGCGGGCAAGAGTGAAAAATTGATATTAGTGGGTTGAAAGTGGTCAGCTCGCGAGAGATCTGTGATGGCCTCAAGTAAGGAGCCAAGTGCTGTTGAGCGTGGCGGTTCAGTCACAATTTTGCCACGAACTTTTTGTGCTAAAAAGTGAGCCACCAAAAGGCCAATACATGTGGATTCAAAATAGCCTTCAACTCCGGTGATTTGTCCCGCAAAGAACAGTCCTGGATCTTTTTTTGATGAAAGATCTCTGTTTAAGAGTCGCGGAGTATTTATAAACAAGTTTCTGTGTATACTTCCCAATTTCATAAATTCAGCATTTTCAAGGCCAGGAATCATCTTGAAGACTCGAATTTGTTCGCCATAGGCCATTCGAGTCTGAAATCCCACCATGTTGTAGGCCGTGCCCTCTTTGTTGTCCTGTCGCAATTGGACTGCAGCATAGGGGTAGCGACCTGTCCGAGGGTTGGTCAGTCCTACGGGTTTCATGGGGCCGAACCTTAGCGTTTGTGGCCCACGTTCCACCATCACTTCGATGGGCATGCAGCCTTCAAAGAAAGGAGTGATTTCAAAATGTTTAGGTTCAATCTTGCGAGCATTTTGGATTTCTGTGATCAATCGATTGTACTGTTCTTTGTCCAAAGGACAGTTGATATAATCGGGTGTTCCTTTGTCGTAGCGATCTGCTTTCCAGGCGACATCCATGTTGATGGAATCAGTGTCGATGATGGGAGCTATGGCATCAAAAAAATAGAGAAAATCTCCACCAAAGTGATTCTGTAAAGATTGCGATAGAGAATCTGAAGTCAAGGGTCCTGTGGCGATAACACAGGGGCGAGGAAGTTCTTCAAGGTTTTTTATTTCTCGGCTCGAGATGCGAATATTTTTATGGGCCCGCAAATGTTCAGTGACCAACTGTGAAAACCATTCTCGGTCCACACCCAGAGCTTGTCCTGCTGGCACATAGGCTTTTTTAGCACACGCAAGAATGAGCGAGTTGAGCTTTTCAGCCTCCCATTTTAATTGCGCCGTGGCACTGGTTTCAGAAAGACTACCAAATGAATTGGAACAAACAAGCTCAGCAAATTTTTCTGTTTTATGTGCAGGGGTTTGGTTTTCTGGTCGCATTTCAATCAATTCGACCTCAAAGCCCATTTGCGCGAGTTGCCACGCACATTCTGATCCTGCTAATCCCGCCCCAACCACCGTCACCATAATGTGACAGGTACATAGATCGTAACGATGTGTCAATGATGGAAAAGCAGGAGTGAATCTGGGACTGATGAAATCTGCATGGCTGACGAAGATTTTGAAAATAAATTCAAAACGGGCACTGAAGTGCTGCAAAAGCTTTTTGAAGGCGGGAAATCCCCGCTCTCTCAGCAGTTTATTCGTTGGAAGATGTGGTCCAAGTGGGATCAAGTGGTGGGCCCCACTTTGGCTAGACAAACAGAACCTGTTGGTTTGCAATGGTCCACACTCTGGATTTGGGTGCCTCACTCGACAGTTTTACATCAGATGACATTTTTAAAAGATAATATCTTAAAAGCCGTTCAGAAGGCTTACCCACAACTCAAAGTCACAGAAGTTCGCTTTACTTTAGATCGCAAACAAACTCCCAACAGCCAAGATCCAAAGGAAAAAGCCCAAGCTTTTATAAAAAGAATGGGCGAGAAATAATCTAAAAAAAGAAATAATCTAAACGAATTGAAACTACTCTTGAGCTAGGATCGTAGCCACCTGAGCCCTCATTGTACGAAAGTAAAGTAGCAGCATGGGATCTTCACTGTAGAGTTTCGAATTGAAGGCATCACCCATCAAAAGCACAAAAGCCGCCAGGGGCACTCCCACTTCAGGTTTATTTTCGACCATTAAACCAGTTAATGAGGCTCGTGCTTTTGGCCCCAGGTTTTCCAACCAGAACACCGATCGCTTTTCGATGATATTAATTCGGCGAGAGTATTCTTGAAGAAGCATATCAAGTTCTTTCAAGCTTAAACCTAAAATTTGCTGTTGTAATCGCTGGGCGGCTTTATCAATCAAAATGGCAGTGGCCATTCTTTTAGCATCTCGAATGGAAGAATTTTTAGCCCATCTGGGAATTCCTGTACCAAAATCTTGGAAATATTCATAGGAGCCAATTCTATCAATGATATCTAGAGCCTGATTCTCCAATGTTCTAAAATCAGAAGTTGTTTTAGTTAATTTAGCTGCTGACGGAACTAAAGAAAGAACGTCTGCATGGGAATCAAAATAAAAATCACGAATGTATGACATCGCTGGAAAATCACGAGGTGTGTGCGCATAGTAGTACAAGCCGCTTACATTTCTAACATTTGGCAGATAATATTTAATGTAAAGTTCCTGAGCGAAATCGATTAATTTTTCAACCGGTATTTGACCCTTATCTACAGCAGCTGCCAACTGCTCTTTAAATTTTCTACGAATTGCATTGAGTTCTGATTTTGAAGCCACATTGGAGCTACCGTATCTTATTTTATCAAAGTCTTTAAACTCACGGTAGAACAGCTGGGTGAGTAAATTATCTGGGTTCAAATCAGGCTTGGGCACAGCTTCTACAATCTGGTATTTCAAGCCAGAACTGTCGGGCAAAGTGATCCACTTAATATCGGGTGAAGTAAATCGATC
>JBKDFX010000084.1:0-3756 GCA_046336825.1 Bdellovibrionales bacterium | reverse complement strand
GTCCCGCGTAAGGTAAGACGGGCTGAAGTAGCACAGTGACGATGACGGCAATCAGTTGAGCAGATTTAAAAAGATCGCTCAACTGAACATGTTTTTAAAAATTAAACTGAATCTTTATTTTGGGACACAAAATGGCTTTGCATTCTCGTACCTAAATTTAGATTCAAACAAGGGGTTTAATTCGAGCGCCAGGACCGTTTTGCATTTTTTGTGTTTCTGATTTCTATCGTTTACAGTAACCTGTGGTTAATTCTCTTCCTTTAGATTTAAAAAGAACATTATAACCTCTAAAGCCAGGTATTGTTTGAAGTTCTATATAGCCTTCATTAAGTGGCAAATGGACTCCAGAAGCTCCTATCTCATAAACCTTTTCAGCTAACCAATATTTAGTATCTGCAAAGGTACCTTGTTTAATCGGATAGCCGATAAAAGACACTGCTGCTTGATCTTTCGCATCTAAAATATCCAGCTTTATTTGAGCAGGAGAAGTATTTAAAAATTGAACTTGATAACGAACAGGGCCAAATATCCGATCATTCACAATGTCGGTTTTGCAAGCAGCAAAACTTGCCGAGCTTGCCATTGCCACAAAAAGTGCAAACAGTAATTTCATTTTTCCACCTATCTTTTTCTATTGAGTCCTATTCTCGATAGTAACCCGATCCATGAAGTACCCACTCACTTCCAAATTGATTGATCCGCAAGGTAGAACGACTCCACAGTATGTTTTGATTTTAAAATCAAAATAACCGAATCTGTTTTGCGGAAATATTCCTTCTAATTCAGTTGCCTCCGGTGATGTCATAAACACTTTCGCTTTATGTTCCTGAAAATAATGAGTGATATCCGAATAAGAATAGGATGTGCGCCCTTTAAAGATTTCTATTCGACATCTTGCAGTAAGTGAATCAGAATTAAATTTTTCGCAGTAGATAGAGATCAATCCCGTCTTAGACGTAAAGTGTTTTATTTTATGATCCCCAAGACTTTGCTCAGGCACTCGCATTTGATCGTAAAAAGAACTCAATTCCTTATTGGCCAGGAAGGTTGGAGGCATGGGTCTTGATTCGGTAATTGCAATGACAGGGCACAAGGACCTGAAGCTTGCGGCCCATTATTCAAGTATCGATGGTGAAGTTCAGAAGGAAACTTCGCTCAAAATTCTGGCCCATATTCAGCAATTGGGTTTACAAGAAATGGTGCTTCCTGAGGGTGGAAATGTAGTCGCATTTAAGAGGGTAAAAGGTGTATAAAATGGGTGGTTTTGGACCGAATTGGGTGGTGTCGGCTGGTGTGGCAGTGAAAGCAAAAATAATAGTGAACAATTTCAATAAGTTAGGTGCCTAATGCCAGAACTGCCTGAAGTGGAAACCCTTCGAAGACAACTGGCGCAAGAGCTGCCAATGCCGGCCCTGATCAGAGAAGTGAAGTTTTCCGTTCACAATTTAAGAACTCCCATGCCTCGCCATCAAAAAGATTTTTTTATTGGGCAATCCATCGTCAATATTGAAAGAAGGGCCAAATACCTAATTTTTCGCTTTGAAAATGGAGAAGGTGTATTAACGCATCTCGGCATGACCGGAAGCTGGCGAATCGAAAACTCCTCTGATCTTCAAAAAAAACACGATCATGTGGTTCTAGATTTGGAAAATCAGAATACTCGTAAATCCCTAGCACTTATTTACAATGACCCCCGTCGTTTTGGTTTTTTTGAAATCTTAAAAAACCATGAAACTCATAAACTTTTAAAAAAACTGGGAGCTGAGCCTTTAAGCAGTGATTGGTCTTGGCAGGATCTGTATGAAAAAGTTCACACTCGGTCTTCCCCCATAAAAAATCTACTTATGAACGCTGAAATTGTCGTGGGAGTGGGGAATATCTATGCCAGTGAGGCTCTTTTTCGAGCTGGTATTTCGCCTTTGCGTTTAGGTTGTAGGATTAAAAAGCGGGAAGCTGAAAAACTTAAAAAATCTATTGTTGAGATTTTAAATGAAGCTTTGATTTATGGCGGCTCCAGTATCGATGATTACCGGCATCTTTCAGGGCAAAAGGGGCAAATGCAAAGTCGGTTTTCTGTCTATGGAAGGTCAAAGCTGCCTTGTTTGGTGTGCCAACATCCAGTAAAAAAAATAACCCAGTCCGGAAGGTCCTCTTTTTATTGTTCAAAATGTCAGGCTTAGGATTTTAAATTCTAATAAAAAAAATCTTGCGAGAAGTCATGCGAATCGCTACTCTGACCAAAGTCGAGATTTTAAAAACAACTCTGATGCATTCAATTGCACAGACTTAAAGGAAGGAATTCTTGTTATGAAGAATATCGTAATCGCATCTTTGATCGCATTGGCTTTCACAACTGGTTTTACATGTTCAAAAAACCAGCCTGCTGAAAACGCAGCTCCCACTCAAGAGCAAATGGCAGCCCCTGCTGAAGCCGCTCCTGCTGACGCTGCAGCAGCTCCTGCTGAAGGTGCAGCTCCCACCGAAATGGCTCCTGCTGAAGGTGCAGCTCCTGCTGAAGGTAGCAACTAAGATAAATACTTGAGTCGGTCCTATCGGCTCTCTTAATTGTCTTTAATAAAAGGCCTGTTAAAAAACAGGCCTTTTTATTTGTAGATCAGCAAAAGATAGACTTGTAGGAGATTTGAAGTTTAAGCTTTTCCTATCAGCAACATAGATAGGAGCTCCAGATGGATTTGGGTCAGTATCATGGTGTCTTGCAAAATTACTTTGCCAGCGCCCTTCCCCTCACGATTCTTGTTTTACTTTTAATTGGCTACTTTGGATCCCCACTTTTTGTGTGGGCCCTGGTGGTGTTGGCCTTGAGCTGCGCATGGGGATTCCCCATGGAAGTTCTTATCGCACTAACGGCTGTCTTTGCTCTCTTTTTGATTAAGCCACTCAGGACTGTTTTAGTTTCCAGTCTGGTGATGAAGGCGATGAAGGCCCTCAAGATCATTCCAAGAATATCAGAAACTGAGCGCACAGCACTTGATGCAGGTGTGACTTGGGTCGAAAAAGATTTATTTTCTGGAAACCCAGATTTCTCAAAACTCATGAAAGAATCCTATCCGGATCTCACGGCTGAAGAAAAAGCCTTTATGAACGGGCCCGTTGAAAAACTTTGCGAAGCCATTGACGCTTGGAAAACTTGGCGCAACCGCGAAGTGGAACAAAAAGTTTGGGACATCATTAAAAAAGAAAAATTCTTAGGAATGATCATTCCCAAAGAATACGGTGGTCTCGGTTTTTCGGCCTTGGCCCATTCTGAAGTCATCATGAAGTTGTCCTCAAGATCTCTTCCAGTCACCATCAATATCATGGTGCCTAATTCACTGGGGCCAGCGGAACTTTTAGTGCATTACGGAACTGAAGCTCAAAAAGATTATTATTTGCCTCGACTGGCTCGGGGTGAAGAGATGCCTTGTTTTGGTTTGACCGAACCACTGGCAGGTTCAGACGCAGGATCCATCACCTCTCATGGTGTGGTTTTCAAAGGTCCTGACGGTAAAATCATGATCCGCCTTAACTGGAACAAACGATGGATCACCCTAGCGGCTATTTCATCAGTTATTGGACTCGCTTTTAAACTTCGTGATCCTGAAAATTTACTTGGCCGCGGAGAAGATTTAGGAATCACCTGTGCGTTGATTCCTGCCAATACCAAAGGTGTTGTGATTGGTCGACGGCATGATCCTTTAACAATGCCATTTCATAACTGTCCCACTCAAGGTCACGATGTGGAAGTTTCCATCGACA
>JBKDFX010000083.1:0-19088 GCA_046336825.1 Bdellovibrionales bacterium | reverse complement strand
CAGTTTGAACCCATTCAGTAGATTTAACTAATTTGAAATTGTTTTGGGTTTGAGTAAGGGATCTTGCTGTGGAGTCTTCTTTTTCAAATCAGATGTTGGCTTTTTGGTCTGCTCGCTGACACCATAAACTTTTTTAACTTTTTCACGAGATAAATGCAGCTGCTTCTCGATCCCTACCGATTCTTCCATTTGATCAAGGCTGCGCGGATTGAAACGTTTGTATTTCCTTTCAAAACTGGCTCCACGCTCTGGAAATCTATATTTTAAAACATTCAACTTGGAATTATGCTCTTGAATCAAAGAGGACCAGTCACGATGCTCTTGTTGAAGCAACTTAATAAGCTCAGTTACTTTTTCAGGATCCTTTTCAATTTGTTTTTGTTTTAGCAAGGAATCAATGGAAGCTTGTTTGGCATTAACTTTAGCCGTTAAAGCACTTACCTGTTTTTCAGTTTCTATTAATTCCTGTTGTGCGCGACTGGAGGCTGACGGTAACTCCGCTGCAGGTGGCCCTTTTTCTTCTTCACCCCTACTTAAAGTTGAGACCAAAGTTAAGAGAGCAAATAATATTTTATTCATAAATTTTAAGCTCCCATTTCATAGATAAATTGAGTGTGCGTATTCTCTGAGCCAATACGGCTGCTTTTGCCGGAGTTAAGCCTTCAAGAATGAGCTGTCCTTTTTTAATTTTCCCCTTAAGATCAGAAAAATTGATTTGCAGTTTTGAGTCAGAAATAGCCTCTTTTAGTTCATTCATATTTTGTAATAAATCGATCCCTGAAATAATAAGGCGGTAGCTTATGGGTGAGCTGACTTGGTCTGAATTTCCATATCGAACGACATCATTCAAATTGTCTTTTTGTTGAGGAGGATTCTCATTCAAATCCTCAAAGAAATTCTGTTCGATCGATTGATCCACTGCTTGGAACCCTGGGTTTTCTTCATTTTCTCGATTTTCTTGGTTCCCTTGACTCTCTATGTTCTCTAGGTTCTGCATGGGCTCAAAAGTCATTGACTGATCGACTTGACTGAATTGATTAGCAAGATTGCTTTGGTCGGGAGCTGAAGGTTCCGTCGAAGAGCCCTCAGGAACCCCATCAAAATTTGTAAAGTAAACAGCTTGGCATTTAGGGCAAGTAAAAAGTCCACCAAAAAATTGCTGTTGAATTTCAACATCTGAATGGCACTTTGGACAAATGGCCAAATCTATTTCCTTTTTTGTTTCTCAAATCTTCTTCTATCCGCTCGATTCAGTTTGGGCTCATCCATTTCATTTTGGCTCGGACGACCCATTGTTATCTTTCTTGTGACAGGAGCACTTTCAACAACTGGCGGTGCTGAATCATGGCCATAATCAAGACTGTCGAGATCGGTGGCTTCTGGTCTAAAGCTCTCTATGGCTTGCTCTGCCTGCTGGGCCACAATTTGCACTTTTAAAATCTTCTCAATCACATCACCTTTAATAACGTCATTGAGTTTTTCAAATGCATTATAAGCTTCTTTTTTATACTCAATGATGGGGTCTTTACCAGAATACCCACGAAGACCAATGCCTTCTTTAAGTTTATCAATCACGAGCAAATGCTCTTTCCAGCGCTGATCGATGGCCTGAAGCAAAACCATTTTTAATATTTGTTCAAAGAAGGGGCCCATTGTGGCTTTTTGTTTTTCATAGCTGGCCTTAACTGCATCCGCCACTGATTTTGTGATGGATTCACCCGTTGGATTCGTTCCAAAATCCAGCTTAAGACCAAACTGCTGCTGAAGAGCATTGCCTAAACCCTCTAGACTCCATTGCTCACGTTTATCGGGAATAAAGTTATCCAGAACAACGGAAGTCACATCCCCTAGCATATCGAGAGCAGTTCTTTCGACGTTTTTGCCTTCAAGAATATTCCGTCTCATCGTATAGATGGCTTGACGCTGAAGGTTCATGACATTGTCGTAGTCCAAAAGATTTTTACGAACTTCGAAATGGTGCCCTTCGACTTTTCTTTGTGCACCTTCAATTGACCGCGTGACCATCTTAGCCGTGATGGGCTCGTCGTCAGGAATGTTCAGCATTCCCATAATTTTTTGAATTCTTTCGCCATTAAAAATGCGCATCAAATCATCATCAAGCGCAAGATAAAAACAAGATTCCCCGGGATCACCTTGACGACCCGATCGCCCCCTCAGCTGGTTGTCGATACGTCGAGACTCATGTCTTTCAGTTCCAACGATGTAAAGTCCCCCGGCTTCAACAACAAGTTTTCCTTCTTCCTCGCATTGCCTATGAAATTTTTCGAGAGTTGCAGGGTACTCAGGACTGTCTTCTGAAGTTACTTTTCTAGCCATGATTTCAGGGTTTCCACCCAGCTTAATATCCGTTCCACGACCAGCCATATTTGTCGCAATTGTGATGGCACCTTTACGTCCGGCTTGGGCGACGATTTCGGCTTCTCTCTCGTGGGCTTTTGCATTCAAAACATCATGACGAATTCCTTCCTTTTTTAGGTAGGAGCTCAAAATTTCAGATTTTTCGATGCTGACTGTACCGATCAAAATGGGTTGTCCCTTTTCAATTCGGCTTTTTACATCTCTCACAATGGCACGATATTTTGCGCTTTGATCTTTATAAACCACGTCTTCACGATCTAAACGGGATATCGGTTTATTAGTGGGAATAACAGAGACTTCTAAATTGTAGATTTTTTTAAATTCAACAGCTTCGGTGTCAGCTGTTCCTGTCATACCCGACAGTTTTGAATACATTTTGAAATAGTTTTGAAAAGTAATTGAGGCGAGGGTTTGATTCTCATTCTTAACCTCAACACCTTCTTTTGCCTCAATAGCCTGGTGAAGACCGTCACTCCAGCGACGACCTGGCATGAGTCGACCAGTGAATTCGTCCACTATGACAACTTCATTATTCATTATCATGTATTCAACATCTCGACGGTAAAGTTGATGTGCTTTGAGTGCTTGATAGACATGATGGAGAGTCTCGATATGCTCAGGGTCAAAGAGATTGCCGACTTTTAGAAGCTGTTCAACTAGTGTTATTCCATCTTCTGTTAAAGCTGCGGTTTTAGATTTTTCTTCGATTGTAAAGTGTTTATCTTTATGAAGATGGGGTATTACTTTGTTGATGGCATAGTATTTATCAGTTGAGGCTTCGGCAGGACCTGAAATAATGAGTGGAGTTCTGGCTTCATCAATTAGCACGGAGTCACACTCATCCACGATAGCATAGTGATGCTCACGCTGAACATAATCTTCGAGATCATATTTCATGTTGTCTCGTAAGTAATCAAATCCCAACTCATTGTTTGTTGCATAGGTGATATCACTGTTATAGGCGATTTTGCGCTCTTCATCAGTAAGTCCATGGACGATAATTCCAGTCGACAACCCCAACCAATTATATAATTTTCCCATCCACTCAGCATCACGTCGAACGAGGTAATCATTCACCGTGACAAGGTGAACACCTCGACCGGTCAGAGCGTTGAGATAAACTGGCAAAGTCGCAACTAAAGTTTTGCCCTCACCGGTTCTCATTTCTGCAATGGAACCTCTATGAAGCACCATGCCCCCAATAAGCTGCACATCATAGTGACGCATACCCAGAACTCGTCTTGAAGCTTCACGACAAACAGCAAATGCTTCAGGCAAAATCTGATCTGTGGTAGCCCCATTTCTTAACTTTTCTTTAAACTCCACCGTTTTCGCTTTCAGCTGTTCGTCTGAAAGGCTTTTCATAGTCGGTTCAAGACTGTTTATGAGGTCAATTGTCGGTCGCAATTTTTTCATTTCGCGATCGTGTTTAGTTCCAAATATTTTTGTAAGTAATGATGCTGCCATAGATTGTGACAGAATAACTGTAGGTCACTGAGGCGGCAAGGTCGATAAGCGTCATTTATCGGAAGCAACGGCTTCATCTGAAACAGTTAAAAATGGCTTCCAAATCAAGACAATAAAACCCAGACTGAAGGCAAGGAGTATTATGAATAGTCGAGTTTGCTTTTCCAAAATAACTCCACGATCAAGAGATACTTTTAAGCGCACAGGATGGGATTCCTTAGCCGTGTTTAAAAACTGGAGTTCAATAACTCCTGACTCTATCGGCTCTTCAAATTTTGTCTGAAGGAATGGTCGGACCATGTTCCATTCCTGGCCTAACTCAGAACTCTTAGCCAAAGATTGATTTCCAGATACAACTTGCCATCGAGCTTTGATGATTGGCTCCCATTTGGATTGATCAGATTCAAGACGAAATTCGTATGAATTGGCCTGGAGTTTGGGTAAATCCCATCTCTTTGTTTCCCCTTCTTGCCAACGAACGGGTTGATCAAAAACGACAGCATGGCGGATTTCATAAAAGCTTGTAACTATTGGGATTGCTGGCAATAAGGCAAACAGACAAAAATAGAGAACTGATAGACTTCGTTTATTCAATTGATACTCCCAACTGCCGCACTCCTTCGTAGGCCACAACAGCAACGGCTGTTGCCAAATTAAGGCCTCGAGCTGGACCCAAAAGCGGAATAAGCAAGTTCTGATCTGGAAATTGTTTTAGTATCTGGGGATCCAATCCCTTTGTTTCTTTTCCAAAGACAAGCCAATCGCCTTTTTCATAACTTACATCGGTGTAACATTTTTTTGCAAAGGCAGAAGTAAAAAAGACCCGGGATGGATTCTCGACAATGTTCCACCAATCTTCGTACTTTTCATGTCTATACCACTTTAAATGTGGCCAATAGTCGAGACCGGCTCTTTTGAGTTGGGCATCATTAATTTCAAAGCCAAGATTTCCGACTAAATGCAATTCACAATTGGCAGCAACACAGGTACGCCCGATATTCCCTGTGTTTTGGGGAATCTCAGGCTCAATGAGAACAATTCTAAAGTGTGGCTTCTCCCAAGTAACGATACACCTCTTGTCCAAACTTAGATAAGGCAAGACGACGTCCCTTGTCTACGATCAATTCAAGACTCATTAGCTCACGGTAAAGTGAAAGATCAACGGGAACAGACTCTCGACCCGTAATTTGTCCTAATTTTCTTAGGTACATTTTCTGTCTGTCAGTCAGCTGATCTATAAATTTAGGGGCATTAAGCGCATTTGACCAATCTTCTGTTCGTATCTTTTTTGCCTGGGAGGGCAATTTTTTTGGATTTAAAAAATAGACCCATACTTCAACGGGTTCATTTTGATCTACCAAAGTGGCCCATGCCGACTCACGGAGGTGTAGGCCCTTCGAAGTATCTAAGCGTGAAGCTCCGAAAAATTCATCCAAGACTGGAATCATCATATCTGGTGACTTGAGCTCCACAACATGGCCAGGCACTTCATCCATGCCTTCCTTGATGATGATGGGATAGCCAGATGACAATTGATACGCAGCAGCAATAAGCTTGGCTGGAATTACATTTTCGACTGCATGTTTGATTTTATCAAAGTGAACCATGCCTTGCGACATAGAGCCATAGACAAAAACTTTTTTCATCATCAATTCCCCCTCTGAAATTGATAAGTCATTTACGTTTTTGAGAGACCCGTGTGTACCAGAAACATCACTCTAGAGTAAAGCTTCAAGACGGTGCGCGTTATTAGCTTAGCTAATGGATGATATTAAATATCCGATGACTTGAAATTCAATTAACTTTATCCAGAATCAACAGAGCGAGCGAAGGGAACATTATGAGCGAGCGCCGAAATTATATGGGATCCATGTGGTTACAGGAAGAAGATGGAGTTATCACTATTGGAATCAACGAGGAAGCACTCGAAGATTTTGATGAAGTGACTTCTGTTGATTTAAATCCTGAGGGTGAAAAAGTTGAAGCCGAGTCCGTGGTAGGAACCATTGAAACAAGTGATGGCCCTCTTGATATCTACTCTCCCGTTGATGGAACAGTGCTGGAAGTGAACTCTCAGGTCATAGAAGACCCCTCTATTATCATGGAGGATCCTTACGAAGAGGGTTGGCTTCTCAGGATTGAGTCTGAATCTGAAGTTGACGATGAAGATGAGGAAGATCTCGAAGAAGATGAAGAAGATCTCGAAGAAGATGATGAAGACGAAGAACTTGAAGACGAGGAAGATTAGTTTTTTAAGTCTTCAAGATAACTTGTTTTAAAAATTGTTGATCATTTTTTTCAGAAACGCACTTAATCTGCATTTCACAAGTGCGTTCTTCGATTTTTATGTTTTGAAAGACTAAAAAATTTGGGAATCCGTAGTAAGCCAACTGCCCCTGATCTTCTCCCCTTTTGCCGAAAAATCCTGATGATAAACTGAACATAGCGCTGGATGTGATTTCAAAGCTGTTTATCCCATGACTTTTTTGATCTAGCTTTTGAATTTGAGAGTAGTGAACATCCCCCGAAAATAAGAGCGTAGGATTAATGGAATTTCTCATCCACTCAGTGATCCGTTCCCACTCCCATGGTGCAGATTCGCTGACATTTTCGGCTAGACGGCCATAATCTAAAAACTGAATAGAAGAAACCAAAGCAGAAATGGATCCTGCACCATGCAGCTCATTAAGCATCCAAACTAATTGTCGCCCCCCAAGAAGAGTTTTAGCATCTGGATTATAGAAGGACCGGCTGTCTGCAAATATTAATTTAAAATTTTTGAATTTCATTGAAAAAGCCACACCAGGCCCTTCGCTGATCGTTCGAATGCGGCTGTCTGCTGGATAAAAAGCTCTAAATATTTTCGTGACCAACTCGAGGTAGGGGTGATCTTCAGTGGCATTGTTCATAGCCATATCGTGGTCATCCCAAGTTGAAAAGATGGGGACTAATCTCTCGAAATTATAAAGATCCAATTCAAAAATGGTCTTGACGTAAATGGCAACTGCTTGCTCTGGAGTGGCAGGACGCCCAAGACCCGTATCCAGCGCACTGTTGGCGTACACAAGATCACCTGCAAAAATAAGAGCATCTAAATTTTCTGATTTCAATTTCTGAAACATACTTCTCTGAGGCCCCGCTCTACGATGGCTTGAGCAAGTCAGAAAGCCCCATTTTATTTTTGTGAAATCTTCTGGCAATGAATGAAAGATTTTTTGATGAGTACGGCCCGATTGAGAGTCAGAAATTTTTAAAATATAATCATTTCCAGGAACAAGACTTTTAATGTGCAGCTGATATATTAAAAAATCAGTCAGCTTAAAATCAATTTTGGAAGAATTGAATTCAGCTTTGTTTTCAGCGGTTGGACTCTCAATTTGGAAAGTGAGCTGACGAGATTTGTGGGCCACCACAACAATCAAAGTTGAGTCACTATCTGTGACAGACTGAAGAACTCTGATTTGATCTTGCGGTATTTTTTCAAGACTAATTCTTTCCTCCCAATCTTGCGCAGATAGGGGAAGAAGAGAACTTCCAATTAAGAACTTACGTCTTGTCAGTTTCAACTAATGATTTACCTTCGCTCATCTTTAATTGTGTTGCTATTTTCCACCACATGTAAAGATGGAAAATGAGGGCTATGACCCATTTGACCCAAATGGCCGTAGCCCCATGCGCAAAAGCATAAATACCAGTGGTTATGGATGTGAAAATTCCCCATTGATGTAAGCGAATTCTATTTGGAAGTAAGATAGAGATTAAAAATGTGGCCGTTGAAATCCAACCCACCACCTCAATTATGATTTCCTGTGTTGTCATTAGGGATCCTCTACATTTCTATATTTCCATATCAAGTGACCCAAGGAATAGATTAAAAATGCAACCGACGCTGCCAATCCATATCCATAGCCATCACCGGGGAACTCAGAGAATTTAATGCCAAAATAAAGCATAAACATTTTATTGATACAGGTGGGAACAAAGAAGGCCACTATAAAATCTTTCAGAACCTGACTTGATTTTTTTTCTTCATTCATAAGTTATGTTTCTTTGCAAATCATTTGAAATATCCAGCATCGATATTAAGAATCATATTATAGATGATTTTCAATTCATATGAAATCATGTAAGGAAAAAGCGTCAATTTTCTCGAACTCAACTTGTGATGCAGGTCATCGCTTAATTAAATTAAGAATTGTGAGTTCCTCCTTGTAATGAGCCGCCAATCAATAGTTAAATTTATAGGCGAAATTAACAAGGAGATCCCATGAAGCATCTTTTACTTATTCTTTTATTGAGCCTGACAACTGTGGCCTCACAAGCTCCCATTTTTATTACTGACAGTGTCGGCCCTCGAGCTCGCTACTTTTTAAAGGTCAATGTCAGAACCCCTCAGGAGATGGCAAATTACACCACTCGAATACAACAAAGTGGATTCGATGTGGCCGGTTCCAATTGGCGTCAAGGCATCATAGAAGTTGTCACTGATGATTTCGGAATAGGAAAATTAGCTCAACTTGGACTGCCTGGTTTTCAAAGATCAACTCCACAAAATATTCAAGCCGCCTTGGATTCTCGCTACTTGAATCCAGATAAAGTTGAACAAGCTCTGAAAGCTTTGAATCAAAAATTTCCTCAATTTACGAAATTAGAACAAATTGGATCATCCAATAATGGACGTCCCATTTGGGCTCTTTTGATCTCAACCACACCTAATATGCGTTCCTCTGAATACTACACAAAACCAACTATATTATTCGATGCCCTTCACCACGCCCGTGAAGTGATGACTCCTGAAGTTGTTCTCGATGTGGGTCTTGCTGCCCTTAATACACTTGCACGAGGACAACGCCAAGCTGCTGAACTCGCTGCCAGATGGAACATTTGGATTGTTCCCATGTTAAACGTGGATGGCAGCGATATTGTCTGGAGACGAGACGCTATGTGGAGAAAAAATGCTCGAGCTCAGGGCAACCGAGTTTTTGGAGTCGACATCAATCGTAACTACGGATTTGGTTGGAATAAATGCAGCGGTTCATCTGGAAGCGCCAGCGCTCAGGACTATCGTGGACCTGAAGCTGCTTCTGAACCTGAAACAAAAGCTCTTATGAATTTAGCACAGCAAATTAGACCTGCCGCTTATTTGTCTTATCACTCTTTCAGTGAGCTGGTTTTGTATCCTTACGGATGTCGTGGGGTTTTAACTGGTGAAAATGCATTGATAGCAAAAGTTGCCAATGAAGTGGCTCAAATTCTTCCCAGCGATAGCGGCCGTGGTACTTATACTCCCGGTACCCCATGGCAACTTCTTTATTCCACAGATGGTGATTCAATGGGCTACATGTTTGGCGAATTCGGAGCGGTATCCTTTACTTTTGAAATCAATCAATCCTTCCAGCCATCCTTCGATTTAAGAGGTCCCACTGTTGAAAAGCATCGACGAGCTTGGGCGTACTTACTCAATCGATTTGATACTAATATGTTAACACTTCGAATTGTTGACGGTCGAAATCGACAGTACTCAAAAGCACAGGTAGGAATTTCAAATATCCCATTCTTACAAGGTGAAAAGCCCTTTCGAACAAATTCAATGGGACACTTCTTTAAAGTATTAGACCCAGGTGAGTACACTCTTTTTGCACAATTGGCAGATGGGCGTCGTGGCGAGGTTAAAGTTAGAATGTCAGGCCAGGCACAAACTGTGGATCTAATAATTCCCTAATTATATAGCTTCATTCATTAACACTTGCTTTTTGAAAACGATTTCAAAGCAAGTGTTTTTGAATTCTTTGTTAATTGAGATTATAGCATCGTGATTATCTAAAATCCCTTTACATATTGATAGACCAAGTCCAGTTCCTTTTCCGACGGGTTTAGTTGTAAAAAATGGATCAAACATCTTAGATTCAACTTCTGAGCTAATTCCATTCCCAGAATCAATCACTCTTAGAACAATATTGCGGTCATTTGATTTGAGTTCAATCTTTACCCATTTTTGCTCAGTCGTTGAGGCCGCATCAGCCGCATTATTAATCAAATTGACTAATACTTGTTCTATCTCAAGAGGGTCACAGCTAATTTTAACACCTGCATCAGCATCTACTATTATTTCGATATTATTGAATTTTGATTTGGCCTCTACAATTTGGAGAGATTCATTTACTATCTCACCTAGATCAATCAGCTTCCTTTCATTTTTATTTGTTATTCGTGAAAAATTTTGTAAGCCACTGACAATTTTGATAATGCGTGAACATGCTTTCAAAATGGTTTCAATTCTTTGACTAATCTTAGGATTCTCGATGGTCATTTTTTGAAGCAGTTGAGTATTGGCTTTGATTATAGCCAAAGGATTATTTATCTCATGCGCCACACCTGCCGCCATTTCACCTAATGACGCCAACTTTGCCGACTGAGCCATTTTTGCTTGAGTATCTTCGAGTTGCGCTTGTTGCTTCACCTTTTCAGTGACATCTTGGAAAGTACCCACCAATGAGGTGATTATATTGTTTGCGTTTTTAACCGGAAATCCCGTAACCTCAACCCACTTTTTTGTTTTTTTTGCATCTATAAACTCAAATTTTTGATGAAAGTATTTTCCCTGGATACAATTTCCAACAAGCTCAGAGATTCGATTTTTTTCATGGGGAGGATAGAATTCAATCCCCATTATTTTGTCAGTTGGTATTAGTTCTGGAAGAGAGTGAATTTCATAGGTCTGTGAAGTCCATTGTGTTTTTTGAGTGCTGACGTCAAGTTCCCAGCCACCAATTTTTGCAATTTTTTGAATTTCCTTAGAAAGAAACTCTTTCTTTTTATATTCAGTGATATCGAAATGAGTACCTGTAAATCTTATGGGCTTTCCATTTGGATCTCTTTCACTAATTCTACCACGATCTAAAATCCATTTCCACTCACCATTTTTATGTCTTAAACGATGTATATTTTCGTAGAACTCAGTTTTTCCATCTAGGTGAGTTTGAATATCCTGATAGGCTTTTTGCTTGTCCTCAGGATGAACTAATTCTTCCCAAGTTTTTAGATTGTGCTCGACTTGAATATGATCTAATCCCAACATTTCACACCAACGTTTATCAAATCTAACTTTATTAGTGTCCAACCACCAATCCCAAGAGCCAAGGCCTGCTCCATCTAATACATATTCTTGTCGCTCATTAATTTTTCTAATTTTTGTTTCTGTTTCATTTTTAGTAATGAGCTCAGCTCTTAATGATAAATGATGCTCAACTTGTTTTTTTAAAATTCGAATCGCATTTTTTTGTGAATCACTCAAATTTTTGGGTGCATGATCAATTACACATAATGTTCCAATGGGTAGTTTATTAATAGGATCCAAAAGAGGAAATCCCGCATAAAATTCCACATTTGGTTTTTGTGTAACTAAAGGATTATCCCAAAATCTTTCATCCTCTTTAGCATTGGGTACGTATAACAAACGGTCTTCATCTAAAATTGCGTGGGCACAGAATGCCACATCCCGAGGAGTCTCGTTGGCTTCTAAACCCACCTTTGATTTGAACCATTGTCTTTTTTCATCAACTAAAGAAATAAGTCCAATCGGACAATTGCATATTTCGGCTGCAAGTTTAACCAAGTCATCAAATTCTGACTCTTGAAGTGTATCAAGAAGTTGTAAATTTTTAAGCGCAGAAATTCTTTCTGCTTCACGTCTATGAAATTGAGCAGTCTTCATATGAAAATCGTGGCAGATAGTTTTGTTTTAAGGCAGTCCAGGTAAAAACAAACTGGATGTGGTTAAAAAATGTTTAATTTTGTCAAAAACAAATTATTTTTTACAGCCGGACTTTAGTTTTACCTAGTAGGGTCTATTTTAGGTTTAACCCAATTGGTTTTTCTCATTATGAGACAGGATTAAAAATTGCACATAACTTGAAGGTCCGATTCATTAGGAGTTTTTTTATGAAAATATTCATTAATCTAATTAAATATGTTCTAGCATTTCAGATCATGGCTATCCAAAGTTCTAATGCTCAAGAAGTAACTTCTCGCAAATGTACTGAACAAGACTCTGCAATGCTTTCTCGAGTCATATCTGATCTTGCGAGAGCAGAGTCTCAGCTGATTGAAGCTCAAAGGCTCTTACAAATCGAAAAGCAGAAAGGCAATTATCTGCTAAATCGCGGCTCTAGTATAGTTGCCAATATCGCTTTTGGTGCCGCAATCGTTGGTGGTGCTACTGCAACTTTTGCTACCTACCAAGAGACAGCCCTTGGTGGATTTCTAACTCTATCTATTGGTGTTATTATTGGGACCATCGGAAAGCTTATAGCATGGCTTACACATGATCCAGAGTTAACAATTTCAATTGAAAAACTTGAAACAAATATCACAAATCTTTTGGCGGATGTTCAATTTCTCAGACTTCATAGTCGAAATTTGTGCCGCCAGTAAGTTTCTACAATGTTTAAGTGGTTAATATTTTTATTAATTATGAACGGATCAATGGCGCAAGGTCGCATCACAGACCCTTTTGATTCTTTACCTTTCAAAGATCAAGAAATTTATCTTACGACCTTTCATAAGTGCAGAAGTCTAAGCTTTTATGGCGCTTGGTGGGTGGGTATAGATACTGATGTTGCTTTGGGGAACTTTACTAATCTAGCTACAATCCTGACAGGTTTTGATGGCAAAATTGTAAAACATCGAATTCATCAAGGCTTGATATCACCTGAACTTCATAGAAAATTAAATTCTCGGGGTTATCAACTTGCAATTCAACATTGCTTTGGCAATAAGGAATCAAGCCAAATTTCAAATTTTGCTCATCAGTCAATTATAGCTTCGCTCTACGCTTCTGAAATTTCTGCAGCCGCTGGAGTGGCAGTTGGAGTTGTAAAAGGTGCACCATTGCTAACTGCTTTTATGCTCTATCATAGAGTCGCAGCCGTCACTTTAATCATGACTCAGGCTGCTGCTCACGAGTTGACATCGGATAGATCTATTGGAAAACAGATTGTAAATGCTTTAGATACAATTAAAGTTCATAGTTCTAGTTCTATCTCAGAGCGTACCTCTATGGAACTTTCTCAAGTGCGAATGCAGTTGCTTGATATAAAAAGAAGGCAGCTTGTCGAAACCGAAAAGCTACTTAAAAATCCCAAGCTTACTGCAAATCAAATTGAACAATTACAACTAGATGCTAAAGACTTACAGGACGAAATTAGAAAACTTGAATAAGATTAATTCGGTTAATTGAAAAGAGCGAGAACATCATCAAGCTTAGAATCCTTAATTTTTTTTGATTCAAAAATAAAGCCATAATTTTTTTCTTTTGAGTGCGAGTAAATAAATTCAACATTATAAATCCCACTTGAACCTCTTATTAAATGCAAGTGACACAAATTCATACTATTAAATTGGATGCGCTCAAAACTGCCTAATATTAATGTATCAGGTTTACTTACCCTGTTAAATCTTGGGTAATTAAAGGAAAATCGATTGATTTTCGAATTGATCAAATTAACTAATTTAATATTAAAACTTTCTGAGCATATTTCTTCTTCATTATTTGAAATCTCTAATGGCAGAGAAACTAGATCAACGTCAATTGTTGAGATATCTAAATTTTGCATTGGTATAATATCATTTCTATTAATTATCGTTATCGAAAACCAATTCGTTGGTACAGCATATTTTTGACCATTCTCGAGTATGAAATCGTTTTTATACAAACCTGATTTTTTTAAAATAGTTAAATATGCTTTTTGCCAATAATCTGAACTAGAAATTATAGAAAGAAGTATTAATATCGAAAAGCCGGAAAAAATCCCTAATATATGAAACCTAAAGTGAGAAACTTTTTTTGATTGTTGCAAAATTTTCTGTCGGTAATTATCAATCATTTTTAATTGTTTTTGAATATATGAAATTCCCAAAATTTTCTGTTACCTTAGACAAAACTTACTACTACTTTTCTCACATTTGAGCATTTTGATAAAGAAAACTTGCCAGTGTTTAAACCTTTCAAAAAATTAGGTTAATACAATTCAAAATAATAGCTAGTGAAGTTGATTTCAACATCCCACACTTGCCTATAAATATTTGTTTGATTCAGCTTTTTAAATTGGGCTGTAGTAAATTTGGTAGGGAGTGCGGAGATTGAAATTTGTGAGTGATTTCAAGGCCGATTTCCTACGATGATTACAGGTTACTACAAACTTCTACAAATCAAAAAAATAATCCTATTCTATCCGCTTAATACTTTCACTCAGCGCTAATTCAGCCTGCCTTATCGCCTCAATAACCGCCTGATGAGTCAGGGGTTGCTTCTGAGCATCAGGATACCGATAAGCGACTGCGTAATCAGTCAGCTCAAGACATGGTTTGAGAAGTTCTGAAAGTTTTTTATCTTTCAATTCAATTAATACCACTAAATCACCGATGTCATGGGATTTGGGAACTCGAATTGATTGAAAAACCAAATAGGCTTTAAGAGCTTTTTCTGCCGCTTGTTGAGCGTGAAATGCTGAGAGAGCTAAAAATCTTTCACCCATATCAAGCAATGCCTTTGCACCAACAAGGTCAGTATTTGCAAGCCCCAGCCAATCCTTTGCTAACTTTAAATTAGCCAAGATCTAACTCCCGACCTGTATTAATCGCTGATTCGGGCACAGAACTTAATTCATCTTTATATTCATCAAATTCTTTTTGATCGTATACAAAAACGTCTGCTGAAACTCCTGCAACCTCTCGAGCTAAGGACCGTGCACGGCGCATATTCTCAATCCGTGTTTTGTTTGTTTCTTTAACGACGACAACAAAATCAAAATCACTCTCAGAATTTGCATTTCCATTAACTCGCGAACCAAATAGAAAAACTCGCAATGGATTGAACTCTTTTTTCAGAGCTTCAAGAATAAGGTTTATTTTTTGATTTGCGTCCACGCCCCGACAATATTCATTGCCCTATTTAATGTCAACTTTAGAGAGCTGAACGCAATAAATGCTACTAAAAAATTGCACAAATAAAAGGTGAACTTTCCATTAAGTCGCATCATTTGGTTTAACCCCTAAACTTAAGTTCAATGGGGCTAACAACTTTTCAAGTGTCTGCTTTGTCGGGTTGTGCTTTGGATTGAGCGCTCGCTGAATTGCGGGTTCATCCATATCAACTAACTTTGCATATTCTTTAACACCATAAAGCCTGATCAAACGACCCAAGGCAGTTTGTAGATCATCGCCCTCAGAAAGAAGTTCCTGAAGAAACCCTTGTGCATAAGCAGGATCTTTCAGCTCTTGTGAAACCTCTTCACTCCAATCACGACTTCTTGTTGGCATTTGAAACCCTTCTCCCTCAACGATCAAGCCGACTTATCAAATGAAGTCATGATTCTACACAGAGTCTCTAGAGAAGGGTTCCCAGCCTCACTGATGGCTTCATAAACCACTGTCCGACTAAGACCCGTTCGGCTACATACCTCTAAGATATTATGAGCCCGCACATAACCAGATAAAATCTCTACAAAGGCCTCTTTGTCACCATCCATCAGAGCTTCTGATAAGGCAGCCTTGATCTCTTTGTGATTTTTAAAAATTGCCGAAGGATCGTGGCGAAAAAGCTCAAGCCCATTAATCATGATGGATTTTTTGGGCTTTTTTAATGTCTTTTTCTTGTCCATTTTTATTTCCTCCGAGAATCAAAATCACAGCTTTGCCGTTTATAATCTTCTCTGTGCATTCTTTTTTGTACGCTATTCCGAACAAAACGTAAAGCGCTCATTTGTCGAGCGTCTTTAACTCAATGATTTCAGCTTCTTGAATCCCATGGGTTTGTAGTCCGTCTAACACACTCGTGGAGTTCTTAATATTGATGCCCGCCTTGCGCATATAGATCATCATGGTGTCCATGTCTTTCCAACCCCCCATTGCCATGACCTGACTTGGTGGGACACCCTTACCCAACAACATCGTTGCCCAGCTTGCCCTAAGATCATGAAAGCGAATCTCGGGGAGCCCTAAGGTTTTTAAAAAGAAACGCAGCTCTCGCGCCTGTTCGCCCTTATCCCACTTACTGAGCCTTGGTAAAACAAACTCACTTCCAGCTGATTTCAATTTTAACTCCTGAAGAACAGGCAAAAGTGGTTTGGGAATTTCAACGACTCGGTCATCACCCGATTTTGTTGATTTGTAACCATCCTTGCTCGACCAATAACAATTCACTAAAATTTGTCGATGCTCGAGATTTACCTTATCCCAAGTCAGGGCGTAAAGTTCGCCATTTCTCATTCCGCTAAAAAGAGCAACTGCGTAGTGTGGGTACCAAGCCCAATCCAACTCTTGAGCCCGCCTTAAAAGAATCACAATTTGGTCTTCGTTTAAAACAGACTTAATCTTATCATTAATTTTGAACTTGAGTAGCGGGGTTGGATTACGATTAATAAGACCTTTTTCAAGAGCATACTGAAAAACACTTTTTATGCATTTGATAAAAAACTTCCGGTGAGCTTCAGCATTTGTAGCTAGCTGCACATTCAGAAGTCTGTGGATTTCTTCAGTCGTGATTTCATCCACAAGCTTATTTTCCCATGCAGGGAATGTATGGTGCCGTAAAACTTTTTCGCGATTATAAATCGTTGAGTTCATCAGATCCGTTGTCTTTAAACTATTAAAATACTGATCAAGGTGAACTGACCAAGTTGGAACGATTCGCCTTTTGATCCTATCACTAACTTGAACAACCAAATCTTCATAAACTCTTTTTGCTTCAGCTTTTGAACTTATACCCCTGCGCTTCAATTGAATAGGCACCCGAGTTGTCGGATGCCTTTTGGAAAATGAAACAGAGTAGGTCTTTGACGATTCGTCAAACTTGATGCTCATGATGGGCCTCTTCTTTCTTTGAGTAAGAGGACCTCAAGCTCATCGGCCCGATACCGATTACGACGACCAAGCTTGTAGAATGGAATTTGTCCATTGCTAGTCATGTTTCGCAACATCGGTACCGAAACCTTCAAAAACCGAGCAGCTTCGATACTATCCAGCCAAATTGTCAAAGAGCGAGGGGAAGGGGATAGCATTTCAGTCCTGTTTTTGCAATTTAAGCTCGTGATTGACATAACCCCCTCCCTCCCAAAAACATCTTGTGACAGAAATGTGGTCACTAACGCACGGAAACACGCTCAGAACCTCTTTCTTCCTCTTTATATTAATAACAAATTGAATATTAGTTACTTTGGTCCTGTGTTTCATGTGTCCTCACTCAATCGAATTCCACATACCACACGCTTGCGCACTCCATCCTTATCTTGGATAGCATTTGGTGGCCGATAGGAATTTGGAAACTGGGCTTGGATTTCTTTAAAAAGATCCCGTTGGGACAATCGTGGCAGATGAGCATTCCTGATCGCTTCGCTAAATAGATCTAAGATTCTTCGAGTCGATTCTTTACCATTAGAGTCAGCTTCAAAGTGATCCTGAACCCAAGGACGCAAGAGATCTGAGTTCATATTCAGCATATCGACTTCATTTTTCTTACGATCAGTCTCCAAGAAGCCGTTTGCATTCAGACTTTTTGCTCCCTCTAAAGCCCAATTAAGTACACCGGACAATTCACCATTATTTAGCCAAAAATCTCTTTCTAAAAACTCTAGCCGCTGCTCATTCTTTAAAATTGTCACTGGAAACTTGATATAAAGAATTCTCCGCCATAACCCTGACGAGCGATCGTTGAATGTTGGAAACTCATTTGTTGCAAAGGTAAGCTTTGCTGTTGGATTTAAAGTGAATGGATCTTTAAATTTTTTCTCTACTGTAATTGCACCACCAGTTACAAAGAGCTTAATTGTCTCCTCTACCCTAGACGTAATCGGCCCAACTTCTTCAACAATGTTTGCTAACTTTCCATATGTGGCCGCTAGTTTGAAGACTTTGTCAGGATCAAAGCCATTGATTGGAATCGAAGACACATTTTCCTCTCCTAGCATTAATCGAAGCACAAGTAAGACAACACTTTTTCCATTCGCGCCGTTACCCTCAAGAAACATCATTTTGGCTTTTGAAAGACCACTAATTAAATGATATCCAAACCACTGCTGAAGTAAGGTTTGGTCCTCCTCACTTGGGACAACCTTTTCAATAATTTGATGCCAAGTAGGACAACTGCCAAACGGATCATAGTCATAAGGAATTTTGGATAAATTAAAAAATTTTGGCGTGTGTGAAAGAATATTAACATGATCTGGATCTTTTAACATTTCATCAATATTTACCAAACCGTTCTGAAAAGCTCGAAACAATCCTAATTCAGGCTTGTCAGTAAACTTATCTAAATAATTCACAGAAGATCCCAAACCCATCACTGTTTTTGTTTTTATGTGATGAATGGCCTCTTCAGCATTTTGGCGGGTATTTTTGTATTTTGCTTTTACAAATTTTTCAGCCCATCTTGTGAATTGTAGTTTTAAAAACTCAGAACTCACTTCCCGATACAATGCCTCTTGCCACTCATAAAATTTGCTATCGCAGTAACGTAGCGTCTGACCTGCATCAAGGTCTGTATATTCTTCCAATAAAAACCGAGGCACAAGGCTGGCAGCTGGAATTGATGTTTCTTTTCCCATATTATACTCCTATTAGTTCAATTTTTTTGTGTCAGTGGTGACACAGTTGGAGAGCCTTTTATGAGAACAGCTACAAGAAATATAGAGTCTTATCTGTGCGCATTTTTCACAAAGAGGGGATTTTCTGCTCCGCCTAAAAACTTCAAATCTAAAGCTGCTAATTCATTTAAGAAGAAATGGGCCGCAAAACCATATTCATTTTTAACTAATCACATAAATCAACTTCTGTGGTCCTTTGCAATTCAAGGAAAAGGAGCAGATTTGGATCAAACAGCTCTACTGATGGACCTTGAGTATTTGGTTGAAATGATAATTTCAATGCCGCCACCAGGGGGCCTTTACGGAAAATCACTAAATTCAAAAAAAGAAAGAGGGAAGAATGTTTATAGTAAGCGAATGCAAATTAATAAAATGAAAAAGGTGCTTGAATTAATTGGCGATCTAAAATTTAACAAGGACGACAAGAATTGGCTTGGCGATCAATGGATACAAGAAATAGGGGCCTTAGAAAAAAACATAAACCAGTTGATTATGAAAGCTGAACTCATACATCAAGAGTATAAGAAAAGGGTATTTGAAGGCACCAACTCTGCGAAGCGATTGATCATTGCGTTTGGAGGAAAAAGGATTATCTTTGCAGAC
>JBKDFX010000082.1:0-8398 GCA_046336825.1 Bdellovibrionales bacterium | reverse complement strand
ACCGTGGCCTCGCTGGCTCTTTATCGCTGCTGACCACCCGCCCAAAACGAGTGATGGCAGGTGGTAAGCACCAGATCCCACCATCGGCCAAAAAAAACAAAAGCAACAACTAAAACGGCGGGCTTAACTATCCAATTATTGGGAGGTCACACCGAAGGTGTGCAAGGAGGAAGAAATGCAATTAGCACTGATGAGGGAGTTTTCTTTTATACCTGAAAGAAAGGTCACTTCAAAAAACGTCGTACTAACTTCTAGGGATCTAGAAGTTATCGAATTCATTATCGACATGAAATTTGTGTCGATTGAAGATGTGTTTCAGAAATTTTTCATAGTTACCTTAAGCGCCGAAAGTGCGAAGAGTGATTTGTGGGCTAGAAAAAGACTTTTGCAACTTGAACAGGGTAAGTTTTTAAAAGCCCACAAGGTGCAAACTGAAAAGCTCACTTACTACACGGCAACTTTCAAAGGTTACTACGCTCTGACGAATGTTTACCCTGAGAAAGCTTTTACAAAACCTGTAGGCGGATTCGACCACAGAACATTTGCTCACGACAAGCTCGTTTTAAAATGTCGTTTGGATCTTGAGGAACGATTGAAAGTCACCAACTGGATTTCAGATCGAAAGCTGAAATCCTCGCCAGAATTATCTGGCGGACTTTCGTCAATTCACATTCCCGATGCAATCTATTTAACACCGTCAGGTCAAAGAGTTGCCTTCGAGCTTGAAATCGCTCGAAAGAGCAAATCCAGATATGCAGACAAGATCAAAAAATATGTTCAAGTCATGAGGTCGTTTGATGCAAACAAAAAGAAATTTGATGTGGTTCAGATCGTCTGCACTCAGGAACCTGTTTTTGATCTGTTAGTTAAAGAAACAAAAATCTACGGATCACTTTTTAAAATTCAAACAATGAATCAATTTATTGCCGAGCTGGCTGGGGGTCGCACTGAAGGTGCGCAAGGAGAAAAGAATGTTTAATCAAAATAAAAGACAAGAATATGTAACTTTAGGTAAAGTCTCAGGATCACTTTGGAGAAAAGAAGAATTATCCGAAGGTCAACTGAATCACCATGTCCATGTTGTTGGGGCATCAGGCTATGGAAAGACTGTTTTACTTTCTCACATCATTAAACAGCGCATTCAGCAAGGTAAGGGGTTACTTTTCATTGATCTAAAGGCTGATAAGGAAACACTATTCAATTTCTCAAAACACGTGGCAGAGGCTGATCGACTTGAAGATCTAATGATCTTTTCTCTGACAGAAAAAAATATGTCATTGCCTTATAACTTAGTACTTGATGGCACGGCCACGCAGCTACGCGACAGAATCATGATGTCACTTGAATGGTCTGAAGAGTTTTACAAAAACCAATCGGCAAGTTTTCTTTTAAAACTCTTGATTGGGCTTTGCTGGCTTCGTGACAATCAAAAGTACGAATTTCACATAGGCACAATCTTAGACTGCGTGAATTCACCGGAGCGGATCGAAGAGTTGGTTGCCACTGTTCCTGAGAATCAACTCAAGATTAAATCCGTATTAGAAGACTGCTATTCATTTTTGAATTCCGCAGACAACTTTAAATCTCTTCAGGGGTTACGGACCCAGCTTGAAAGCATTGTGCTTTCAGATTTTGGGGATTTGGTGGCTACCAATAACCCAGGTATCAATCTGTTTGAGGCAGCTACCACTGGGAAAATCATTTTTATCTTTCTTGATACCAGGAGGTATTCTGAGACCGCCAAAGTGATTGGTAGATTGATTCTGCAAGATCTAAAATCCGTCAGTGCAAGAGTTGACGCTGAGATTTCAAAGGCAGACCGCAGACACTTTAGTGTCATCATTGATGAGTTTGCAGATTTAGCCCAAGAAGACTTCATTAGCTTTCTTGACCGAGCCAGAAGTGCATCGATGTCGATAGTCGTAGCTCACCAAGAAATCTGCGACCTTGAACGCATCAGCCCTGAATTTGCTGGCAGACTTATGGGGAACACTTCAACTTTGTACGCCTTCTTACAGAAACGTCCCGAAAGTGCAGAGATGATCTGCGGAATGGCCGGAACTCGGAAAGCTTGGAAAGAAACAGTTCAATCTGAAAAGTTCTTCGGGGTTGATATTGCCACTGGTGGCAAGTCACTTCGTGAGGTCGAAGAGTTCAATATTCACCCCAATACAGTAAAATCATTGCGAGTCGGAAAATGCGTCTGCATTAAGAAGTATCCGCAATCCAGAGCATATTTGGTGGACGTGAGTCCGCAATAAAAACAGCGTGATTAGAGTTTGGAAATTAGCTACTATTAAAGGACTAGATAATGGGAAATTTTAAAAAGAATTTTGCAAAATGGAAAACAGAAACTGGCGAGCATGGCCCAAGAGCCATGACTCGTTTTGTGATCATGCAATTTGTTGAGGGGCTTCAATCCGTTGCCCCTGACAGATACATTTTCAAAGGTGGAAATTTGCTTTGGCACTACATCAAGACCCCAAGATCAACAGTTGATGTCGATTTTGCTACTGACAGCGAGCTTGAGATCGAACAAGTCTTAGAAGACTTTGCAAGCGTTCAAACGGATGGCTGTAATTTCATAGTTAAAAACCATAATGTGGTTGAATCCAATGAACAATCTGGGCTTGCTGTTCAAATGGAGTTCATGACTGAAGAGGGCTCAACAAATCCATTTGGAATCGATGTTGTCTTTGCAGTTAAAACCCACAGCAAAAGAATCAAACTTGCCAATGCGCAAGTAACAGCAGCAAGCCTTGAAAATATCATCGTCGATAAGGTCGCAGCCTGCCATCGCTTTGCTGGTGGCAATACACGAATGAAGGATTTTGACGACCTCTACAGAATTGCAAAGGCCAATCAAAAGGTTGATGCCAAGTTGATCCAGAAACTTGCTAGCGAGCGAGACATTGAGCTTTCGCTTGACCCTAAGTGGATCAATAAACAGATGAAAGAGGCCTGGGCTGAGTACACCCAGAAGAAGGTCTATAAAGACGCCTCAGATCTGCCTAAGGATCTAGTCCAACTTATTGATACTACTAGTGAATACCTATCTAATGTTACTAAACTTGCTAAATAGTATATTTTTAGCTAAAATAGTAACATGAAGAAAAAAGCCAAAAACACAAAGCTTACATCGGGGGTCTACAAGCACTCAGAGCTAGAGAAAATCTTTGGCTCTAAAATGGCCGTTAAACGAGCTGTTGAGGCAGGCAAGATCGAGAAAATTTCAAGAGCCTTTTACGCCACTCCTGATGTTCCATCGAATCAGGCTTTTTATTCGGTGATCAAGAAGTTCTATGCCGGGGCTGTGATTTCAAAGCGGACGCTGCTTTATCATTATAAACTCACCACAGATCAACCATCTGCAGTCGACATCGATGTAGATACAGATTCGAAGCTTCGCAACAGCACCGATCTAATCAGCCTTTACCGCACCAATAAAATCTTCAGCACGACATCTTTAGAGATCAACTCAGTGAAGCTCAAAGGATACTCTGTCGAGCGCACCTTGTTTGAAGTTCTTCATTTTGAAAAGAAACCCGGCCAGCTTACATCAGAAGTCGCTCATAATTATTTAGCTAACCACAAGTATGAACCTGCCACCATTCACAAGATCGCTCAGAAATTCGGTAAGCGCGGACTTGAGCTTGCGAGCCTGATCCAAGTGTTAACAGGTAATAAGTTTCGCAAAGCAAATTAGGTTTTAATTTTTAAAACAAGATAATCATTTTTTCTCCCTGACCAGTCGCTTTTTGAATTCGCCTAATCCGTATCTCGGTCAAATAGTTGTGCCAGACTCGGCCTATGGCCTCTGAAGGTCTGGCACACCTATTGCCCCTGCGTGCTCAATACGGGTCAAATTCAAACGCTCCTTTCTTTTTGTCTTTGCCCCTTCACGGATTGTGAAAGGGGCACAAAGCCCAAAAGATACAAGGAGGAAAAATGAAATCTGAAATTCAAGTAAAATTAGAACAACTCGCTTATGAGCGAACAACACCATTTTGCTATAGCTGTTACGTCGATGCACCAACTGGTGTCTGCCCAGAATGCCACAGCGATGATCTTATGAGACATCTTGCTGGTGTTGGCGTTGAATGGGGTACATCTTGGGTTATCAAACACATTCTTGAAGACGAACTTACAGCCGTTGACGCTGATGAAGTTTTTGAAGAATCAATGCGCCAATGCTATCCCGAAGAAACAACTGTTGGTTGGATGTCTTTTGATACTGTTGATCTAATGAAGTCCCAAGACCCAATCTCTTGGAGAATCGTTCGTGATGAGTACATTGATTCTCTTGAACAAGACGAAGAAATCGTTTCATTCGATAATGGATCAGCTTATTATTGGGCGCATGATCTTGAAAGTCTGCTGGAGTAGAATTGTTCACTCGCTTCGTTATGAAATAATTAAGGGGATTACTTTGCTATTCCCCTTGGTCATATCGTCATCCCATGCAAGCCCAATTAATTGTTTGGGTTCTGTACCCATGTGAATAGCAGCGAGAAATTCAACTCCTGTTTGTGGTTCCAGCGAGATTATGGGCGTTTTGCTTTTTAATTCGCTATGTGGGATAATGTTATTTCCCTCAGGAAAAGTAACAACAATATTTCTTGCGGCACACTTTCCTTTGTTCCAAACTTTTAAACGATAACTTCCACGAGAACCCGCCCTTATGAACGTAGCCCCTAATTCAGCTTTTTTGTCATTTTCGGTGGATTGCAATTCCTTGCTTAAAAGAATATTGTTCAGCTTCTCCTGCGATTCAAGAAGAGACTTTTGGCGACGATTAAAGTTGTGGGTAATGACAAGAGCAGCGGCTGAGGTTACAAGCGCAAGCCCTGAGATGACATTGGCAATCTGTGTAGCATCCATTACCAAAAAATCCTTTTTAGGGTTTTGTTTAATTCTTTTGTGATGTCTTTTACTGCTTCATCAGCAACTTCTCGGACATGAGCATTGATATTCTCGGAATTTTCATTCATCAATTCTCTTTTTGTTGTTTCTCGATCACACTGAGCACACTTAACAATTTGCTCATCCGAATCTATGGTTTCATCATATTCAAATCGAGTTCCACCGCACGCATGACAGCGAAGCGATATTTGTCTGCTGTATTTTTCCGTATTCATAAAGCCTCATCTTTATTTAAATTCTTTTTGCTCTAACCAAGTGCCAGTAGAACTGGCCAAGTGGAGTTAAACTGCATGTTTTATTTCTGATTGCTGCCCAATAAAGATGATCTTCACCATCGGGCTTGACCAATCCTTGTGCTCGATATGCTTGAAGTTTTGCAAAAATCTTTTCGTTAACATGACCCTTAGGGTGTTCTTCTCGTTCAAATGTTTTGTCCAACTGAATTTTATGGTCATGGGTTTTAAATATCGAGGTCATTTCTCTAAGAACTTGTGGATCAATCAAAGGCTTGCAACGACGAAGGATTGTTGATTTTGAAATATGTGTCTTGAATAGTGGCCTCTGATCCCACGCTCCAAATATGGGTTCGACGTGAGAGTAAACACTTGCTGTCGTGACCATTCCTAACAAGTCTGCGGCTCCACCCTTAAGAGCATCACACACCAGTGAAGTAAACAATCCACTTCCACCAGACTCCATAGCAACTTGATCCGAGCGGCTCGCTGTCAAAATTGATACGCCTTCTTTAATAAACGCTCTATTGTCAATTTCTGGAAGATTCCCAAGGTATCCGCTAAAACAGCAGTCGAGCAAAATTACGCACTCTTTGGCTTTCGAGTTATTAGCTAATTTTAAAATATCAGCCATCGAAACTCCTTCATCATATTTTTTTGCATCTTGTGTAACGACATAACCACCAAGATTATTGGAGGTTCCGTGCCCAGAAAAATATAACAACGCCATATCTGCATCATCTTTAAAAAGTTTTTCTATGGCCTCTTTCAGACTCGAACGAGTAATGGTCGTTTCTGAAGAGATCATTTTTTTGCAGTCAAAGTTTGGTGTTCCATCTTCATTTAAAGAGACTAGATCAAACACTTTATTTGCATCGTTAATACAGCCCTTCAGAGGCGAACCGTCGTAGTCATCAATTCCAACAATCAATGCGCGTCTCATAAAACTATCTTGCTCCATCAATCAATTTTTTAAGATTATCCCACGTCCATGAGTATATTTTATCAGAGGAGCTTGCGGCTTTAGGCGCTGTACACGTTTTATCAGAATAGCCTTTAAGCAAAAAATATGATTTCCCAAGTTCTTGAGCAATTTCAAGCTCAGCAGACACACCTGTTGCTGTATGAGTTTTTTGACCACACATAACAATCACAACGTCCGACCTCTGGATTCTTGGTCTAATTTTAGTTTTCCAATCTCCAGTAAGAGCCTCTTTCAATGACTGGTCTATGATTTCAAATGGCGTGTCTGGGTTTTTTGCTTGGCCAACAAGGGCTTCTTTTAAAAATGAGTCGTTATCAAAATCAAAACTAATAAATACTTTTTTCACTTTTTCTTTCTCCTCTAATAAGTGGGCAGCCAGAAGTAGTCCGCCAGCCCACATGATTGGTTTCGCTATCATTACCGTTTATCCTTTGGTGGGCAGGGGTCATTCCCATAACTGTTCTTCTCGCCAATTTGCCCATTGGTTTTGTGAATAACGTGTTCCGTTTCAGATCGTTTAGCTTGGCGACGACCTTCGGTTTCAGCGTTAACTTTGGTGTGATGAGTGGAAATTGTTTTTCCACCTTGTTTGTTAGCCCAACCGTTACCGCTTGGTACAGTGTGGACCGGTTTCTTACTTGCCATATAGCCTCCTTGTTATTGGGTTTTACAAGTTCACAATTCGATAATATCAAAATTACAACAACGGCGCAAGAATCAAATTCACAACTAGATAATCTAGTGTTATCATTAGCTTAAAGGAGTCAGTATGGATGAAGAATTAAAAAAAATAATCTCTCAGCGAATTACTGAAACACGGGAAAAACTTGGGCTTACTCAACTAATGTTGGCCGAAAGGGCTGAAATAACCCCAGCGGCCATGTCACAAATAGAAAATAGATTGAGAATCCCATCTACGCCCGTTTTAAGAAAGCTCGCTCAAGCATTAAATGTATCTGTCGATTATCTTCTGGGAAGAAAAAGCACGACCAATATGGAAGACGTTGCGACAGATGAAAAAATGGCTTCGTTTTTTCGTAATTTTAATAAACTTTCTAGCAAGGATCGGGAGTTTATCGAAAGACACGTTGAGCTTATGAACTCGCCCAAAAAGAAATAATGATTTCTATTGAACAAAAAGACGTAACATTACTTGAAGACTCTGACCTTTTTCAATATTACGAGACGGCGTTCCTTATACGGGAAAAGCCAAACGAATCCGGCTTCGAAAAACAGAAGCGGCATAAAAAATCATTATTCAGGAACATTTTTGAAAGTAAAAAGATAAAACCTTAACTTGTTAACGCCATTAATCTCCATAGGGATAACCACCCTGTTCACTGTTTGTTAGAAGCATAAGGATCTAGAAATAATCAGAATGTAGCCTTTGGAAGTGGTACAAAGTTGTTGTGTCCAAAGAATCTACGGATAGCTGAATCTGACTCAAGTTCTTCGTTGGGAAATAGTCGGATTTAAAACAAGCAAACAACGCTGATGATGAAAATGCCTGAAGATGAGAAAAGCAAAAAAGTAAGTCTGAAGATTTAAAAAGTAGTGTTAGAATAAAAGCTAAGTTGAGCGAGTCTGTGACAGCTTCAAGTTCTTGGAAACTGAACTGTTTCGGTAGGAGAGTTTGCAAGTCAAAAACGATATCAAGCTGATCCTGGAATACCGGATAGTTACAAGAGCGCGAGGATACCTTCAGGTTAGGTTTTAGTTGAAAGACTGGAACGATAACGGATAGTCGGGTTCAAAAGTCATCGCAGGCAAAAACTCGAGCAACTGTATCAAAGGGATACGTACGTGCAAACCACTTCGTATTCCAAAACGGCGCCTCCATAGCTGGACCTGCGGCCACAGCCCCTAATCGAACAGTCAACGCGCCCTAATTCATTTATTAAGAATTTACTAAAGTTTTTCAAGCTTTAAGCCGACATATTATATCGATCAGTTGGAAGGTATTTTCAGATTGGAATGATTGATATGATGCCATCACAAATCTTATTGTTTGGCTTTTTATTTACTTTGGTTTCGTGCAATCCTCCTGGAGTTAGCGAATTCAAAGAAGGTTCGCTACGGCCACCAACATTGGCCTCTGCCCCCACGATCAGTTACTCAGGTGCTACCGGCACCTCTGGCGCCGTGGGAGTTGCTATGTCCGTCACTCCCACTACACTTAACAACAATGGTGCTGCGATCACCAACTGTACCGCTTCTCCAGCACTTCCGGCGTGGGCATCGATTAACTCAACAACCT
>JBKDFX010000081.1:0-8238 GCA_046336825.1 Bdellovibrionales bacterium | reverse complement strand
TGCGGTAAAAACCAAATCTGATAAAACGTTTCCGCGGAACGGACGGATGAGAAATGGGATGGCAATGGGGGCATCGAAGAATCATGATGAGAAGAACAGTGCAATCTCATCTCCAACAACAATCTGGGGGCCCAGTTTTTAGTTTTTATGAAAAAAATTATCCAGGGATTCCCCGGTGATGGCTTTAAACCGCTTTCCAAAATAAAGAATCAACGCCAGTAGGATCACCATGCTGGGAATAAGAATCACAATGAATGACCACTTCGTCATTTCTGCGATCTGCTCATTGAGAACTTGCTCTTGGGCCGCTTGAGCTAAAGTCGAATCGATGGGTGAAAATATTTTGTAGGCCAAGCCAAAATTCAAACCTGCCGAAACTAAAAATGAACCGGATAAATACTGAGTGCTCCGTCTGACAAGTTTATTAAACTGTTGGTGTTTGTGCTGGGAATCCAAAGTGGCCATCATTTTATCGATTTGAAAAGCCTGGGGGTTGAGCAAAAAAATTCCCAGAGCCGGCTTTTTTGTAAAACTGGAGGCCCACACAAAAACCCCAATCAACAAGGGAAAAGCCGCCTCTTTAAAGGCAAACCAAATTCCAGTTTTACCTGAAAGCGCAAAGCCTCCGGTGAGTGCCACATTTAAAAGTCCCAAAACGGATATCCAATTTATTTTTTTTGTTTTGAAAAGATCATGAAGTCCGTAGGCCAAAGGAAAGAGAATGGCCAAAATAAGGGCTTTTGTGGGGCCAATGTACTCTCCGCCTTTATTTAATATTAGAATGGGGAGAGCAATATTAAATATTAAGTTCCACCAGGGATTTTCGCGTTTTTGCAAAGTTACAACCTCTGATTTTCGATGAAATGTTGGTGCAGTTTCTGGATGGCGGAAGGGGCCAAAGATTCTTCAAGTAAAAAACAGAAATTGTGCCGACTGGCCCCTTGGCAAATCATTCGCACATTCATGCTCTTTAAAACAGAAAAAGTTTTTTCAGCCAAACCGGGAGTGAAGTTGACATTATTTCCAATTAGAGAAACTAAACTTAAATTGGATTCCATTTGAACTTCAGCAAACTGAGACAACTCATCAATGGCTTTTTGAGGAAAATCCTGAGCTGAATCCAAAGTCAGGGCCACACTGATTTCGCTGGTGGTGATTGCATCTACAGAAATTTTAGAATCGTTAAAAACTTTAAAAATTTGAAAAAGAAAACCGTGGGTCTGCCACATGTTCGGAGTGGTAAGAGTGACCAATTTTTGATTGTTCCTGAGAGCCAGAGCCCGCACGAGAGGGGCCGAAACAGATGTTTTTCTGACCCAAGTTCCCGGTTGATCCGGGGCAAAACTGGAGCCCACAAAAACAGGTATATTTTTTCGCATGGCAGGGAGCAGAGTGGCGGGATGTAAAACCTTGGCGCCAAAGGTGGCCAGTTCAGAGGCCTCTGTGAATGAAATCTCAGGAATCATTCGAGCTTCTTTCACCAGCCGGGGATCTGTGGTGGCAATGCCAGCCACATCGGTCCAAATTTCTAGAATGTCCGCTTGTAGTCCCTCAGCAAAAAGAGCAGCTGAAAAATCACTGCCTCCGCGGCCCAGGGTGGTGGTTTGACCCGAAAGAGTAGCTCCGATAAAGCCTTGGGTCACAAAAATATTTTGAGTGAGTTCAGGTTTAAGCTTGGCACAGTTTTTTTCAATTTCATCGATCACCGGTTGGGCTCGGGAAAAACGATCATCTGTTTTGATAAAGTCCCTGGCATCCAACCAAAGTGATTTTTTTTGGATGGATTTTTTTTGAAGTTGATTTTCAAGAGCCTGACTGAAAAGAACAGAAGACATTCTTTCGCCCAAACTGACCAAAGAATCCAAATTTCTATCGGAGGCGTCTTTGAGCAGTCCTATTCCAAAACTCAATTGTTTTAATTCATTGAGTAAGTCGTTCAGTTGTTGCGAACGTTCCTTGTTGAGGTTCAAATTTTGTGCGATTTGCAAGTGTCTTTGAGAAATAAGATCGACCAGTTTTTCAGCTTCAAGGTTCTGCTTGAGAGCTGATTTTTGCCCCAAATCCAGAAGTTGGTTGGTGGTCCCTGATGTGGCAGAAACCACCACGAGGGAGCTTTTTTGTTTAATCACCACATCCGCACAGAGGTGCATGGTGTGGGCATCGTTCATGGAAGTTCCGCCAAATTTAGAAACAACGAGAGAGTGTTGAGACATAATTTGTGTATGCAATCATGTCTCTGGAATTCACGCAAGAAAACTTGATAAAAATTAGGATTTTTGCAGGAGATTTTGCACTGTGGGAGCCACCTTTTCAGGGTCCGTGACTTTTTGACCATTGATAAAGAAAACGGGAGTGGAGTTAAGTCCCATTTGTTCAGCCACGGATTTTTCTTCCTTTAAAAGCTTCTGAGGACGATCCGACTGAAGACAAGATTGCAGCTCCTCGGGGTTGAGTCCTGCGGACTCAGCGAGACTTAGCATTTTTTCATCTGTCAGCTGCATTTGGTTATTATAAAAAGCGTCATGCACAGCCCAAAACTTTTTTTGCTCTAAGGCACAAAAACTGACAAGGCTGGCCTGATCACCAATTTGATTGCTGGCCACGGGATAGTGTCGGTACACCCATTTTACAGTTTCTTTGTATTGATTGACCAGAGCTTCCATGGTCAGTCGGGCTCGATTGCACAGCGGATTGCCAAAATCACAAAAAACTTGAATGACCACTTTGGGGTTATCAGCCCCTTTTTCAGCCATTCCTGCGGTGTTTTGTATTTTAAAAGTGGCAGCCCCTAAGCGATTTTGAAAATTGAGATCCTGCAAAAGTTTGATCTGATTGAGCTGTCCTTGGATACGCTTTTTCTCTAATTTTAGAAAGTTTTCGATTTCACTTTTGCGTTCAAGTCCAATTTTATTCGCTTTCATGTAGAGTGAAAGCTCAGCTTCTGAAACCTCTTCAGGCTCTTGATTCAGGCGATCGGCGTGACGTCTCGCCAATTCATTTTCGGCGGCTCGTAAATACTGCTGAAGAAGTTCTGATCTGGCTTTTTCAAATTGAGGATGGATCTGTTCTTTCAAATCACCAGCTAAAATTTTTCCTCCGGTGTATTCAGCCACGACGGTATTATCGGAAAGTTCACTAACTAAGCTTTGACTGATATCCTGGGTGGTGGGGCGATTCATAAAAAAGACCACTCCAGCGCCAATCAAAAGACCCAGGCTGGTGGAAAGAATGACGGTTTTCATTTTTGAGCTCCTTACAAATCCAAATTAAATGTGGCGCCAAGGCCAATGAGACCTAAAGGGTTGTCGTTGGCTTGCAACATGGAATAGCGAAGATCTAATTCTACACTGCGTTCCCAAAACATGAAGGCTCGGCTCGTGCCGACGGTGAGCCCGATGGCGGGATAGACATTGGAAGCTCCATTTAAAAAAAGCTGTTCAAAGCCGCCAAAGACAGTGGATCTGCTGACCACTTCAGGGGAAGTTTTAACCAAAATGACACCGTCCCTTTTTTTAACCACAGTGCTTTCAGAGAAATTCACACCCCGATAAGTGTAGCGTAAAATTCCATTCACTCCAGAATAGAAAAAGGCCCCGGGTTTACCTGAGGCTTGAAAGGTGAACATCAAATGAGTTCCAAGAGAAAATTTTTCTGTGAAGCCATACTCAAAACCCGCTTTGAATCCCAGTCCCATGATACTTCCACCGTCACCGGTGAGATTGACAAAATCAGTTCCCATGTTGAAGGAAGAGCGCGCAAGATCTTTTTCCACTCGGATTTGCTCAGCGAAATTAAAACCTTCAGTTAAAGGCTCTGCAGAATGAGCAAGCGAAATGGACATGAAAAGGGCGAAGAAAATCCGAGACATATTATGAGTTTAAATGGGTAGCTTGGGCGAGTCATTAGCCAGTCAAGCCCAAGGTCTTGCCTTATGCTGACTTTTTCAAATTATAATCTGACACCGGAAGTTTGGCGAGAGTGCTCACGGCTTGTTGGGTCACTTGTTTTAAGAGCGGACTTGAGCGGTTGGGTTTAGTGATACTGAGATAGTCTTTTAAAAGAGCTTTTTTCTTTTCTGGCAGTAGGGATTCTAGTTCGATTAGCACTTCTTCGGGTCCCACCCAGATTTCAGCTAGATTTTGGGCCGGCAAACTTTGCAATGTTTGTTCTCGCACGTCCACCGGGCACATGTACAACCACACAAGGGAAGGCAGTCGAGAGCGTAAATTTTCTGGAACTAGGCTGGGATTTTCTAAAATTGAACGTTCGTCGTCTTCTGTGAGTCGAGAAATTTCAATCTGCTGAGGCAGCTCACGAAGAGGGCTCGGAGAATGGGGCCAGGCCTGTTGAGTTTGGTCATTGGCAAATTTCGCAAATTCCACCCGTTCTTTAAGCCCCAAGGGAATGGCTTTACGGCGCATCATGGAAATTCGCCCCCAGGCTTTGGGATTGGTACGTAAAAACTCCAAAAGATCCTGATTTGAAAGATGTTGAATTTCAGCGGGGCTTAAATAACTGGAGTCGTAATGAAAACCTTCCTCCACAGCGGGAACGGAATCTAAAAAGCGAATATACTGAGAAAGTTGAGACCAACTGGACATCAACTGACTTTGCATGCGTGGGTTGAGATGGGCCCAAAGCCATGCTGCATATCCGTCCTGTTCACACCAGTAGGCATCTGAAATTAAAGCGAGCAAAGTTTTTTGGGAAAGTTGATCTAAAACTTGATTTTGTGGGGCCAATTCTGATTTTCGAGGCGCGGGGAGTAGGGCCATCTGCTCGGGAGAAGCTAATGCAGGAGCCACGGCTCGAACGGGTTCAGAGCTCGCACTGTTGGAATTGATCATGGCCAATTTTTCAACGATGTCATTGGCTGTGGAAGTTAAAGTTTTGCGAGTGAGTTGGCTTAAAAGGATCTGCACGCCAGCAAAGCCCACGATGATCGCAATTCCAAACCAAATCAAAAGCTGGTAAAAGTTTTCAGCGTACTTGCCAATTTTTTGAAAGTTTTCAGCCTGGACCTTGCTGTACTCCCGATTTTTTTGGATGGCCTCAAAAGTGCTGTCTTGCATTTTGGTGACAGTCACTTTTCCTTTTTTACTCACACCCAAGACAACATTTTCCACCAGTTTGGCCACTTCTTTAGGGAACTCAGGTTTGGAAGACAAAACTGTCACTTCAATACTTTGAATGTCAGCATCATCAATTTTTTTAATATCACTGGTGGCCATAAAGCCCAAAGTGGCCATTTGCGTGCCCGTCAAATCCACGTCTAATTTTTTGATATTCACATTGGTGTAGATGATGGCATCAGGATCCACAGGTTTGATGATATTGCGAACCTTTTCTGTGATTTTCGTTTCAAGCTCCACAATGACAGAAAGGGTTTCTGACTGTTGAGCCAAAGTTGATATGGGAAAAAGAAGTAAGAAGATCCAAGTGAAATGTTTCATTACTCCTCCCCGCTGGGGCTGATGACAAGAGATAGAGTTCGTGATCCACGAGAGTGTTCAGCCACTCCTTTTGCAAACATTTTATCTGGATTAAAACCGGCGCGAACCGCCTGCTGTAAAGCTTTGGTGGCTCGTAAAGAAGAAAGGTCAAAGTTGTTATCAATATAGCGATTGCGACTGGCCGAAACTGTGGAGCTGTCAGTGTGGCCGATGAAAGTCACATTGATTTCTTTCATAAAAGGCTCCAGTTGCGTAAGGATTCCCTTGAGTTTGGTCACTTGATCTTCATTGAGGTCCAATTGTCCTGGAGCGTAGATGTTGTCTTCGAAATAGATATAGAGTTTTTGTTTCTCGTCGGGGCGAGAAACATACAAACCCTCGACTTTTGACAAAACGGAGTTCACTCCACTGGGAAGTTTGTCATTGTAATTGGTCGGAGCTTTACCTTCAGCCGCCGGTGAGCCCGCAATAAGTCGGTTGTAGATTTCTTCTTTTTTATCACCTTCAAGTGAAAAGAAAATAACGAAAAATGATAATAAAACCATCAAAAAGTCAGCATAGGAGACCGCCCAAGAGTGGCCGTCTTCACCAATGCCTTCAACAGGATCTTCCCGGTCTACCCGAGGCAAGCGAGAAGGTTTTCGAAAATTTTTACTAAGCAGCTCTGTCATGGATTTCCTCCTTGATCAGAGTGCTGGGTTCACCTTGATTAATAAGAAGTAAAACTTCATAAATATTTTGTAAAACTCGCTGTTGATTGACGTGATTGACGTGCAAGCGATCTGCCACTGGTGAAATGAAAACGTTGGCCAGAACCAGTCCGAAAAAAGTAGCGGTCATGGCGATAGAAAGAGCAGAACCCACATTGCCTTTGTTATTATCCAGCGATGAAAACAGTGAAATCATACCCATTACGGTACCTGTCATCCCTAGAGTCGGAGGGTATTTAGCTAAATTTTTGAGGGCATGGACAGCGTCCATTTTTTTGCTTTCCAATTCTTTTCGTTTCTGCGACAGCAAAACTATAAACAAATCGGGATCGATCCCTTGAGCCCAGAGATCTTGAGCGTAGGCAATTAATGGGTGAGCCGACTTTGTGGATTTTGCGCGGTCACTGGAAAGTGAATTAAGAACAGGAATGTACTCGGCCATGGTGGCCTCTTTTTGAGATATTTTCTTAAGACTTTGCCAGAGAGATTTTAAAACAGGGCCAGGAGTCGAAAAGATAAGAACAGCTGCGGTTCCTCCAAATACAATGATCAAGGAGTGGACTTGAAAGTAAGCTTTCCAGCTGCCTTCCACAGAGCCAATCAAAACCATCACAATTGCAAAAAAACCAAAAACTATATTGTTCATCTTTATTCTTCGCCTTTGTCTCCATCATCCACAGGGCCACCAATGGCCTTGAGAAACTCTTTACCTTCTTGAAAGTTGGGATGTCCTTCAAGGGCTTTCATCACAGCCCTTCTTGCTTGATTCTTTTTTCCTTGTAAGAACAGAACAGAGCCTCGAGTGAAATGGAGAAAAGACACATCAGGATATTTTTTGATCAGGTCTTCAATTTTGATGCTGGCTCGCTCTAAACTTTTCTTTTGAATATCTTTTTGTATTTCATGAATGCCGATATAAATTTCAGATATCACCAAGCTGATTTCTTTTTGGCCAGTGCTGGCCGTGGCCTCTTTAACTGTGGGAGGATTGAGAGTGACTTCAGAAGTTCCCAGAGCCACCGGCACCATCAGAACGGGGACTCGGCCTTCCAAATTGATCAGCGAAGGGGTCTCCAAAGTCAGTTCATTGATCCCATCAGATTTTAGGTTTTGCGTGGATTGATTGGAAAGATTAATCACAGTTCCGCGTTCAGCAGATTTTAAGATAAGACGTGCTCCAGACTCAGCCCAAGTTTGAAAACTTAGCGTGAGAGATAAAATAAAAATCGATTTATGTATGTCCATGGATGTCCTCAAGGGAAGCTATCGGCTTAAAGAAATGAAAACTCGAGAGACCAGAGAAGGGCTCACCTTGAAACTGGATATTGGTCGAGGGTGCTTATTCGCGATGTGGCTGAGATTGTGAGCGTAGGTGATCAATCGCCTGCTCAATCTCTTCAAGCCTTTTGTCCATTTGGTTCACTAACCAACTAAAAGAGCTGAGAGGCTTTGAAGGAGGCTGTGTCTCATTTTGATGATCGTGTGCTTTCAAGAACTCGACCAGTATTTGATGTAAAGCTTCTTGATCCTGTCTGGGAATGTTAAGTGTTTTTCCAAAGGTCATGGTTTTTGAATTGGTCGCGGCTTGGGGGTTTTGTTGATTTGATATTGGGACTAAATCACTTCCAATTCGAGTGGCTAATAAAACTCGGTGGACAACGGCTATGGCTGGAGTGGTATGGGATTTTGTGTAGTATCCTATTCTTGAACTCATGGATTCATCAAAAAAACTAAAATTTGTTTCAGGAACATTTTTCGCAAGATCTTGGTACTTTTTCATTCCCGATATTTTTCTGAGTTGAGCCAGTCCAAATTGAGCTGAGGCTGTGCCAACATCGAGTTCTTTGGCTCGCTCATGGATTAAGATCTCAGCAAGCTGTATTAAAGATTCTCTTTTTGTTTCTTGAAGTTTAGCGATCATGTTGGCTGTGGCCTCGTTAACAAGGGCAGCTCTTTGATGAAGAGGTTTTGGATAAACCAAAGCTCCCAAATGAAACGAAACCTCGTGAGGCGAGAGCCTGGGGTCCACATCGTCGTAGGGAAAATTAACTAAAGTGTCGTCATCAATTTTCTTC
>JBKDFX010000080.1:0-7889 GCA_046336825.1 Bdellovibrionales bacterium | reverse complement strand
GTTTTGGGCAGTGCGGGTGCGGGCGATCCCAATGCTCCCTACCAAAAACTTGTGGCCAATTCGGGCAACGTAGCCGATGTTTTGGCGGGGGGGGGAGCTCCAACTGGTGATTCATCAAGTCCCTATCGTTTGCCAAGGTTTTGTATCACTTATGCTCCCCATGAATTGCAAAATGGAACTGAAAGTAATGAAAATTCTTGCCGAGAAATGCATCGAGCAAGTGTTGTTAATCTTCCCAACCCCAATGTTCTTCAAATTCCGGGATTCTTTGGATTCGGTACACTAGTCAGCCAAGCCATTGGAAATGCCTTAACTCAAATTCAAAACCGATGTGTTTACGTGGGTACTGCCAATTACGTTTATGGTGGAAAGTTTATTTCAGCTCATAATTACGACTCTCAAGAAAGAGCCTACGTCATGAGTTATTTAGCCACGGGACTTAGCGCACAAAGTGATAACTTTTATGAAATCGACGGTGGTTCTGCACGAGACGGCATAGAAAAGACTCTTTCTAAAAACTTAACAGATGCCAACCGTGCCAATGTATCAGTGAAAGTTCTCAATGGACTTGCTCAAGGGGCTTGCGCAGCCACTGGTGCGCGAATTGGTAGTGAACTTCTACAAAATACGGCTCCGGGTTGGCTTGTACCCGTCGAAGTATACCCTGTTTGGCGATACTATGACTGTGCGACTAGTAACCTCAATACAAGTCCGATAGTTGGACAGCAAGCCAGACAACTGGCAGCCGGCGATGCTAATAAACCCGCTCTATTTGATAATCCTGCGTTACCCGGAGCATTGAGGACTGCCTACAATGATTTACAAAACTTATTGGGTGCAAGACCTGTACTGACTGGATTTGAAAAAGATCCTTGGTGCATGGCCTATGTGGGTGTCAAAGCTGAAGCAAGACCAAAAATTCCCTTTATGCCATTAAGTGATGTAACAATCCGTGCAGAAGCTTATGCGAAACCTTTCGGTGGAAGAATTGGTCCTTGGTATACGAATAATTGGAACCCGCAACAATTTGGTGACACAAGGATTATATCTACATCCAATAATCTTGGTTTGCCAGGTAGAACCGAACTCATAGGCGATTCAAGTTCGGCCGGTGGTGTTAGAGTTATCGACGCAAATAATTTAGTAAATATAGATAGTCCTGCTTGGGCTGCAAATATCTCAAGATTTCCAGGTGATACTTTGGGATGGGCCTCCGAAAGAGTTCTCGCCTTCTTTCACAGAGCCATTCGCAGTCTTCAAACTAATCCAGGCAGTGCTTACAGTCGTCTTTACGATGGTCAAACACTTCCTTTTCCCATGGGAGCAGATCAACAGATCAGTCTTCGTTTCTATGAGGCTGTCATTTTCAACCCTAATCCAAGTGCAGCTAGTAATTTTCCCTTGGATCAGTTGTCCTGGGATCTCTCTAGCAATACGGCACCAAAGTTGAGGCTTCTTGAAATCGCAGCAGTAGCACCTGATCTTTTCGATATGGCTTATTATTCAATCGATCCTGATTTCCACACAAATTACTATCAAAAAATAGAACAACATCGATCCAGAAGATCAGGATTCAGTGCGACCAGAACGATCCCTGGTGATCTAGGATCACGCTTTGGCCCCTCCACATCAACCGAACTGCAAAAATTCAATGTATTCGATCAAATCCGAATTCAACGAATGGTTGGTAATGCGGATGCACTCAATTCTGATGTGTCCATGCCTTATTTAGCAAAAAATCCAGCCCATCTTTTAAACTCCTGGTCTGCCGATAGCATTGTCGACTTTTCTAACAACGTCACAAAATTCGGAAATTGCGTGGTGCCTGCGACGGGGGCGGCAGGAAATCAACCCTTTGAAACTCCACTTTTGCCAGGAACTCCAGGAAATTGTATCTATGGTGGACGAGTGGGTTACTCGGTCAAACTTGTGGGACGTGGGCATTTGCAAGATCCTGCTCTTGAATTGGGTGGCCAAGGTGTTTCAGGACCCATTCGCAACCCTCCACCCAATGATTGGTAAAATTCAGAGGAGGATCTCAATCTGAGACTCCAGATAGGATTGTCAAACTCCTAGCTGACGAGCTTTTTTTCATTCGTGTGAACTTGATCCCGAAGTGAGAATCATTGGACCAAAGCTTTATTGCGGCCCCTAACCCGTCGATAATAGTAGTATTAGGGGGAATTGTGATTTCTAAATCAATTCTTACAGCTTTATTGGTTAATGGAGTTTCTTTGGTCGCAATTAGTTTTGCGAAGGCTCAAGTCAGCGATGCAGAACAAACTGCAACAGCTACCCAAATTTCAACGTCATTAAAATCAATTGGGGTTAAAGTGCAAGCGAATCAAACCACAACCCAAGCTACGCCAAATGTGCCTGCAAGTGGTCCGGCTAAAGTGACTTTAGATTCTTTTAGGCCTGAAGTGTTAGCAGCAATCGAATCTTGTGCAACCAAAACCACAGTTGCCAACAATATGTGCCTAGAAACCACTGCTCCTGCCTTAGGTTCATTTATGGCTAAATACGGTGCGCTTGTTCAAGGTGCTGGACAAGCGGTCAGTGCTTTAGCTGACGCATGCAGCGATGCTGGAAAAGCAATTTCTGCTGCTAATATTGCAATGGGTGCTTTTCAGGCTGCTTGTGCAACTGCACAGGGTGTATGTGAATCCTCATGTGCAACCTTAGAACCACTTGCTGAAACTTATTTAGAGCTTTCATCGCAAACTCTTCAAAGTGGAGTTGCAAATGCAGTTGAAGATGTTAGAAATGCAGGCCTCCTAAAGATTAAAACTAAACAAGCTATTTTAAATTGCGCCAAATATTCAATTAAAGTTGAAAATGCAATTGCAGGTGGAACGCTTGCTTTAATTGCTCATATGCAGACAAAAAAATGTGAAGAGCAAACCTCAGACACCGGCGGCGTGAATTGCAGCGATTCAGCCAACGCGGCTTACAACACGAAAGCTTGTATGTGTACTCGTAACGAACTCCCCGCAGCTGAGTGTCAGGGCATGGGTGTAGCGTTGTCGGGTGGAGTGCGAGCGGCACCCATTGCTGCGGGTGATCGCAGTGGAGCTTCCATTTCTGGTGATGTCAGTGGTGGAGCTGATTATGGAGTTAAAGGTGAATCTTCATTTGCGGGTGACATGGGCGGAAGTGCTGGTGGTGCTGGTGCTCCCATGGGTGGTGGCGGTGGAGCTGGTGGCGGTGGTGCCCCCGGTGGAGCAGCACAAGATGGAGTGGCTAATAATCGTCGCATGAACACCAACATCATCGGTGGATTTGGTGGCGGCGGTGGTGGTGGTCGCGGAGGCGGCGGCCCCGGCTACGGTGAAGTGGATGCCAAGCTTTTAAAACAAGCAGCTGAAAAAAGCAGAAGTTTAGCATCTCAGACGCCCCCTCAAATTACAGGTCAAGCGGGTCGTTCAAATTGGGAAAAAGTAAAGAGTCGATACATGGACAATGCCAATCGTCTTCTCACGAGCCCAAGATAAAAAGGAATATAAATGAAAAAATATTTAAAAATTCTTATTTGTATCGCCTTTTTATCTTCTGAGGTTTCTTTTGCTCGCTTTAGCAAAAGTCGAGCAAGACGGGCTGGAAATGAAATTGGGACCACACTGGGCAGTAATATTTCGACAAGTGCGCAGCAGGGCCAGGGAACCCAAACAGCCGCTTACACATCCATAGAGCAAGCTTCAGTGGACAATATGAATAACAGCCAAAAAGGACAAAAAGTAGCTTACGTTTTAGCAGGTGGATTGGCAGGGGCTGCAGCACGATACTTCGGTGTTTGTAGTGGATCATTTTTTACAGGCTATGCTGCATGTGTTGCTGCTGGAATTTTAGCTGGTCTAGCACTTCAATCAAGAAAATCCGGTAGAAGCTTTAATGGTCCCATAACGGATTCTTGGAACAATGTTTGTACTTACAGTAGTAATGGTTGCAATGGATCTATGCCAAATCCTTACGCTGCTGTAGTAAATGATAATGAAACAGAAGCGGCTCTTCAAAAAGCTAAGCAACTGGCGAAAAATCACGGAATTCAAATTGATCCAAATTCTGGAATTGTGCGCACCTCAGACGGTAAAGTGATAGATACCAGTGATCCTTCAAGTATGTCAGCAGCCCTAGGCGGCGAAGAATTTGGAAAGTTGATGGCGGAAGTAAAAGGCTTGGAAGATGCAGCTTTAAAAAAAGTGGAACAGGTAAAAGCCACAGCGGCTGATTATGGCGTTGGCGGTGGAGCCAGCATATCCATTGGTGAAGCCGGCTATGATGATGAAACTGGTGTCGGTGTGGCGGGAGCCGCAGGCCTTGGTACAGGTAAAAATGCTCGAAAGCCAGCGCAGGTTTCTGGACTCACTAAAAACTTCAATGGTGATCCCATTGGTGTGGCAGGAGACAGTATTTTTATGATGATGAGTCGTCGTTATAAATTAAAAAGCAATCAGAAGACTTTTTTTGGACCTGAGGTTCAATAAGGTAAGACCAGATCCTCTCTAATAATTTTTTCATTCAATTGAACGCCGTGATGAAAAACGGCGTTTTCGATTTCTAGGTTATTAAGTTTTACATTTTTCCCGATGACAGAGAAACCCATAAACTTAGAATTCGTAGCTTTGGAACTAACATCACCCCAAACATCATGACCCCAATTTTTGAGCCAATCGCTTTCGGGGGCTAGTGTTTTCAAAACTGATTTTAAAGATGTAATATTGGTTTTATTTTCTTTTAAAAGCTGTAAAGCCATTTTTGTGGCTTTCAGGTAATCATGTAAGTTACCCGTTTCAAACCAATGGCAATCAATGGGGTGAACGGATGCACGCTCTCCTTGCTGGAAAGCTTTCTGAAGAGTGTCATAAAAAATATTTTGCTCTTTGTTTTCTGGAATCAAATTGAAGACATCACTTTGTAACGCTTGAACACCAATAAAATGATAAGCTTTTTCTGCGTTGGCAGGCTTTGTTTTTCCAAAGCCGACTATCTGATTTTTTGAGTCCACCCATACTCCGCCAAACTTTGTTCCCACTTCAGGATGTTCAGTCACAAGTAGGGTCGCTAAATTTCCTTCGCGATGGTGCTGTTCAAGCAGATCTGAAATAATTTGTAAGCTATGGGTAAAAATCACCTCATCAGCATTGAGCAACAGAAGTGTATTTTCGTTTGCAAAATGACTCTGAGCTTTTTTAAGCCCGCCAGAGCTTCCCAAAATAAGATCAGGTTCGGGTGAAAACTCCACGTTAAATTGGCTCTGTGATTTGTAAAGTTCAGTGATTTTTTCAGGTAAGTGGTGAGTGTTAATCACCAAGGATTCAACACCTGAATTTTTTAAAAACTGAAAACAGTGAAAGCCCATGGGCACATTTAAAAAGGGAAATGCCGGTTTAGGTATTTTCAGGCTATGAGGACTGAATCGTGAACCAAAGCCTGCGGCTAAGACCATGGCCTTCATAGGGCTTCAAATTTCTTCTCGAGGGCGCCAGAGTCAATCAGCAGGTCAGAAAATATTTTGTACTGTGGAAATTGATTAAGGCTTTTAATGACTCTCTTGAGAGTAGGGGCAAGATATTTCAAATATCGCCGGTCGCCGCGCTGATGAAAAAAACTGGCAAAACTTCCGCAGGCTTTAAAACACCTTTGCAAGCTCTGAATTTCGTAAATATGTTCAAACTTTTGAATGGAAAAGTCATTTGGCAAATAGGGGTGAGCCTGCTCAAGATAATAATCTCGTAGCTGTAGTGCCATTGAGTCAGCCATGTCCACATAGGAGTCTTTGAATAGAGACACAAGATCGTATTGAATGGTTCCCATGCGGGCATCTTGAAAATCGATAACAAACATTTTATCCAATTTGATCATCAGATTTCTAGAGTGATAGTCTCGATGGCAAATCACTTTGGGTTGATGATGAAGTGTCTCACAGATGTCTGTGAATACCCTTTGAATGGCTTGATGTTTTTTTTCATCCAATTTGCAATTCAAAACACCAAGAATCAGATTATCCAGGCCATAGTTCATTTCCCACAGAAGCTTTTCAGTGTTGAATTCAATTTTAAAGGCTGTGCAATTCGATTTATTCTGTGTGGATTGGTAGTGGATCTTTACAATTTCATCAATGGCCATTTTATAGAAGAAAATCTGACTTTCAGAATTTTGTGTCTCCCAAAACTTTCTCTCTAAGGTCAGATCACCAAGATCCTCAAGTAAAACTAGCCCTTCGCCCGGTGACTGAGCCACAACTTGAGGAACATTCACTCCATTTTTTGACAGATGATTTAATACACTTAGGAAGGGATAGTTATCTGGATCAAAGGGTTCCCAGAGCATAAGAACCCAAGAATCTTCATCATGAACAATTCGGTAGTATTTTCGATTTGAAGCATCACCCGCTAGCGGCAGGATTTTAATTGAATCCTGCGAAAGCGCACGGCTAACAAATCTTTCAACATGGGGTTCGACAACAGCCATGTTTTAAATTCTGGCAGAAGAATTTTAATGTTTCAAGCCTAGGTCTGTGTTTCGAAATACATCATCTCAAGCACATCTTTCAGCATGACCTTATCCACAGGTAATCGATCCACAGAAAACTCCTGATTTTTGATCAAATCGATCAGCTCAGTTTTTAAATTTGAGGCTTCTGCTAGCTGGTAGGCAGGGCGTGCAGAAGTAAATATGAGTAAAGGCCCGCTCATTTTCTGTTTGATAAATTCTATTAATAAAGTCTGAGCTTCTTCACTCAAACTCTTTTCCAAATCCACAACAAGAGTTGATCCATCCAGCTCACAGAGTTCATTGATAGATTTAATCTGTGAAATTACATCCAGCAAAGGTAAGTAGCTCATATTCTGAGAAATCTCATGGATGTCGAGTGCAATTTTTTGAACTCGATGGGCATTTTGCCCGTAGACATAGATCAATTTGCCATTGGAATTGGCTTTGCTTTCTAAGGCCACATCTTTTTCGATCTGCAGATTATGAAGAGTTCGTTCCAAATGTTCTGTGTAAAGCTCAGGTTCTAATATCATTCGTATCAATTTAGAGATTTGCTCTCTCTGCTCATGATTGAGGTCCACAGCTTGGTGGACCATGCCGTAACCTAAAAACACATCTTTCACGATGATAGGAACTAATAAATCTTGATTTTGTAAGTGAGTGCTTAATTCTTCAGTGGAACCCACTGCTGCTATTCGGCGAACCGAAAACCCCTTACCGTATCGCTCCTGAATCATGTCGTTCAGCCTTTCAAGCATACGACTACCCCCCTCATTTTGCTGACGAATGCCAGCCCCTGAAGGAATACATTCCAATATCTGTGCCATTATTTGTTAGGAGTTTTTTTAAAATCTAAAGGCCTCATCTTCAATTCATTCTTTTTGAGAAGAATTTTTGAAGAGAGGCCATGATTGTTAAATTCTTGAACAGTGTTTTTAAATCCAGCAAAGAGGTAGTTTTTTCAAACTACCGCGCGATTTTTCGCTTATCTAATCCGTACTTTTCAACCTTCATAATAAGTCCAGCACGACTAATGCCCAGTTCTTTGGCAAGCTTTGATTTGTTCCAACCCGTTCGGCGCAGCCCCTCACGGATCATATCTCGCTCGAGATCTTCCAAAGCATCTTTGAGCTTACCCTGAAGTCGGGCTCCCTGAACTTTGGTTTTTTCTGCTGACTCTAAAATCTTTCCAGATAAGTGTTCAGCCATTAGTTTTGTCTCTTCACCCGCTAGTACGAAGAGTCTTTCAATTTCATTTTGAAGCTCACGCACGTTACCGGGCCAAGCGTAATCATAAAGCTTTTCAAGTGCCCGCTTAGTCAGAACCTTTTTAGCTGCATTGGGATGAGTGTCATGAAGTTTAGCTAAGAAAAAATCAACTAAGTAAGGAATGT
>JBKDFX010000079.1:0-17726 GCA_046336825.1 Bdellovibrionales bacterium | reverse complement strand
TCCACGATATTAATTTTATACCCTTTGTAATTAAAAGAGGCGTTTTTCGCAGCAATAGTAATCCCGCGCTCTTTTTCAAGATCCATAGAATCCATCAGTCGTTCTTCAACTTGCTGATTGTCTCGGAACGTTCCTGCTTGTTTAATTAAATGGTCCACCAAAGTCGTTTTCCCATGGTCAACGTGTGCAATGATAGCTATGTTTCGAATCATTTTTGGATCAACTGTCATTTTATTTCCTTTTTATCCGTGTCCGCCCATTAAAAATTCTTCTCGACTTGTATCTTCCTGATCATACGTCGAAATGGATTCGAAGAATGACAAGGTTTTTTCAAGAGTTTGTGCTACATCCTGAGTTTGAAAAATCTCTCTTCTAAAAGCCGAAGCGCCAGGATAACCTGTGGAGTACCAAGCTGCAAACTTCTTCAATTGAATTCCGACAAGATGCGGCTCGCAGTGAAGCTGCAAATACTCAAATAGCTTTTTGAAAACCTGAGTAAAAAGTCGCTTTTCTTTGGATTTTTCTTGGCCCTTCCACAACCGGAGAGCATCAAAGAATATAAAGGGATTTTTCAGACTCCCCCTTCCTATGAGCACTCCATCACAACCTGAACTTTTCAGACGCTGAACCGCCTGTTCAGGTGTATGAATATCGCCATTACCCAAAACTGGTAAAGGTGAGTTATTTTTCACTTCGGATATGTAATCCCAATCCGCCCAACCAGAATAACCTTGAGCACGAGTTCTTCCGTGAATGGCCACCCAGGTGATTCCTTCATCTGCAGCCAGTCGACAGACCTCTTGCGCATTTCTCAAAGTGGAATCCCAACCTGTGCGAATTTTGATTGTGACAGGAATTTTCACTGCCTTAACCGTTGCTGATAGCATTTTTTGCATGGCCGGAAGATCTTTGAGCATGGCAGAACCAGCCCCTTTTTTTACCACTTTAGGCACTGGGCAACCGAAGTTAAGATCTATAAAGTCAGCACCCGCTTCTTCAGCCACTTGAGCCGCATGGGCCACAATTTCTGGCTCTTCACCAAAAAGCTGAATTCCAATGGGCCTTTGCGTTTCATCAAAACTCATCAGGCTGAGAGTTCGATCCGATTTGTACTGAATGCCATGGGAGCTCACGAGCTCAGTCACCACCACTCCCGCATCCAAAGCTCGCATGAAAGACCGAAAGGCATGATCGGTAATACCCGCCATGGGTGCGAGGACAAAAGGATTGTCTTTGAGGGCTAAAAGGGGGTGAACTCTTTGAAATGACATTGGAATTTGTGAGTTGAACCATTTCTCACTGATGAGAGCAAGTTCTTTATCCAACTTTGAAAAATTAGCCTTTACTCATCCAGCCAACGGATTCTGTCCACGCTTTGGCGTGGGGCCTTGGGGGGTTCATGATCCGGATAACCCAGCACAACAGCACATAAAAGCTCGTAGCCTTCAAATTCTGGCGTTTGTTTATCAACTCCTAAAAAGTTTTCCACTTCTGTTTGAATTTCGAGCGGAGCTCCCATCGTGCAGCAACCCAGCCCCTCAACAAAACAGGCCAGATTTAAATTTTCCACTGCCATGTAAACTGAACCCAAGCTGGTGTAATGGCGCTCTTCAGAAGAATTTTGTGAAAAGCAAAACACAATAACGGGTGCATCGCCGAGTGTATAAAAAAACCTTTCAGTGAAATCATACAAAGACGGTTTTAAGCGACTTTTAAGAACATCTTTTATTCCCAACCACGATTTTTGTGAAAGTTTGAGATATTCATCACGCTTAGCCCCTTGAACCACAAAAAAACGCCAATTTTGCCTATTTTTTCCTGACGGAGCTTCAAGTGCTGCTTGCAAAACTCTTTCAAGCACATCTCGAGGAACAGCTTGAGCTTTGTATTTTCTAATGGATCTACGACTTTGCAATAATTTATAAAAATCCTCTTTGTTCATACAGAGAATCTTATGGCATTCTTTTATTATGACAATCAAGCCTTTGACATTGATACTTTCAGTGCTCGCATTTGCATTTGCGATTGTTGCTGGCATTCCTCAATTACGTCAAAAAGTGAGAAATAGTTTATTACCTGAAAGTCGAGAAATAGTAGCTAAAATTGAAGGATCACCTCTGATCAATGGCCCCAAAATCTCTATCTTAAAAATTAAAACTCGCGATCAATTCTTTATCGAAATCTACCGCTTGGATGACGAGCTGAATTTAATGCAGAGAATAGCTCTTGATGAACCCACAGACGGCTATTTTGATTTTAGAGGACAATACACAAATTTAGCCTTAGCTGATTTGGATCGAAATGGTGAATTTGAAATTGTAAGTCCAATGTATGATCGAAATGGCACACCCCGATTGCTTATTTTTAAATACAATCCCGACATCCTGACCTTTGAAAGGATGACTTCTGAATGAAAATATTAGTGATTCTGGCTCTCACAATTTCAAATGCTTACTCATTTGCCAATAATACAAAGGAATGCTTAACAAAATTTCCTTCAATTAGCGGTCTCATCAAAGCTGTTGAACCTCTCAAGCAGGCCTCAAATGGGAAATCCAAGTTAAAATTTTCTGAACTACTTAAAAAAGCGCAAGAAGTTGAAAAATTGGCCAATCGCCAAAGGACAAAAATCCAAAGCTTAGGTTGTGCAGAAATTTTACATGACATCGATCCCTGTATAAAGCCTGTGGACTGGAATTGCAAAAATCAGCCCTTCGGAATTGATTTTGAATTTTTAGAGCCTGTTAAAAAATCAAATATAGAAGAAAAAGCCTTTCAATCTTACCAGCTTTATAAAAGCGTTAACTTACTTCGAGTTTGCTGCGGTGACTTGGGCTGCCTAGATTCTGGTCTAGGTATTCCCAATGTATTGAATGAAAAGGCTCGACTTTTAGCACTTGTTCAGTTGGCTGGTAGCCAAGGAGCTTACGCTGATGTGGCACTTAAAAGTTTAGAATTAACGTCCTCCAGTTTATCTAAGGCCAATTGTTCATGCCCCGCTCCTAAACCAAAAGAGTCTTTACGAATTTCTGAAGAACTGACAATGGCATTGTCCACTCTGGATAAAAAATCCAAAAGAACTAAACTGGTCGAAAAATCCATAAAACCGATCAAAGAAATTTTAGATAAAGGATTTCCTCAAGCCGAGTGCATTATTCCCGGTGAATAAATCAGTTTCCATCCCAAAGTGATATATCAAGACGCCTTTTTTCAACAAAGGCAATTAAGTCAGAGGCGGACATGGCTAAGGGCTCACGAGCGCCCTGGGGTAAGCTTTTCCTAAATGCGGAAGTGAAATCATAAAAAAGATCAATCTGCTGATCAAAGTTTTGAGTTTCAAATCTGAAGTGTTCGATGTTCATAAATAAAAAATTCGCCCAGCGTTTGATTAACTCTTCAGGAGTTTCATTTCGAACGTTTTTTAAGTAGGATTCTTCTAAAAATTCAACTTTTTGTTTTTGATTATTTCCCTTCAAGACAAGATCCACATATCGTAAGGTAAAATTTCCTGTGACACCATCCACGCGCTGAGCCACTAACTGTAACCATCTTTGATTGAGTTCACGAATATTTGCAGCAACTTCTGGAGAAAGTTTATTTAAGACGGCTTCCATTTCACGGGTGAACTTTTGGGCCAAGTGAACCTTCATCACTAACTGACGGGTAATTGCTCTCGGTAAAAGGATGGATCCGTAGTGAGCGGCCACATCATGAATAAGAAAGTGACCAGATTCCGCCACAGGGAGTCTATTGGTGAGAGCCTTTGATAAAAAATCGAGAGCACCTAATGGATCTTGAGCAGATGTATCGTAAAAAGAAATGTCGAGAGGTTCAGTTCCCCTTCTTTTTAAATAGCTATTCAATTTTAAAAGTCGTGCTGAAAAATATTTCCCTTTGGGAACTTGCAAAGTTTTTTTGTCAATCCATTTGAAGCCCAGCTTTTCGGCAGCAGTGTCTCCGAGTAAAATCAAAAGATTTCTTGGGTCACTTTGAATGTTTTGGCCGTCCGGAGACCATTTGGAACGCCATTGTGAACCCACTAACTTCAAAATAGCAAAATCAGGATTTTCTTTGACAGACTGTAAATGCTTAACTGTTGATTCAGCGGCTAGCGGTTTTGCAAATTCTGCCGTTTCCACAGATGAAAATTCGAGACGAGAAACCACACTTCGGCAAATAAGGGACTCTGCGGCGCGGGCGCTAGAAACAATAAGTATTAAAATGATACATACAGCTCTGTAGTTCACTCTATTTAACAGAGCAATTACAAAGCCAATCTACTGATTTCTTCTCTGGGTTGGATAAATCACAGAAACATGGTTGGCCATGGTTCTAATCCAATCAAATTCTCTCAAAACGATACGCTTAGAATAGGGTTTGTTGGCTTGAGGGTTCGCAGGATCGTAAACATAAATTTCTTCGCTGGGATCTGAGTACTGGGAATCACGAACATAAAACATGCCCTTAGGATGACAACCCCCACCGCTTTGAAGGGCTTCATTCAGCTCTCTGATGTAACGTTGAAATTTACGAGCTCGTTTAATATCACCTTCTGCCATGGATTTATCAGCTTCTTTTTTGTAAGAAGCCAAGGATTCAGAGGTGAAAGGGCAATTCATAGAGGACATATTTTCATCATAACCAATGACATAAACGGCATGCCAATAGCCTTCGTGGTTATAGATAACTTGAATGGGCGACTGGTACTTTTGAAATGCTGCTATCATTTTTTCGACAATATCATCCGGAGCTTCTCCGATGGCCCAGGGATTGTCCTCTGGATTTCTCAAGAGTACTTTACGTCCCAAGGTGGGTGTTTTAATAAAAGGACCTTTAACAGTGTTAGTTTCATCAATCCAGTTATAGCGACCACCGTACTTAGCCATCTGTTGGCCGGGCCGAGCTGGATAAATATCGTCTTCTGTTTCTACGTACCAACCTTTTCTAAAGGGATACTCTCGATTGGAAGCTGATGGAGCTGAATTGAATAAATAAATGGCATCCGTAAACCAGTAATTCACTTGATCAGTGAAGCGATCTTTAGTTGAAAGATTCATCCACCATCTTTCACTAATATCCAGTGGCCCGTTTTGAATAAATCGCGTTTGATTGTTCGCTCGATGAACCCACCACTCAACTATTCCGGTGAGTGACATCAACATACAAGAATTAACATCCTCTTGATCCGGCGAAGGTGTCACAAAGGGAAGTAATTGATTGAAACCCCTCAGATCTTGAATTCGCACTGGCGCAATGCCATTGGAAAAAATAGGTCGGGTGCCTTCGTCGGGAGAGTTGGGAAACTTGACTCCCCTGACCTGCTTCAAGGGAATGGATTGGCCAAGGACAAGTGTAGGTGCACTTAATAGGATTGCTAATAGAAAGAAGAACGTCTGAATCACAAAGCCTCCCCCAAGTAAACTGTGCTTTGAGCCTAGACAGTCCTCTGGGGGCTGGTCAATAGTTTCATTGTCTGATTATCTGGATGGCAAAAACTCTTGGAACTCTGTGTATTGAACCTGTCTTTCATCAATTTTTTTGTGGTTCATGAAAGATTCCCAGATTAAAGCCTGAAACTCATTAGGATCCAATCCAAGCTCAATGAGATGATCCTCAACTGCTTTTTTCCAAGCCACAGCATCTGATTTCCAACTGGCTTTTTGAGCCTCCGTAAACTGGGGAACAAGTCGGATTTTCCCTTCAGGTCCCCAGGCTTTGTTCAACAAGGCCCTGAAGTACTTGATTTGCAAAGCCGCCGAGTGTTCATCGGATGGTGCATCAAAAAATCGAGCTTCTCCACGCCCATGCACTTTATTAAAATTAGGAAACCAAACTTGTTTTTTATTTTTAATATCCAGGGTGGTTTCCAAGTATTCCTTGGGAACAAAGTCAGTCATCAACGCCGTTAAATTAATAGGAGCGTACTTAGGTTTTCGGCCTACAAAAGTATTAAAGTATCTTTCATTGTAAAGAAACCGACCTAAATCAGCCCAATCACCACTAAAATTTTCTAATTTTTCAGCAAATCCTTCTTGAAGTTTTATGGGGTGAGCTGAGTGTTTTCTTCTTGGGTGCATCCATAGATGTAAGATCACTTGTCTGTTACTTTCAAAGTAAGCCACCAAATTCAATAACTTTCGAGTGCCCACAGATACTGGGAGTTTTTGTAAAACTTCAATATCAAAATTCACATGGGCTCCACCAGCTCGACGCGAAGACACCTGTCCCATACTTCTAGCAACAGAATAAATTTGGAGGGTTCCATCAGCTAAACTTTTAGGCTGAAACTTAGGAGTCACGATTTCTGTGTGACCGCCCCAAGAATTCGCAATAATTCCTGATTCGTCATAGGCCCTTTGAATTCCATCCCATTCCACTCTCCAGGTTTCACCATTGGCATCCACTACCTTTTTCTTAACGGAAACTCCATGGCCGTGAGAATCACCTTGTACTTCAAGAGTTTTATGTGAACCAAACACTTGACCCAATCTTTGTGCGAATTGATCCACCAACTGGGCGGCTTGCGCTTTATTCTGAGGAATCAGCGCAGGCTGAAAGCGCATACTGTACTCAATACCTAAAGCCACCTGATTCACATCTATAATTCCGACAACAGGCACATTAATATCTGGCAACGCCTTAGGTTGAGCCGAAACATACATTTGAAAATCTTGATCCAATCTGGTTTTTCGAGTGAATTCATAAATCGCGATTTCTAATTTCTCAATGGCAGATTCGCGAGCTGTAATATAATCATTTCGATTGGCACCTTTGACCTCGAGAGCTCGCAAATATTTCCGAGCCACTTCCACTAAGCTTTTTGCATATTGTTGACGAGCATTATCAAGAGCCGCTTTCTTGTAAGTGAGGTCCAAACGATTTTCCCAAGCAAATAAGGGAGAAACAATTCGAGATCGGAAATGATTTTTCGATAAAACGTGATCTGAAAAATTCAATTCTGTGAATTTTTGCTCAAACCTTTTTAACAAAGTCACTTCATCTTTGCTCACAAGTCCTTGAACTAAAACTTCCAAAGGTTTTTGGGTTGAAAAATCATAATCACCAAAAGGCTTTAATCCTGAATAGTCACCAGAAATTAGACGTGCTTCGATCATGGTTTCAATCACTTCACGCTCAATAGTCTTGTTTCCAGAGCGAATCTCCCAATCTGTGTTAAACCGGGGCGTGCCATCTTCTGATTTTTCTAGGGAAGGAAAACTGCGGGCACCTATCATTCTGTATTTGTCTTTGAATTTTTGTGCGTTCCCCTCTTCAACAGATTTTTGCAACCGAGAAAGTGTGTTGGTTGTATAAACACCTAAATAGGGATGAGTTAAAGTGGATTTTACGTTTTCAGGATTTCGATTCATTTGACGCCAAAATAAATACCAAGTCGAAGCATCTAAGAATTCGATATAATAAGGAGCCACTTGTTTACGCAAATGAGCATTTTCAGGCCAGGCGTGAAACAGATGTTGATGGCCCACGCGACCATCTAAAAATTCTTCTGTATTTTTTCGGATCTCCAAAAATTGAGCACGGTTAGGTATGGCGCGGTTCAATCGAACTTCGTAAGAACCACCATCATCTCCCACTGTTACGTAGTCAGGAATATTTTTTCCAGCGAGCAAGAAATCAAAATTGATCGCTCCTGTCGTAAACAAGTCAGCTCTCGATTCCATGGTTAACCAAGTAAAAAAACCAGGAGTCTCAAGAAGTGCTTTCCACCTCATCTCGGGTCCCATATTTTTCCAATGAGCTCTAAGATGAACGGGCGCCATTTGGTTGAGTTCCGTTTTTTTGAGCCAGTTGCTGAGAGCCTCTTTTTCACCAGGTTTACCTTCAAAACCAGACAACACTCGATCCATTCTAGCTTTAGTGAGTGGTTTAAGGTCAGGAAACCAGGGGGCGATTTCTTGGTAAAGAAGGCCTTCTTTTTCAAAACTGTGAAGTATCGGGGTTTTTGAACCAAAGGACGTTTCTACCTTTGCAGTTCGATCCCCCATTTCTGTCACTTTTGCATTTTCAACAATCAGTCTCTTTTGAACATCGTAGGCATTTTGACTGCCGATTTTTCCACTGACTGATATTTTACAGTTTACTAAATCGGATGCGATTAAAAACTGAGGGACAAACCATAGCAATAAAGCCAGGGCCGTTTTTTGAGATATCCACATACGTTCAGCCTCCACAACAGCTGGTGACGGAGCAATCAGAGTGCCCCTTTTTAAAAAAATTATAAAACCAAGTTCTTACAGGTACTTAGGTGGCAATAAGTGATATAAATTCAGGATTACCACAACTGGTCCATGAACTTTTTACAGGATCAATGACACTTTTTTTATTCAACTCTCAGCCTTTTTATTGGTAGGGAGTGGGTATGTTTGGACTATTTGTTTTATTCTTTTCTTATCTTGTTGGGTTCGCACAAACGGGCCCCTCGGGTCGCAATATTGTCGGGCAGGACGACTTTTTAACCGTCAATGAGAACTTATCTAATATACCCGAAAAGTGGTGGCGCTTAGCTGATTCTGTCGGTCGATTTTCGATGGGATGCACTGGAACCCATTTAGGACGAGGCCTCGTCGCAACAGCAGGACATTGTTTTGATGCCAGCCAAAATATAACTCAGAATTCTGCTTGTGAAAAAGTTCAGATTCGCTGGGGCTACCGAGGTTCAACCCAATCCACTCTTGTTTCTCAGTGCTTAAGAATCATTGCCATGCAAAATAGGCCAGGAATCGATTATGCCCTGGTCGAAGTGAGTCCCCCGCCACCGAGTTGGGTCAATATTGATCCTCGGCCCCTCAGTTTAGATCAAGAAAGAGCCACACTGTTTTCTCATCCCAAGGGAAGACCCTTGCAGTGGTCTCGCTACTGTCGAACAAAAAAATTAGATCCCCCACCCCGTGATGCTCGATTTATTTATCATGAGTGTGATACCCAACCGGGCAGCAGCGGTGCAGCGGTGGTTCTTGAAAATACAGGTCGCGTGGTGGCTCTTCATAAAGGAGGCGCAGAAATACCTAATCTGGGCACGTGGAATTTCGCCACTCGATTAACTGAAACTCCAATTCCACAAATTATAATTTGGTCTCAGCAACAAAGAAGACGCTAATTGTTTTGCTTGTTTAAATCTCGCCAAGATTTACCCTGACGAGCTTTTCGATTTTTCTGAAAGTCTTGAACTGCTTGATTATGATCTCGATAATTTTCTGAGAAAACATGGGTTCCATCATTTTGACTAACGAAAAAAAGGTAGTCCGATTCAGCAGGATCAACAGCTGCTTTAAGTGATTCCAAGCCTGGGTTTGCAATGGGTCCAGGGGGAAGACCCGCTCTCCTATAAGTGTTATAGGGATGATCCCAATTAAGATCGGCTTTTTTAATATCAATGATAATTTTTCCGCTGATTAGGGCTTTTGCATAAATAATTGTGGGATCCGTCTGAAGCCGCATTTTTTTATTTAAACGATTATGAAAAACAGATGAAATGAGCGGCCGTTCCTGTGGAGCACCCGTTTCTTTTTCGATAATTGAAGCCAGGGTGACAACTTGATGCTCGTTCCAATTGTAAGGAAAAGGAGGGCTCAATTGTTTGAAATTCTTCTTAAATTCCTGAACCATAAATTCCAGGATTTTTTCAACTTTAGTGTAGCGAGTAAATTGATAAGAGTTTGGATACAAATAACCCTCTAAACTTGAAGCTGGCCACCCCAAAACACGCGCTACAAATTGAGGATTGAAAATCAGTTTGATGATCTCTTCTTTTTTTCCAAACCCTTTTTGCTCCATAAGTTCTGCGATTTCAAAAGAACTGAAGCCCTCTGGCACTGTAAATGAGTGCCTGATGGAAACTCCTGATTTAAGGACACGCATCACTTCGATAGGTGTCATGGTGGTCACAAATTTATACTCACCTGCTTTTACCTTGGGAATGGATCGAGTCCATCTGGCGTAGAGAATAAAAGCCTCTGAGTTTTTTATAACACCTAGAGCCTTAAGTTCATGGGCCACTTGGTTAAAAGGGCGTCCAGAACGTAATTCAAAAATAACTTCACGTGGTTTAGATTCTGCCCCTTGAAATAGAAACTGGTTAGAAACTAAATAAATTGAACCCACAAATGCGATTGCAAAGACTACGAAAATGGTAATTCCAACTCCCCACTTACGACTCACCATTTTGACCAATCCAAATTCATGCCTGGAAAAGCTTTTGTGCCATCAAAAGCAGTAGGATCTTCAAGTGAAGCCACAGGGACAGAGCAATACTGAATAGCAAAATGGGCCGAGGGACGGTCATTTCCAGACTTACCCATGCCGCCAAAAGGCAGTTTAGAACTGGCGCCGTTGGTGGTTCGATTAAAATTGAGAAGTCCTACACGAGCTTCTAAAAGTGCTTTTTTATACAGGGTTTGATTTTTAGAAAAAAGAGACATGACAAGTCCGTAACCAGTGGAATTCACAATCTCAAGAGCTTCTTCAAAGTTTTTAACAGTGTAGACGGCGACATTAGGTCCAAAAATTTCTGACTTTTGATAAACAGATTTGGGATCAAATTTTTTAACCAGATGAATACTGGGTGTTACGTAATATCCTTTGTGTTTCAAATCTAAAGATTTACCCCTCATCAAACTTTCACAATTTTCACGGTTGGCTATTTCCTGAAAACGAATGTACTTTTCAACAGCTCCTGAGTTTATCAAAGGTCCCATAAAATGGTTTTCTGACCAATGACCGATGCTCAGCTTTTTTGCGGCTTGATAAAATTGTTCAATAAATCTGTCAGCAATACTTTCGTGCAAAATGATTCGGCTGGTGCAGCTACATCGCTGCCCAGAGCTCATATAGGCACCTACAAGAGTCTCATACAAGGCTTTAGGAAAATCAGCATCATCCCAAACAACGGTGGCATTTTTTCCGCCCATTTCTAAAGCTAAAATCTTCCAATAGTGAGTTAAGGTTTCCTGTTTAATTTTTAAACCTACTTCATAGCTCCCTGTGAAAAGAATTCCATCTACATTTTCATTGGCGACAAGTCGCCTTCCACTTTCAGCATCACCCTGAACTAAGTTAAAAACTCCCGGCGGAAATTGCGCTTTTTCAATCAGCTCGGCATAAAATTGGCCAACAGCCGGAGTTTGCTCGGAAGGTTTAAAAACGATTGTATTACCCACCAGAAGCGCTGGAATAATATGACCATTGGGTAAGTGAGCTGGAAAGTTAAAGGGTCCCAAAACAGCCATGACTCCTCGGGGTTTGTAACGAACCACACCGTCCACCGAAGGAAGTGCATTCGTAATCCTTTCCTCAAGAACAAGTTTCAGAGAATGCTGAATTGTAATATCAATTTTATTAGCCAGATTTTTTGCTTCACTCACCGCATCCCAAAGTGCTTTACCTGTGTCTCGTGCTATCAATTCAGCCATTTCTGATTCATGAGTCATGAAAAGTTCTTTTAGCCGATGTAGATATTTAATTCGGTCTTCAATTTCAAGATGAGCCCAAGAAGAATAAGCTTCCTTGGCAGCTGCACAAGCCTCTTCAATGTGTTCATGAACAACAGGGAAAATTCCCACCACATCATTCAAGTCACCAGGACTTAAATCTTTAATCTCAATTGTGGGTCTTTCTACATGGCGAAAGTGACCGCGAATATAATCGCCACGAACTTTAAAATTTGTTGTTCTCACACTCACCTCGTTTTTTTGTCGTACTCAAATGGGGCTACAAAAACTTTGTCACCAGCTCCGAGACCTAGCAAATCTTTTTGTTTATTTGGCATGGTGATTTCATCACCCTTAATGTCGCAAGAGGCCAGAGTAACTTTAAACTCTTCACCGGCTGAGGCCACTAACATTCTGTGATTGAATAGTCCTTCCTCTTTATTGCTGATTTTTAACATTTGCCCCAAAGCAATGGGTTTAATTTTATCCGTGTCACAGCCGTAATGAGGTCCTCCATCAAACGGATCCACTTCTTCGATATATTCAAATCCAATACTTTCGAGTAAATGCTGTGCCGGTTTTGTCGCTTCGCCCACTCGACCCAATACAACTCGAGCTTTGGAATCCAACAAACACAAATAAATATCTTCCTGTGGAAACAGACTTTCAATGAACTCTTTATTCGTCTGGCTTAGCAAATCAGCTTCATTGTAATTTAGGCCTGTGAACCTGCGCCCAAGAGCCTCCCAAAACTCGCTCCTATTTTCATCAGTTAAAGGTGGCGTGAGCTCACATAATATTCTTTTCTCAAATCGCTGTGGATTCATGGCCACGTAGAGAAATCGACTCAAACTGATTTGTTTGCCAAGACGCTCCGGTCTCCGACGATAAATTTTATCGACTAACAGACCGCCGATTTCACTGGGCCCATCGGTATCCATTTGAAACCTTAAAACTTGGTGAATAAATCCAATCCCTAAAGCTTCAGAAAAATGATCTTTTTTTAATATTCTAAAAAAACTGTGGGGAACTTCTTCGGTTCCGTGTTTTGCTAAAATAAGGGAACTTCCCACAACTAAACTTTGTTCAACATCTTCAAGTACAAAAAGGTATTCAGATTTATGTTTAGGAAGATCACCTGCAAAAGACTGCACACTACGTTCAATTTTTTCAGTCAATACTCTTTTATCACCAGGTAAATTTAAAAGATTAAACTGCTTAGCAAGATCAATCAGTTGAGTGAGATCATCAAAAGAAACTGGTCGAACTATAAAACTCATATAGAAAACCTTTCAATCATACTCGCATAAAATTGAGTCGCCCGGTGGAGGTCATCAATTTTTACACTTTCTTCTGGTGTGTGAATATTTCCTTCGCGTTGGCCTGGACCAAAGCACAAACAATCAGCACCTAGCCGAGCAAATAAGCTGGATTCATTTGTTGTGGGCTGACTGATCGCTTGATCTGACAACTGCATTTCTCGAAGAAGACTTAAACCACCTCTTAAAAAAACAGACTCGGGAGGAGTGCGAAACGGTTTTTTGTAATCAATCACTCGAAACGTCACCCCAATTTCTTCACATTGTGATTTCAGCTGATCCATCCACGCCATGTAGGTATTCTGAGTCACATTGGGTGGCAGTCGACAATTTCCCATCATCAGTATGTGATCTTCAAATGTTCTGATCAAACCGATATTTAATGTAGAATGGGGCGGATCAAAAGAGGGGTCCTTGATGGAGCGAAATTCTATTTCGAGTTTTTTTAAGGCTTGGTGAATTTTTTTTATCTGCGCCGTCACTGAAGAAGATAAGGGTGAGACATCCATTTCAATCATGGCATGGGAGGGAACTGTATTGTAGTTTGTACCACCATCAATTTCCATAATGGCGACACCATCCGGCATATTGTCCAGATAATCTAACATTTTGAGAATCGCACTTTCACCTTTATCTGGATTCCCCGAATGAGTGGGTTTTCCGATAAACATTTGTGTCTGAGTTGAAGTGCTTTCTCGCAAATTGTGCTCTTGTCGATAGCGAATTTCATCCGCACTAAAAGGTAAACGAATCTCGACACAGGCAAAGCCCTTTGTGGCATTGACCAGCTTTAAATTTGTTGGTTCTCCGACCAAAGCAAAACGTGGATTGACAAGATTTTTACGAATGAGTCGCATGGATCCTGCCATTCCGGTTTGCTCACCAAAAGTTCCCACAAGTACCGGTGACAATTTAAAATCCTGACGATTTGCAAATTCAGAAATAGCGCTCAGTTTACAAAGAAAGTCCAACTTGGCATCGGCCACCCCGAGCCCGTACATCGAGCCCTCTACGATGGTGGCATCAAACGGATTGTAACCCGTTCGTTTCCAAGCCTGAAAGGGCCCTGGGTTGACGGTGTCCAGATGGGTTTGCAATAGAAAATCAGCTTCAGCTCTTGGAGCCTTTGTTCGAATGATAATATTACCTTGTTCAATTTGATCAAAAACTGTCGACTGAATTTCAACAAGAAGGTCTTTTTTTTCAGCTTGCTCCTTAAGCCAAGTCAGCATCGATAAATTCGATTGCCCAGGGCTGGAGTCGTAACCTATTAAAGTGCGGCAGTTTTCGATAAAACTCATTAGACCCCTTCAAGAATCGTTTTTTCAATCACTTGAAGTGCGAGATCCAAATCAGCATCTTGAATAATCGCAGGAACTAAAAATCTTGCTCGTAAAGGTCCTTTTCCACAGGGGAAGGCGATGACTCCGTTGTGATAAAGTTTTTTCAAGAACACATCCACCTGTTCTTTTTTTCCATCAAATGGAGTGAACGCCATCATGAGTCCCATTCCACCCGCATCTGAAATTTTGCCTTGGCAAGTAGTTTCAGCCAACCGATTCAAGCCGCCTATGAATTTCTCATGAATCTGAGAAATACGGCCTGATTTTCCAAAATACTTACCATTGGTGAGCTCATCGACGATGGCCATTCCGGTGGTCATAGAAACTGTAGCTCCTGAAAATGTCCCTGCAATCAGTCCTGGCTTTGGATTGTATTCCTCAGTGTAAAGGGTAGCTCCCAGTTGCGCTGTTTTGGCAATGGTCACGATATCAATCCATTTGCCAATGTCCAATGTTTCAAAGGCAAATAATTCTCCGGTGCGAGTGAAAGTTTGAACTTCATCCGCCCAAATCGCAATTTTCTTTTCTTTACAGAACTCAAGTAGCGGCAAAAAGAATTCACGATTGGCTGGCATGTACCCGCCCTCTCCCAACATGGGCTCAAATCCAAAACAACAAATATTGCCTTCGTGCTTAGCCACGTGTTCTTTCATAATTCTCAAAGTTTTTTCTCCACTTTGAGGATCTTTTTTATCATACCAAGGCAATCTTAAGACTTCATTGTACTCGGGAAGACCCTGTCGATAAGCTGGATTGTCTGTCACTTCAGCCATCAAAGTGGAGCGGCCAGCAAAGGCGTTTGTAAAAGCCAAAATCATTCGGGCCGGTGTGTTTTTTTGTCGAGCAATTTTGATTGCATTTTCATTCGCCATGGTACCGCAGGTGGCAAACCAAGCGTATTTGATCGCACTTTGTTTTGCTGCCAACTTCACTAACTTTTCAGAAAATTGAATGTACTCTTTATTGGGCTCTAAATTTCCCTGCATGACCACATCAGCAAGAGCACCACGAACAGCGGCTTCCATCACTAAGGGGTGACCATGCCCCATAATATGAATTCCAATCCCGTTGATCAGATCGAGTTTGACACTTCCATCTTCGACTTCCACATACACGCCTCGCCCTGCCCCCGTTCCCACGAAGGGATAAGCTAAGGGTCGACCGCGAAATTGTGCTGCCAAATCAAACAATTTTTTTGCATGATCTGTATGTTCCGCTTGTGGCGCATGAATGGTTGTAATTTTAGAATTAATTTTTTGAACCTCGTTAACTAGATCTCGAACAAGGTTACTTACTTTTTCGGATTGAGCCAATTGCTGGCCAACTAGAGAAGACATAGCAAACTCCACATGTATTTGATTTCTTTCTAGTTTACTCTCCGCATAACACCAAGACAAGGTGAGACGCGGACAGTAGTCTGATGACATGTCTGCACAATCTCTATTTCAAGAGGGCGTCAAAAGTTTTGAGGCCAAGGATTTCAACTCAGCTCTCAATAGCTTTGAGAAGGCCTTAAATATAGAGCCCAACAACGTGACACTGCTAGTTAACAAGGCCTTGGCCCATTTTGAGTTGGGCCAAAAATACGAGGCTTTAGCCCATATGATCAAGGCTCAAAAAATTGATCCCGATTTTCAGCCTGCCCGTCTAGGCCTCGAATTTTTGAGTCAACAAATTCAGGTTAAAGTGATCCCTCATCAGATCGAGCTCTATGAGCAGGCTCGAAACTTTTTAGTCACAAATTTTAATCTCAATTTACTTTTATTTTTCGTTTTAATTTTTTTAAGTCTCACCGGTGCATTTTGGATTCGCCATTACAATCTTAAACGTCAGGCTTTTTTAGCTGGACAAGATCCCGAGCCCGTCAGCAATTCAACTTGGATCAGCACAGTTCTCTTTATTGTCTCTAGTTTTTGGGCTCTTTTCTTCACCTGGGACTCTCAACAACCTCGTGGAGTTGTTCAGCAGGAAACCATCACTCTTAGAACTGCTCCTGACGTTAACAGTCCAACAATTTTACAACTCAATGGCGGTCTTGAAGTTAGGCTGCTACATCGACAAGACGGTTGGGTTCAAATACAATACCCAGGCTCTTTCTCGGGCTGGGTCGAAAAAAATTCTGTACTCGAACTTTAGTTGACTTCCTGATTTGTGAATTGTTTAAATGACTGCATGAAGTCGCTCCGAGTCATTTCTCTCACATTCCTTTCACTTCTTTTTGTTGCCTGTTCGGCTCCTGAAAAAAAATCTCAGACAGCTGAAGATTTATTTAAACGTGCGCAAGAGTTTGAAGCTGATGATCGATTCGAAGAGGCCATCCGAAGATACCAAGAAGTTCGTTCCCGATTTCCCTACAGTCCACAAGCTCTTGAGGCTGAATTGGCTGTTGCCGATGTCTACTACAAACAAGAATCCTATCCCGAATCACAAGTGGCCTACCAAACTTTTGCAGAACTTCACCCCAAACATCCTAAAGTGGCCTATGTTTATTTTCGTCAAGCCATGAGTCTTTATCTTCAATTACCTGAAACCATTGATCGTGATTTGTCACTTGCACCAGAAGCCCTACTCGCCTTTAACCAAGTTATTAAGAAATATCCAAGCAGTGAATTTGTCGCCGAATCCGAATCCAAGCGCCTTGAAATTGTGAAAAAAATGGCTGAAAAAGAAATTTATATTGCCGATTTTTATTTTAAAAAGAAATTCTATTCATCAGCTGTCGGACGGTACGAATCAGCCGCTAAAGAATACTTAGGCATCGGCTTAGATGAAAAAATTCTCTCTCACTTAGTTTTGAGCGCCGTGAGATCCGGCGATAAAGCAAAAGCCCGAAACTATGCTGATCAGCTGGAAAGGCTCAATAACTTGAGCTCCACAGGCAAACAAGCTCTCCAAGAGGCTCGCCAATGAGTACAATGAGCAATGAACTATTAAAAGAGGCCCGACAATACTTCATCGAAGGCAAATATAAATTTGCAGAACCTCTATTGGAACAGCTCCTCCTACAAAACTTACGTAACCCTGAAATTTACCAAATGCTGGCCACCCTTTACTACGACAGAGGTCAGTTCAATAAAGCCATAAAAACTTTTAAAAAAGCTCTAGAAATTGACCCTGGCTACACAGATGCCAGCGTGGGACTGTCTATTATTTTGAATGATTTAGGTCGCTACGATGAAGGCAAAAAGGTTTTTGTTGAAGCCAGAGAAATCCTAGACCAAAAGAAAAAACCCACCCTTGGTTTTTTAGACGACAGCATTTCTAAAAAGCATGAAGAATTGTCCGACCTTTATGCTCAAACTAAAAATTGGACAGAAGCCCTCGATAATCTTAATAAAGCACAAAAACTCACACCTCAACGCAGACGAGAGTTAGGAGTTAAAATTGCTGAATGTTATAGCCGCATAGGTGAATCACAAAAAGCCATTCGTGAACTTAAAGAGGTTCTTTTTATCGACGGCGAGCACACGGCCGCCCGTTTGAAGCTCGCACAGCTTTTATTTTTGAACAGTCGAGTTTCTGAAGCTCTCGAGCAGTGGGAACATGTTTTACTGCGTGACCCAAGTAACACTGAAGCCCGTGAAGGTTTATTAAAAGCCAAACAGTCTCGCAAACCC
>JBKDFX010000078.1:0-12097 GCA_046336825.1 Bdellovibrionales bacterium | reverse complement strand
CTCTGGATCCGTGGAAGGACCCGGCTGATTCAAAGGAATCACATGCCCAGATCCGGAGGAGTCTTCTGGGTCAACACCGACAGAACGTAGGCGGGCACCAGGTGCGTGCATGATCCCCGAATTCTGATGGGAGCTCCCTTGCTCGGGTCGATAGATTTCACTGGAATCACTGTCACCGTCAGAATCATCGCCCGTCAGTTGCGATAACAAACTTTGAGCCATGGAGCTTTCAGAACCTTCTCCGCCGTTGGAATGAGCAGAAACACTGACAAATCCCGATTCTTTTTCTCTACCCGACTTCACTTGCACATTAAAATCATATTTGCTTTGATCTTTTGACTCTCCAGCCACCTGACCTTTTTGTTTATCCGCATTTTCCAAATCACGCAGATATTTATTCACAGCTCGCTCAATGGCAGGACCGGTTAAGGGTGGATTAATTCGATATTCAATTCCAGAATCCATCAGCATTTTAAAAGAGGCCGTCGTGGATTTTTCAGCAAACATCATCACGCAAGTGGGAAATGCAGACATCACAATCTTAGGAAACTTGGCCATTTTTTTACTGGGGTGATCAACGCTGATCAAAACAAAAGAAGGCTTCAGTTGAACAAGACTGACAATGGCTTTTTTCATGTCATGGGTGGAAATCAAATTCCATTCGCGATTTTTCAAAAACTGCTCAACACCTTTCAGGGCATTGGCATCAGATTTAACAATAAGCATTGTCTTAGCAATGGGCTGGGACATACTTATTTATCGGCAGTTTTTGAGATAAATAAGAGCACTCCACCTAAGACCTGGACTTCAATCCAGGTTTCTCAAATTAAGACCTGCGATCCGCTTCTCAATTTAACCAAAACGACCGGTGATGTAGTTTTCAGTGCGTTTATCTTGAGGATTGGTGAAAAGTTTTTGGCTTCTTCCTTTTTCGATCACTTCTCCAGCTAGCATAAAAACAGTGTCATCAGCACATCGAGCGGCCTGGTGAAGATTGTGGGTCACCATCATAATGGTCACTGATTTTTTAATTTCACTGAGTTGTTCTTCGATGTGGGCTGTGGATATGGGGTCCAATGCGCTGGTGGGTTCGTCTAATAGTAAAATTTCAGGCTCCACTGCCAATGCACGCGCTATGCAAAGTCGTTGCTGTTGTCCTCCTGATAAGGCCAATGCTGATTTTTGCAAACGATCATTCACTTCATTCCAGAGCCCCGCTTGTAAGAGCGCTTTTTCCACTCGGCCCTCAAGCTCAGTGCCGTTTTTCATGCCCCGAAGACGAAGTCCATAAGCCACATTATCAAAAAGTGTTTTTGGAAATGGATTGGGCTTTTGAAAAACCATGCCCACTTTTTTTCGAACCCATAGAGGGTCCACGTCTTCGGACAAGAGATTGATTCCGTCAGGGTAAAGTAAAATTTTTCCCCTGGCTGAGGCGTCATCCACCAGTTCATGCATCAAATTCACGCATCTCAAAAGAGTCGTTTTACCACAACCCGAAGGTCCCATCAAAGCTGTGACTTTTTTTTCAGCTATGTCCAAATGGATATTTTTTAAAACCTGTTGGGTTTTATAAAAAAAATTGAGCTCTTGAATTTTCAATTTGAAAATTTCTACCATTTGATCGTCCTTCGTACGCGAAGGCGGATGATAATGGCAATCAGGTTCAGAAGTAAAGTGAGAGTTAGAAGAACCACTCCCGCAGCGGCTGCATTGGTGTGAAATTCAGGTTGAGGCCGAGACAACCAATTGAAAAGCTGAATGGGAATCACTGTGAAAGGGTCCATCAAACCCTGCGGTAAAAAAGCAATGTAAGTCAAAGCTCCAATGGTGATCAAGGGTGCTGTTTCACCGATGGCACGTGAAAGAGCTAAAATAACACCCGTTAATATTCCGCTTAAAGCACTGGGAAGTTGATAACTGAGCAAAGTCTGAAATTGAGTGGCCCCAAGTGCGTAACTGGCTTCTTTAAGATTGTTAGGAAGGGATCTAAAAGCTTCCCTTGAAGAAACAATCACGATGGGAAGGACCAAAAGACTCAAAGTTAAACCTGCAGTTAAAAGACTGGGTCCCAGTTTCAATTGATGAACAAAAATACCCAATGCTAAAAGTCCATAAAGAATAGAGGGCATCGCAGAAAGATTGAGAATATTCAGCTCAATCAAACGAGTCCATCTGGAGGGCTTGGCGTACTCTTCTAAATAAATTGCAGCACTCACCCCTACTACGATGGTCATGACAGCCGTGATGACCATAACCCAAAGTGTGCCCACCCAGGCCGACAGCATTCCTGCGGAGCTTGCACGCCTTGAAGGAAATTGTGTCAGAAAATTCCAATCGATTCGACTGGCTCCCCGTAAAGCCAAGTCGCCTAAAAGGACTAACAAAACCATCAGCGATAAAAAAAGCCCCAGCAACCCAAGTATTTTCATTAATTGATTGAGGTTTTTTCGCCAAGCTATTGAATTCATAGTTTGATCCTGGTCATTTTCTGTCGAACTTGTAAAGCGATGAAGTTGAAAACGAGAGTGATAACTAGCAAAGTTAAACCCACAACGAAAACAGTTTGATAACCCAGAGACCCATGGGGCAAATCCCCCAGAGCCACTTGCACCATATAAGCCGTCATGGTGGCAGCTGGCTCCGTCACATTAAGAGTCCAATTCGGCTGCTGACCCGCAGCCAGAGCCACCACCATGGTTTCTCCGATGGCCCGAGAAACCCCTAAAATACAACCGGCGATAACTCCACTGGAAGCCGTGGGCAAAACAACTTTCCAAGTGGTTTCCCAACTTGTGGCTCCTAAAGCCCGAGAAGCCTCTCGTAAATGATGGGGCACAGACTGCAGAGCATCCTCTGAAAGAGACACAATCAGGGGTAAAATCATAAAACTCATGGTCAGACCAGCCGACAATAAACTGAAACCTGGCAACTGAGGAAAAACTTTTTGCAACAGAGGTGTCACAACCAAAAGTGCAAAATAACCGAATATTACCGAGGGGATACCTGCTAAAAGTTCAATGATGGGTTTCACCCACATGCGAACTTGAGGGGATAAAAATTCACTCATGGTGCAGGCAATGAGAATTCCCAAGGGCACAGCAATGGAGCAAGCCACTAGAGTGGTTAAAAAAGTTCCCAACAACAAAGGTTGGATTCCAAACTTGGCATCAGAAAAAAGCGGGGTCCACTCTCGCTCAAAGAGAAACTCAGCCAAACTCACCTGTTTAAAAAAGGGCCAAGACTCAACAATCAAAGTTAAAACAATACCAAATGTCACCGCCACTGAAAGATAGGCGCAAATGGCAAACCAAAACTCAAAGACTCTTTCAACCCAGTGGGATCTTAGTGGACGGCGTTTCAAAGTTGATACCCTTTATTCAAAGCTGATTCCCTTTTTTCAATATTCAATTCAATTAAAGACTTTGAAATTAAAAATTAGTTCTTCGATTTTTTAAGGATGTCTTCCACTTTCATTCCGACTTGGGAGTGACCCTCAAAAGCAGTGCCCCAAATGCGTTTTTGTAAGTGCCCTAAAACACCTGTGTAGGCCTTGGCTGGAAGTGGAATGGCTTTAATTTCTTCCGCCAAAGATTGGCTGTTTTGAATATAGAATTCAGTGAATTTTTTAACTTCTTCTCTTTCGAGTCCCTTTTCGCTGACGTATATTAACAAGGGCCGAGCGAGCGGTGCGTATTCACCTTGAATCACAGTGGCTGTACTGGGGACTTGAGTTTTTCCTTTATAAATCACATTTAAAGCTTTGAGTTTGTTGTGATTTTCTTCGAAATAGTGAATGGGCATATAACCCAAAGCTCCCTTTTCCCGGGACACGCCCATCACAAGGGTGTTGTCATCCTCGCTGGCTGTGTAATCCCCTCGAGAGGACTTGGCTTTGCCAACAATGGCCTCTGTGAAATAATCAAAAGTCCCTGAATCAGAACCCGCTCCGAAAAGAACCATGGGCATATCGGGCCAACCCTTTCTGACATCACTCCATTTTTTTATTTTACCTTGAGCCGAGGGTTCCCAGATTTTTTTCAATTCTTCCACTGAAATATCTTTTGCAAAGGAGTTTGAAGGATGAACCACAATGGCAATGGCATCAAAGGCCACGGGCAGCTCGACAAAACGAATTCCCTTATCTGCACACGCCTTCATTTCTGACGATTGGATGGGACGAGAGGCATTCTGAACATCTGTTTCCCCGCGGCAAAACTTCTTGAAGCCACCTCCCGTTCCAGAAATACCCACTGTGACTCGAAGTCCCTTATTGGCGATTTGAAATTCTTCGGCAACAGCTTCAGTGAGTGGGAAAACGGTACTTGATCCGTCCACTTTGACTAACTTTTGTGACCAAGAAAAAGATCCCGACAGCAATACAAGGGCGAATATAGATTTCACTGAGCCTCCTGAAAAATTAAAGGTGATCTTAGATGGACCTGGGACCCACGCCAATTCAAGATTGTGTTTGGATTTGCTGCAATAAGTTCCCTTTTGGCACCAATTACTATGGCTTAGGCTTTGCTTTTAAAGTGGTTTAGTAAATTTGTGGGGGCAATATGCATCAATTTTTTATACTTATAAACATTCTCATTTTTCACTCACTGGTGAGCGCACAAAACCAACCCCAAGGGGTAAGAATTATGGACTCTTCTTTAAGTGGTTCTGGCTGCGATTTTGAACATGTCAGCGCTTCGTTTTCTCCTGAGGGCCAAGACCTTTCACTTTTGTTTGATAATTACATTGCCGAAGTAGGATCTCAGACTTCGGAACCCCATTTGATACAAAAGATCAAAGAGTGCCAGATCAAGTTGAAAGTTCAACTGCCCCAGGGGTGGCAAATGGCGTTCAAAGCCGTGGATTACCGGGGCTTTGCACTCCTTCCTCAAGCCGGTGCCAGCGCTTTTCATCGCTTTATTATTCAACAGGAAGGAGCTCCCATTGTTTCTCTACAGGAAGCCCAACTTGTGGGACCTCTGAATCAAGATTATTTTAAACGAATGACTGTCAGACCGGAAAGACTCACCTGGTCCCGCTGTTTAAAAAATGAAACTATGATCACCATTGGATCTCAATTGGGTGTTCGACTGAATCCACGCAGCCCCGTCAAAGTGGATTTGGCTTCCATCATGTTGGATTCGAGCGATATCAGCCTTCAACAAACCCTCAGTGTGGAATGGAAAAAATGTCCTGAGAGCCACCCTGAAATTCGACCCATTCGCCCCATCTCTCCTAGGCCCCCGCGCTACCGAGGGCGCTAAGAAGAGAAAGAAAGTGATCTCGAGAGACTACCAACCCGCCAATCGTCGTTTGCGACGACGATTGGGTCGAGGCAAATGGCTTGAAGGTAAATTGTCTTCTTTGGTTTTCATGGACTCCTCCATTGAAGTTGCGATCACTCTACTTCTGCCTGCACAGCATCAGGAACCCATGACTCAGTGACTTCGGGCTTTGGTCCAGTTTCCTCGCAATTTGACTCAAAGCATTTAGTTGTTCCTAGACTTCAGCCCGCATAGGATGAGGTCATGAACTTACCTTGGTTGAATCTAGCAGTTGGTATTTCGATGAGCGCCCTTATCGGGGGTGTTTTAGGGATTTTTATTTTTCGGAGCTTTCGCAAGTTTATCATTGAAAAAGCCCAAGAAGACGCACAAGAAATTCACAGCGAAACTCAAAATGACTTAGAAATGCTCCGTCTGGAGCAGCAAGAAAAAAAGACCGAAATTGAGCTCGAGCTTTGGACTAAATCCGAAAATGAACTTTTGAAGCTCGAAGAAAAGACAGAAGATCTTCAAAATCAAGTGGATGAGAAAAAGAAAAAATTAGACGATCGACACAGCGTCAAAAGACAAGAGCTCAAAGATTTTGAAACCAAGCTCAAGGATCTGGAAAAGACCTTGGAGCAAAAACAAAAAACTTGGGAAGCCAGAAAGCTGGAAATTAAAAACGCCCAAAATGCCATTTTAGAAAAGATCCAAACTCATTTCAAATTGGACCCACAAGAGACCTTACTTAGCCTTGTCCAAAGACTTGAAGAAGAAACTCGGAAGCGTTGTGAAAAATATCTGGAGCACGTGGATGATGAGCTCAAAGACAATTCAGAATCCATCGCTAAAAATGTTCTCGATACAGCTTTGGATCGATTTATCAGACCCTACTGCTCCGAAAGGGGAATTGGCGCTGTTGCCATTCCCGATCAAAGTTTTTTTGATGCCCTCAATAAACCAGAAATTGCTCAAGCCATACAAAATGCCTGCGGCTGCGATATCATTGTTGAAAGTGGACAAGAAAATGTGGGAGTGGCGGGTTTCGATCCCGTCAGACGCGAACTCACTCGGCGTGTTTTGGAAAAACTGATAAAAAATCGTCGAGATCTTAATGCTCACAGCATTCCTCGGGTGGCTGAACAAACCAAAAATGAACTTTTTAAACAAATTCAGATTGATGGTGATGCTCTTGCTCGTGAGTTGCGCCAACCCGATCTGCACCCTGAAATTAAACAGATGATGGGAAGTCTCAGGTACCGCTACTCTTTCACTCAGAATCAATACTTCCATTGCGGCGAAGTGGGTTGGTTGGCAGGTCTTTTAGCGTCTGAGATTCACGCTCACGTCAAAGACTCTCGTAGATCTGGTCTTTTACATGACATCGGTAAATCCATGGATCACGCCCTCGACGGCGGCCATGCCATGATCGGTGCTGATTTTATCGAAAAACGAAACGAAAAGGCTCACATCGTTCACAATGTTCGCGCTCACCACTACGATGTCACTCCCAATTCTCCGGAAGCATTTATCGTGATTGCAGCGGATGCGATTTCAGGCGCCCGTCCAGGAGCTCGCAGATCCACCATGGAAAGTTACACGCAAAAAGTCACAGAAATTCAAGACATTGCCAGAAGCTTTGAAGGTGTGACGGATTGTTTTGTACTTAACGGTGGGCGCGAGTGCCGAGTGCTCGTGAATTCGAGAAAAATTAACGACATGCAATCCCTCGAAATTTCCCGAAAGATTGCGGATCGAATCGAAAATGAATGCAGCTATCCGGGACAAATCAAAGTGGTGGTGGTTCGCGAAACGGCCACTTCTGAGTCCACTCTGCAGATGAATCGTTAAAATTAGCGAATCCCTAAAACTTGCAAGCGATATTCAAAAACTTTCTTGTTATGAATAAACTGAAATTGATGAAGTCCAATATCATGAGTTTCCACCATACGAAGTGATGAGAGATCACTGGATTTAGAACATTCCATCATCACGCCTTTGGTGTTTTTATAAAGACATCGAGTCAGATCTTTTGGAATTTCAAATAGTATCACTGAGTTTTTTGTGAGCTCCATCTGCCTAAAGCTTTTTTGACCCGTCAATTCAACTGTCTGAGAACCCAAACCTGGGGGTTGGTAAGTCACCTTCAAGCTTGGCATTTCAAGGCTGTGACCTTCAGAACTAGGTGATGAATTATTATTGGTTAAAGGCGGAGGTGTTTCTAGCTCCTGTGAGGGGTTTCTTTGAGCAACAGCTGTTTTGGAAATTTCCATCTTGTTCAATTGTTTTTGCGGACAATCAAAACAATCTGTATGCAAACCGTTTTCCATTTCCTGTCGCATTTTTTTTAATTTTTGCAGTGTCTTTAAGGTTTCTACCATACCAATTTTTGGATTGGTTGTATTCTCACCCGATGGATTTTTATTTGATGACGGGGACATTTTTTCTGCAAGTCCAGAATCCTGAAACACCATCAAGGCCAGGCTGGTCAACATTCCTAAAATAGAGAGTCCTCGCAAAAACCGCATGCCTTATTTTCGTCACATGGGAACTTAAACTTGACGTCTCATATTGAAATCATTTCTGCAGACCCTCTGATTTTGAGAATAGAGAAAATAAATTTCAATTTGGCACACTTCCATTTGGATTTGAGTTTGCAAATACATTCTAGCGAAGTGAAAAACTTTGGAGGATCTATGGTGAATTCAATGCGTCCGTTACTTGTTTTGTCTTTGGTTAGCTCATTAGCTCTTGTGGGATGCAAATCCAACAATAAATCCAACCCCATTAAGACCAATCGGGCCAAAGCCACTGGATCACCCACAGGTTCACCTCAAAGCGGTTCACAAACCTTAAAACCAGGTGAACAATCACAACAACAGCAGCCACCAGCAGGTTCATCTGGGGCCAATCAGGGAACTGGCACAACAACAGCTCCTCCCTCCGCAGCTGATGAAAATTCACGAGCTCTGAACAACGAGAATTCTACCGAATGCAAAGATTATGTAACAAAAATGACAAGTGCAGGTTGGGAAAAAAAACAAATTGTCTCCGGAGCCTCTAACTATACCAGTGCAAAACTTATTTATCTGGCTTTTGCTCCTAAAAATAGTCTGCTTAAAAACCCTGTTTTGATGCTGAGCAATTCACGCAGCGAGATGGATAAATCTCTAGCCGAAAGTTTTCTGGCTCTCGCTAAAAGATATCAATTCGATCCCATCTTCGTGGATATTCGTGGCGAAAACTGTTCAGAAGCTTTTGGAAAAATTAATTCGAGCAATCAAATTCAAAATGTTTTCTCAGCTAAGTCCATAGCCAGCGAAATCGAAAAAATTCGCGAAAAGATTCTCAAAGATCAAGCTTGGAAAGTTTGGTCCTACAGCAGTGCAGGCCTTATCGCCCTGAGATTAGCTGAACAATTTCCTGGCAAAGTAAAGGGACTTTACTTAGCTAATTTTGCTATCACTGAACAATTTAAAGACCTTGTTCAAGCTCGAATAGAAAAACAAATCAAAATCTGGAATGAGTTCATTTCTTTTGCAAAATCAAAAGACTTAGAAATCAATGATGATCTGATATCTCAAGTTCGTGAAACTCTAAAAAAAGAAAACTGTTCAGGACATCTTCTTTGTGGTGAGGTAGGTCTGAACGCCTACTTGATCAATCGTCTGAGTGACAAAGATGCAGAATGGACATTGGCCGTTCAAACAATTAAAAAACTTTCCCAAGGGCAATTGCCTGATGAGCTCAAGTCCTCAAATTTGAAGAATTATGAAAATCGCTTCAGATATGAAGCAACTCTTCAAATCACCGATAGAAACGCAGACCTCAACAACACGGCTTGCTCAATGGTCACTGCTAAAACTGAAATCAAAGAAAAACTCGAAAAATCATTAATTAATTCCTGTTTGCTTGAGTCAGCCTTGAATGCTGACCTTAAAAAGTCATCGCCACAAATTCAAATTGGAGGCATTAACTTAAAAACAGTCAGTGCCAATCTCAAAAGCAGCCGCGCTCAGTATTTTGTATCTATGAGTTCTAGATCCCTGCAAAATCCCATCGAGCTTTTAGAAAATCACAAGGAACTGATGAAAGATGTATTTGTTGATGACTTTGATACTAGTCTGGATTTTGAGACCTTCACCGATGAAGGTCTTTTGGATAAATTGAGATAGAACTGCTCCACTTGAATGAGCTGAAAGGCTCTCAGGGTTACAAATCCCAGTTGCGCTAAAAAGTTCAGATCAGATTATGTCCTCATAGTCAGTGAGGTGTGGGTTTTATGTAATTCAAATTGGCAGAAATGAACTGCAAATTGGCCTTGTTTTCGCATTTGATTAATATCTATGAAGCAAATTTTTGCATTCAAATTTAGTACTTATATATTAGCCGGATTCCTTTGGATGATTGTCTTACCGTCGAATCATTTTGCATTTGCCCAACAATCCTGTGCAGCCACTCTTAAGGCCATTGATGGATTTAAGCTAGCAGTTCAAAAAAAACTAACTTTTTCTGATATGCTTGAACCTGAGACTATTGTCGGCATTAAAGACCTTGCGCAGAACCTCTACAATTCAAATTCAGAATTTCTTGGGGGCCAGAATGCCGAGCACGTCAAGTTAGCCTGGAATAAAAAAACAAAGCGCCCTCGAATTCTTCCACATGATCATTTTTGGGAATTCACTTTTGAAGTAGCAACGAATTTGCCAGATCAAAATGGGAATACAATACGTCAATTCAAAATAAGATCTAACGGGTTGGTTGCCTTTATTTCAGATTCTTATCGAATTCACCAAGAAAAGGGCAAAATAGAACGTGATTTTAGAGTGGTTTATCGAGGCTTCTCTAATGAAATACTGATTGGGGATCAATCCAAATTAATTTTAGAAACTATTAGTAGTCAATTTCTAACCCTTTCGAGGACTATGCATCCAGCCGAGGCGGAAGCTTGGGTTAACGGTCATACTGACAAAATACTTACGAAATTCCCCCACGGTGGTATTCATTTTGCTTTAAATCGTTACATTTTTATGAATCGATATAACTCCGAGAGGGAACCTCTCCCAACTTACATCACCAAGATACCCAAAAGCGTTCTTCTAGAATTGCTTGCTAAAGGTGAAGTTCGTATAAATACATACTCTTCAGATATACACGACCGAGAGTGGGGAATGCCCAAGACAGCGCGTACTCCATTTGGTCTTGAGATTGAAATTGTTATTCTCGGTAATTCGGCTCGAATTAAGATTTCTCCATTTATGAAAGACATAGAAAGATTTTTTCAAAATTGAAATTTAACTGAATTAAAATTGAGTGATGTTTAGAATCCGACTTAACTATAAAGTATTTTGTTGTTGGGCTGAACTTTAAACTTCTTAATATTTTTCTACTGCTTGTGATAATCGATCGAGACTCGGTCCAATCAAGTGAGTATTTTCATAAATTAAAATCTAATGAGACCCACTAGAAATAGTGGATCTCATTTTGAGTGGGTTCATTAAGTAGAACTAGGGAATTTTGTTTTGATACTCAGATTCCGAGAAATCGTCCACAGTGACTGCGTCCAAACGAACGGCGTCCACTTGCTTCATTAGATCAAACTCAGCTGGGGTAATGACACCCTTGGCTTTGGCCGAGTCATAAAGCGCAGGACCCTTGGCTTTTGGAATGGCACCAGACTTCACAGCTTTACGCATTTTAACTTCCACCGCATCCGCTTCTAAAACAACTTTACGAGCCTTTTCCAATCGCAAGAGCTGCTCGCCCTCTTTCTGAGGAAAGAAAATTCCATCCGTGAGTCTGTTTCGAACTTCTTCGTTGTAAAGAACGCGCTTAGAAATCTCATGAGACCAACCATCTGAAGCTTGAGATCCGATGGAATTAATACGTGACCAAGCTCCGATCCAACCTTTAACAAACCAACGAAGACCGGGAATTTTTAGATTATCGAAAATTCCGTCAAAGGCTTTTTGGATTTCTGCCATCATGTATTTGAGGTTGTAATGCACAAGGGGAAGATCTTCTTTGGGACGCCCATCCGCTTCAAAACGTCGAAGAACACTGGTCGCCATGTACATCATCGCTAAAATATCTGCAAATCGACCGGTGATTTTTTGTTTTTCTTTAAGCTTACCACCCAAAGTGCCCATGGCCACATCCGCTAGTATGGCAAAAGTAGCAGAAGTCCACTTTAAGCGACGGAAATAGCGACGCATTTCAGGATGACATTCAGGAGTGCTCGCTAAATACCCTCGAGTCAGCGAAAGTAAAACTGAACGGCAGATATTAGTGACAATATGTCCGATGTGTCCCCAAAAAGCATGGTCCAGAAGTTTCACATCATTGGACTCCACAGCTTTTACTTCCATAAAAGCAAAGGGGTGACTCCGCATGGCGCCCTGACCAAAAATGATTAGAGTTCTTGTTAAAATATTAGCCCCTTCGACAGTGATTCCAATGGGAGTGGCCACGTAAATTTCACCCAGTAAATTTCTTTGTCCGAGAGAAATCCCCGCTCCCCCCATAATATCCATGGCATCGTTGATCACTTTACGACCCATTTCAGTGGAGTAATATTTTTGCATGGCCGTGATAGTGGAAGGCTTAATTCCCTTATCTAAAGCTCCAAGTGTATACCTACGCATGGCTTCTAAGCTGTAGGTGCTGGCCGCAATACGGGCCATGGGTTCTTCGATACCTTCAAACTGTCCAATGCTGACACCGAACTGTTTACGTACCACTCCGTGAGCTGAACAAACACGAATGGCGAGTTTAGATCCACCAGTAGCTTGCGCAGGTAAGCTAATCCCTCGTCCCGCCGCTAAACATTC
>JBKDFX010000077.1:0-15292 GCA_046336825.1 Bdellovibrionales bacterium | reverse complement strand
ATTGTGAATAACTTGCGATAAAACTAGACTGCCTCTATGCTCACTATCAATAGTGAGATGGGGAAACCCGTTATGATATGGCAAAAACTATTAATATATTTTCTCGTATTTTGGAGCGTTTGCAGTTGCGGAGTGAAGGGCAAGCCTCTTCCCCCGTTGAAGAAAACAGAATCCACGCAACAGCTGAAGCCGTAGCCCTACCTGAGGCCGTAGTTCCACTTGAAGCTTTAGTTCCACCGCAAGCTGTAGATCCCTTTTTTCTTTGCTCTGGTGCGGGTAATCTTTTTGCTATCAAGACAATTGTTGATGAGTCTGAAGCGCCCACCCGGGAAGAAATAATACAAATATGCACTCAGCGCGCCGTTGAGGGAGTTCTATTTCTTAGAAAATTAGAAGAACAAAATTTTAAATGGCATTTTTTTAATCGAGATGGTTCTTCAGCGGAATTTTGTGGAAATGCGGCCAGATGCGCTCAAGCTTTTTTAAGACAAAGTGTGGGTGTCCATGAATTTACTCATCATACACAGGCGGGAAAAATAAAAACATGGAGTGAGGGCGAAAAACACTGGGTGCAAATGCCTGATCCAAAAATCTTAAGTGATAAATTAACAGTGTCTGTTGACTCACAAAACTTCCTTGGTTTTTGGTGTGATACAGGGGTTCCACATTTTGTGACATCTCAAAGAAATTATCGCTATGACCTTTGGAAGCAAATTTCTCAGAAACTTAGAAATGCACCAGATTTTACAGAGCGCGGAGCTAATATAACTTGGATTGGAGTGCCTACGGCTGGACGACCTCTACAAGCTGTTACTTATGAGCGCGGAGTTGAGGACTTCACCCAGGCCTGTGGTACAGGGGCCATGGCGGCAGCCCTTTATTTGAAAAACAAGTGGCCTCAGCAATCTGTTTTTGAAATCAAAATGCCAGGCGGAATTTTAACTGTTAAAGAAGTCGCCGAAGTATGGCAGATGACGGGCCCTTTCGAAAAAATTCAAAAATCGGGTGGTTAAACATGAAAAATGAAATTGGCGGAGTCATTACGGCCCTTATCACCCCCTTCAATACTTCAGGTAAAATTGATTTCAAATCACTCGAGAAACTTGTCAAATTTCAAATTGATCGTGGAGTGCGCGGTTTTGTGATCAATGGGACCACTGGCGAGAGTCCAACTTTAGAAAAAGAAGAACTCAAAGACCTTTGGCAATTTGTTAAAGGAATTGTGGGTCCAGACAAGTTTATGATTTTAGGGACTGGATCAAACTCGACACAAACAACAATTGAGAAAACAAAAATGGCCAACCTTTGGAAGGCTGATGCAGCTCTTGTTGTTGTCCCCTACTATAACAAACCACCCCAAAGAGGTCTTTTTCAGCACTTTAAAAAAGTAGCCGAAGAAGCAGAGGCGCCGATCCTGTTATACAATGTTCCCGGTCGAACGGCGTGCAGCCTTTCACTGGAAACAACAATTGAATTGTCCCATGTGCCAGGAATTGTTGGCATCAAAGATGCCACTGGCGATATGACTTTGGCCGCTGAGATTTGTAAAAAAACTCGAAAAGGTTTTCGCCTTTTGTCTGGTGATGACGTTACTTACGCCGATTATTTGAATCGTGGAGGCCATGGAATTATTTCTGTCGCTTCCCATATAATTCCAGACGTTTTTTTAAAAATAACGAATCTGGTTATGCAAAATAAATTTGATCAGGCAAAAACTTTAATTGAAACCAACAAAGACCTCATTGACTCCTTGTACGTTGAAGCCAATCCAATACCAGTTAAAAAAGCACTTCAAATGATGGGCCTTATTGAGTCCGCTGGTATGCGCTTACCTTTGATTGAGGCTCAAAAGTCCACAGAAGAAAAGCTTCGTTTAGAAATGACAAAGCAAGGACTTTTAAAATGAAGTCCCATAAAAATTTAAAATTGGGAATCATCGGCTCTTCAGGAAGAATGGGAATAGAAGTTCAAAAAGCCGCTGAAGAGATGGGCTTTTCCATAAGCCAGCTGATCAACTCAGAAAACTTGAGTACTTTTTTAAAAAACACACAAAAACCTAAAGTGGATATTTGGATCGATTTTTCTGCACCCAAAGTTTTGAATGAGATTCTGGGACACCTTCAAAAGTATCCAGCACCACTTGTGAGCGGCACCACGGGTATTGATAAAGAAATCAAAGCAAAACTTTTATTGGTCTCAAAAAAATCACCTGTTTTTTGGGCGCCCAATATGAGCATCGGAGTTGCGGTTGTCACGCGAATGCTAGAGGCATTTGATGGCTTAGATGATTTTGATTTTCAAATTGATGAAACCCATCACAAGCGCAAAAAAGATCGTCCTAGCGGTACGGCTATTTTGTTGCAGGATAAACTTCAAGAAGTCATGGGTAGAAAAAAAATCCCAAGTCCACTGGCTATTCGTGGCGGTGGCGTTTATGGTATTCATCGAATCCAAGCCTTTTCAGAAGAGGAAATCATTTCTATTGAACACACGGCTCTGAACAGACGTGTTTTTGCCAAAGGGGCTCTTTGGGCGGCTGAAAAAATAGCAAAATACAAATCTGGATATTTTGAAATGAAAGATCTTTTTAAAAAATGAGTTTAAGTGGCCTGGTCCATATTTATGTTCCTTCCATGGAGGGATTAAATGGTCTCAAAAGAGCGGCTTTTAATTTGCGCAAATTTTTTCATCTTTCCAAGGCGTCTCTCATTTACAAAAGATTTAGCGCGGCTCATCAACGGCTTCAGATCGAAGCCGTAGTTAAGATTGAAAGCTCTGATGAAGCCCTTGATTTCAGAGCACTTCAAAGAGAGATGAAGCAATTTAACGCGACAATACTTTTATTTAAAGGCCAATTACGCGTGGACCCTGAAATCACATTGCCACATCCGGCTCTGCTGCAAGACCCATTTTTATTAAAAATGGCAGCAGAAGTAGAGCCCTACTGGGAACACCGAGTAAGCATGGAAACATTGCAAGGACTGGTGTCCCAATTTCAGTCCACAGATCAGGTCGAACTTTTGACTCAAGGCTCAGAGTTGATTAACCTCACAATAAAGGGGCTCGCATGAAATTTTTTATAGACACAGCGGACATCAATGAAATTCGACAAGCCAATTCTAAAGGCTGGGTTGATGGAGTTACAACCAATCCCTCTCTTGTCGCTAAAAGCGGAAAGTCTTTTCGGGAAGTCATAGCTGAAATTTGTAAAGAAATAAAAGGGCCCGTTTCAGCAGAGGTTCTTTCAACGCAAGCAGAAGAAATGTTTAAAGAGGGCAAAGAGCTCGCGAAAATTGCGAACAATGTGGTGGTGAAGATACCCATGACAGAAGATGGCCTTGTGGCAGTAAAAAAACTCACGGCTGAAGGAATTAAAACAAATGTCACTTTAGTTTTTAATCCGATGCAGGCACTTCTAGTTGCAAAAGCTGGTGGGACAATGGTTTCACCCTTTATTGGTAGACTTGATGACATCGGTGTTGATGGTATCGCCATGGTGGAAGAAATTGTGCATATCTATCGACAGTATGATTTTGCCACAGAAGTTTTGGTGGCCAGCGTAAGAAGCCCGCTCCATATTGAAAAGGCCGCACTCATTGGGGCAGATATTGTGACTGTTCCCTACAAAGTTATGCAACAAATGACCCATCATCCACTCACTGATAAGGGCTTGCAAATGTTTATGGATGATTGGAAAAAGTCAGGGAAAGTTTAATGAAGGGTCTTTTAGCAGTTTTTCTTGCTGTTTTTGTCTCAGGTTGCCAAACGGGGATTTTTATTAACGAATCCCCGGCAGCCATGACAGACATCCGCAAGGCTTTTGTCTCTGTTTTCGGAGAACCCAGAGCTGCCAACTACAATGGGCAAGTGCTTCGCTCCCAATACCATGACAAAAGAAATCGAGTTGATTCAGAATTGGCCACCGCCAAAAGTCGGTATTTTACTCAGCTTTCCATCTTGGGAGATCGCAGGCCCTATAAAATCAAGATAGAAGTCTTTTTTGAGGCCCAGGTGGCCCCACAGCAGTATGAAATTATTGGTGAAGATAATGAAATGGCTCAAAAAACAGCCGACAAAATCCAAGAAGTCCTTCACCAAAGTCTTAAAGGACGCAACGTCATTGACGACTTTCGTGCCTTCTAAATACCATATGATTTAGGTAACTTTTCTAAAGGAAGTTTTTGAAAGAGCTGATCGCGATTTATTTTGCAGGACTCTTTGTTGTTACGGCGTGGCCCTCAAAGGTGACGCCGAGGCCTTTTATTAATATCTCTCAAGGAATTCAGTTTAAAATTGATGACCAATCACCAGTTGTTTCGGCAGAAAAAGACCTACTATCCCTTGAGAAAAAAGAAGCTGAAGACTTTAACAAAGCCAAATGGGCCAGCCTTAATCAGTTGGGGCCTCGCCGAGTTCCTCATTACAAACCCGTTCTTGTGGATTACTCTGCCAACTTAAAAGAGATTCAAGATCAGAGGCTTGTCACATTACAAGGTCCTTTACAGTTAAAACAGGGATTAGCTCTGACCGATGAAAATCGAATTGAAATTTATCAAATTCAAAATGGTCGAATTATTGAGCAAGGTGAAGTCGATATATCTTCAGGCACTTACAAAATTCAAATGACCAAGATGGATGGCCAAATCTGCGCAAAACTCAAAACAGGCTTTTCAGAAATCATGGGCAGTGGCTGCGTGGATTTAACTAAATCTCAAATTTCTCAAGCCATGAAGCCCCAAGGCCCCTTGCTAGCCATTGTTCGATACCAGGATGTATTTGAATTGGCTGAAAATGCAAAAAAAGTTGAAAAACTCAGACCTGCACAGCCTGTGGAAATGGCATCCATTGAAAGTATAGAGCCAGCACAAAAGTTGTACGGCAAAATTTACGACTACTATGGATACAACAGCGATCAACCTCGAGTTATTGAAAAAGCCCAAGTGAACAACTCTGTGGATAACAATGAATCAGCAAGTTCATTTGTTGTAACTCAGGTTTCAGCACCTAACTATGTGCCCAGCCGAATTGTCAGCAATCGAGCGGCTGTTCGCCGAGGAGTTCCACTGTTGGCTCAAAATGCATCAAAAGCGATGACAGACATAGCTCGTGATTTGGGCTACACCGACGGAGACATGAATTCCCGAGGAACTCTTTGGGGAAGAGTCATGTCAAATGGTAAAACATTGGCCGGTGTGGATGTTTCATTGGACGGCGCTTCAGGAGTGAAACCACTATATTTAAACGAACTTTATATTCCTGATCCTAATATGAAGGTGACAGCCTCCCACGGTCTCTTCACTTTTATGAATCTACCCGAGGGTGAATATTCTGTAAGGGCCGACGTGGGTAATAAATTCTTAGGTTTTCAAAATGCTTCTGTTCGAACGGGAACACTTTCATTGGCAGATATTGAATCAACCAACATAAAAAATGAAATTCAAATTTCAACGTACGATTTGAGAAGTAAAACAACACTGGCAAGTGTAGTCACTTTGCAAAATTATCATGAAGATATCGTACTTGAAGAGGGAATTGCTGAAATTCTTGCTCCGCAAACAGCGGATCATTCCTATGCGATCGTTCATCCATTGGATCGAAACTATTTAACCACACAGCACCTGGTTAAAGCGGGAGAAAAAGATCTTCAACTTCCACAAGTACACAAGGATTGGATTGAGGGAATTTTATCGCAAGCGAAGCTCTCGAGGGGAATCAGCGGAAAAATTATTTTAGGCTTTGGTCCCCAAGAGCCCTACCGTGTATTTGCAGTGGGTTCCAAAACAGCTCAGATCATTTATTTTGATTCCAGCGCGCAGGTTGTGGAGGGTGGATTTGGATCTGCTGGCGGCGGATATTTAATATTGGATCCAGAAGACTACGTTGTGGAATTCGCAGTTCAAAAATCCAGTTCAAAGCAGTTGGATGTGACCTACATGCCCACCACTCCCGGAATTGTTAGCATCCTGCAGTGACAGGTACGTAGATCGTGACAGCGCATTAATCACGGCAATTAATCACAACACAAACTTTTAAAAAAATCTCCACGGGCTTCGAAATTTGTAAACTCATCCATGCTAGACCCACCGGGACTAAGCAGAATCACATCACCAGATTGAGAGGCAGCCAAAGCGGCTTCAGCGGCCAGCTTAAGTTGAGTAAAGCTTAAACCTGAGAGTTCAGATTGGGATTTGGCCAGATCTCCACACTCGCCAAAAAAGTAGCATTGCAGGTTTTGATGGTTTTTTAGCTGATTTAAAGATGTCCAGGGAAGATTTTTGTCCCGCCCGCCCACAAGCAAATGAAGTCGGCCTCCAGCTTTGACATCTGGGAGGCATGAGTTAACTGCCGCTAAAACACTTTCAATTGTAGTTGCCTTGCTGTCATTAATTTTTCGAACTCCCCTCGAGTCATTCACAAACTCAAGTCGATGGCTTAAACCAGGATAGTTTTCAATGGCAGATAGGGCCGCCGGCGGCCATGAAAAATATTGTGCTACTGCCAGTGCCAAACTTAAGTTTTCTCTGTTGTGAAGTCCCACCATTTTCATGGGGTGATCCTGAAAGTCGAGGGAATTAATTTTTTTTGTTTTTGAATCCAGTTTGGCAGAACACCACCGCACTATTTCTGGATTGTCATAATTCAAAAAGAAGGGTCCCTTGGTTTTGTCTTTCAAGTTCCACTTGGTTTGATAGTAAGTGTCTAAATTTGGGTATCTTTCTAAATGATTATGAGAAAGTGCTGTCAACAAACTCGCGCTGGAAATAAGGTTTTTAAAATTTTCTAATTGATAACTCGAAAGTTCTAAAACCACCCAGTCGGCTCGAGGCTGATTTTGAAATAGAACCGAGTAGACATAGTCCGCTAGGGGAAAACCTAAATTGCCGCCCACAAAATTCGCAGACGAAAGTGCATGAACAGCAGCCCCCAAAAGAGAGGTGGTTGTGCTTTTTCCCATGGAACCCGTTATGGCAATGACAGATTCCTGCTTTAAAAAGTTAAAAGCCAGACTGAGTTCGCTTTCAAGTTGAGCTCCAGAACTGACTAAATTCTGAATCCAGGAAGAGCTAAGCGGGACGCCTGGAGAAACAACAAGAGTTTTGGGGTTATAACTCAAAGCTGCCGATGTTTGAGAAAAATCAGCAGAAGGATCTTTTGCATCGTAGGTTTTGATTTCACTGTTGGGGTAGAGGCCCTTAAGAAGCCGCAACGCAGAGTTGCCACTTTTACCTAAACCAATAATGAGCACAGGGAATTCAATTTTCATCTTGGATTTTGATACTAGGCTCTTCTACACTTAAAAACAATGGCTGAGATATTTCGTAAAGCTGACTTTACAGCAATTATTAGTGACCTTCATTTGACGGAAGAAGAGCCCGTTCACCCCAAGTACCCACTATGGAAAAAGTATAAAACCCGAGAGTTCTTTTACGATGAAGAGCTCTGTGAGTTTTTTAAGCTCATTGAGGAAAAAGCAGAACGAGCAAAAGTAGAGCTGATTCTCAATGGGGATATTTTTGATTTTGATAGTGTTGTTACTGTTCCACAGCAGCCCAATTTTCGGGTCAGTTGGCTTGAAAAAAAAAGAGGTTTAGAGCCAAAATCTGAAAAATCTCGCTATAAAATCAGTAAAATACTTTCGGATCATCAAGTCTTTGTCCAGGGTCTTGCAAAGTTTATTCGTGATGGAAATCGTGTCGTATTTGTCATTGGCAATCATGATCTCGAGCTTCACTACTCTGAAGTTCAAGAGGAAATCCTCAAAACTCTCAATTTGACCGCCTATGAAAGAGAAAGAGTGTTGTTTGTCGATTGGTTTTACATCAGCAACGGAGACACTTTAGTTGAGCATGGGAATCAGTATGATCCCTACTGTCTTTGTGAAGATCCCGTAAATCCTTTTATCAAAGGCTATAATCACATATCGCTTAAGCTTCCCTTTGGAAATCTAGCTTGTCGTTACATCATGAATGGTTTGGGATTTTTTAATCCTCATACTGACGGTGGCTACATCATGACTTTGAAGGATTATATTTCCATCTTTTTACGCTTTATGGCCAGAGCTCAGCCACTTTTGGTTTTTACATGGTTTGGGGGGGCTCTTCTGACTCTTTGGGATACCCTGAAAGGCCGAATCACGCCTCCCTTAAGAAATGCATTCACCATTGAAAAGCGTGTTGAACAAATGGCTGAAAAAGCGAACGCAGAACCACATATGGTGCGTGAGATGAAAGAACTCATCGTAGCTCCAGCGGCTTCTAACCCTTTTTTGATTGCTCGAGAGCTTTGGCTTGATCGTGCCTTTTTCATTTTGATTGGCTCAGTTATCATTTTTTACATTTTCACATTTCTGAAAGCGCTATTTGGAATTTCCTTATTCTGGTCATTTATTCCCATGATGTTACTTTTACCCTTTTTCTTGTTTTACTCTCGTTCGATTACATCACTTGTTTCATCATATAAAGAGCCAGATGATCGAATTTTGGCGATGACAGCCATCATAACTAAAACAAAGCGCGTCGTTTATGGGCATACTCATCAGCCACGTCATGAAATCATTGGCGCTGTTGAACATTTGAACTCAGGGACTTGGTCTCCTGCTTTTGCTGATGTTGAATATAAAAAACCCATGGAACAAAGAAACTTCGTTTGGATTTCACCTTTTGAGGGCAGCAGAAGAGCAGAACTTTTAAAATTTGAAAGAAATCTGAAGGCGCAGCGCGATAACGAGGCTTCATAAAGTTGTCAAACAGGACCAGAGTCGCGACACTTTTTTAATGAAAATCATTTCACGGAGGATTTATGACTGAAGTATTAGTTGTAACCAGTAAAGTAAAAAAGATCATCAAAGAAAAAGGCGGAATGAACACATCTGCTGCAACCATCGAAATCTTGAGCAAAGCTGTTGAAAGACTCTGCTTAAAGGGTATCGAGCAAGCGAAACAAGACGGAAGAAAAACTGTCATGGATCGCGACATTGTGATCGATCACATTTAAAGCATTTTTAAAAGATCATCCCAGCTTATCATAGTTACTCCGAGAGATTCGGCCTTTTGAACTTTTGATCCTGGATCATCTCCTACGACTAAATAATTTAATTTACTAGAAACGGCGGAAAGCAACTTTCCTCCGTTTTTTTCTATCAAGGCTTGAGCCTCTTCTCGCTTCACAGGAAGAGTCCCTGTGACTAAAAAGCTTTTTCCAGATAAAGGACCCTCTAGACTTCTCTTTTTTTCTTCAAAGCTAATTCCAAGCTTCACGAGCTCCCGGGCCTGTTTAGTCATGTCAGGATTATTCAGCCAAAGCAGAACAGAATCAGCCACCTTGGGGCCAATCTCGGGAACTCGCATAAGAGTGTCCTTATCTGCAGACAAAAAACCCTCGAGAGTAACAAAATGTTCTGCCAAAAGCTTGGCGGTTTGCTCTCCGACAAAGCGTAAACCAAAGCCATAGATAAGACGAGCCAAAGTGGATTTCTTGCTTACCTCAATACTATTTAAAATATTTTCGACAGATTTTTCTCCTTGGCGCTCTAGATTGAGAAGGTCTTCCCTTTTAAGTCTATAGAGATCAGAAAAGTTTTTAACTAATCCCTTGTCGACAAGAGTTTCAATAAGTCGATCGCCTACTTTTTCCATATTCAGTGCGCGTCGTGATACAAAGTGTTTTAAAGACTCTTTAAAAATGGAGGGACAAAGTGGATTTGTACAACGGCTCACCACCTCAGTTTCAATTTTGGAGACAGGTTCGTGGCAGGTGGGACAGCTGTTGGGTATTTTAAAAGGTTTTGAAGATTTTGGTCGCTTTGAAATGTCGACCTCAACCACTTCGGGAATCACATCGCCTGCGCGCTGAATGACAACGGTGTCACCAATTCGCACATCTTTACGGTCAATTTCATCTTGGTTATGAAGTGTGGCATTGGTGACAGTGACGCCACCAACTTTGACGGGAGTCATGATGGCAACTGGAGTTAAAGCCCCTGTTCGTCCCACTTGTACAACGATATCTTGTATGACTGTTTTGGCTTGTTCCGGCTTGAATTTAGCCGCAGTTGCCCATCGAGGACTTCGAGACACCAGTCCTAATTCGTCTTGTAGCCTGAGGGAATTAATTTTGACCACAATGCCATCAATATCAAAAGGCAAATGAGGGCGCTTTTTTTCTATTTCTAGATAGTAGTCTGTTACGGCCTTGATGTCAGGGCAGAGCCTTGACAGTTCAAGGGCCACAGGAAGACCAAGGCTTGCTAGGCTTTTTTCAACAGCTGAATGGGTTGTCTCCGAAAAGCCATCAACAGCCCCAAGCCCGTAGGCAAAAAACTTAAGGGGTCTTGAGGCTGCAATTTTAGAGTCTAGCTGTCTAACCGTACCAGCTGCGGCATTTCGTGGATTGGCAAAGGCTTGTTCACCCGATTCTTGCTGAGATTCATTTAGGTTTTTAAAATCTTCTTTAAACATCAGAACCTCTCCACGGACCTCAAGTAGCTGTGGAGGTGTGTGAGTTTTCAATCTTAATGGGATAGATTTAATTGTGCGAATATTGTTGGTGACATCTTCGCCAACGGTTCCGTCTCCGCGGGTGATCGCCCGAACAAGAAGACCTTTTTCATAAATCAACTCAAGGGCAAGCCCATCAAATTTGGGCTCACAATAATACTCAAAAGGCCCCAAGGATTTTAAAAAACTTTGAATTCTCTGATCAAAATCAAATAAATCCTGTGAGTTGTAACTGTTAGTGAGTGACAGCATCGGCATTCGATGGGGAGTTTTTGTAAAGTGCGCTAGCAATGCTCCGCCAACTCTCTGGGAGGGCGAATCAAGAGTGACCAATTCGGGGTGTTTATTCTCGATTTCCAGAAGCTCTTTAAAAAGCTGATCATACTCATAATCAGAAATTTCAGGACGATCCTTTTGGTGATAAAGATCGTTGTGATAGTCGATAAGCTTTTTTAATTCTTCGTAACGTTTCATGAGTAAAATGAAGCTACTTTTCGTTCTGCGTAGGGTCAAGAGTCAGTCAGAGAAAGACGCCCGCTTGACCTTACTGCTAAGCTTAAGCTTTCGGAGTCATAAATATGGATATAGATAGGGTTAAACAGGTTGCGAGTCTTGCAAAATTACATTTGAGTGAAAAAGAGCAGGAAGACTCAGCTCGAAAATTAGCACAAATTTTAAATCATTTTGAAAAAATGGCCAGCGTTTCAACTGAAGGCATAGAGCCCTTGTTAACACCAACAGAAATTGAAACCTTTTTCAGAGAAGATGCGGTTAAAAAAGAAATTTCAACAGAAGAGCTCTTAAATAATGCACCTGCAAGCCAGGGACTTTTATTTAAGGTTCCACAGGCCGTAGGTTGATTATGTCCATTGAAAAACTAAGCCTAGTTGAGCTGCGGTCGATGTTGCTAGAAAAAAAAATAAGCTCAGTTGAAGCCACTCAAAGTTATTTAAAAAGAGCCCAAGAGCTGAATCCAAAAATTAATGCTTATATCACCTTTGATGATTCAGCCCTCCAACAAGCTCAAGTTTATGACCAATTGTCAGAGGATAAAAAACGATCTTTGAAGCTAGGTGGAATTCCGTTTGGTATAAAGGATATGTTGTGCACTAAAAACCTGAGGACAACAGCCGCATCAAAAATGTTAGAAAATTTTATACCTCCCTATGATTCAACTGTGGTGGCACGGCTTAAAAATCAAGGGGCCATCATCCTTGGCAAATTGAATCAAGATGAGTTTGCCATGGGCTCTTCCAATGAAACTTCCTTTTTTGGTGCTACAAAAAATCCTTGGGATCTCAAATTTGTTCCTGGTGGATCATCTGGGGGCTCTGCAGCCGCCATGGCAGCCAAAATGGCAGCGGCCACCATCGGTACAGACACAGGCGGATCCATTCGACAACCGGCGAGTTTTTGTGGTGTCGTTGGAGTCAAACCCACCTATGGAAGAGTCAGTCGCTACGGGATTATTGCTTTTGCCTCAAGCCTTGATCAAGCCGGTCCTATGACTCAATCTGTAGCTGATGCAGCTGTTGTTTTAGAAACTATTTGTGGCCATGATCCTAAAGATGCCACAAGTTCACAAAAAGTAGTCCCTGATTTTTTTAAAAATTTAAATAGCAAAACTCGATTGCGTGTTGGGGTTTTGACAGAAGCTCTTAAGGGTGGGCTGGATACTGATGTGGAAAAAGCCCTTCAGGGAGCCATTGAAGACTATAAAAAATCTGGTGCTGAAATTAGTGAAATCAGCTTGCCACTTTTGGATCATGCCATTTCAGTTTATTATTTAATTGCCAGTAGCGAAGCTTCTTCAAACTTGAGCCGTTATGATGGAGTCAGATTTGGTCATCGTGCAAAAATGGATGAGTCTTCTGTTTCATTGGATGAGTTCTATGCACGAACCCGTGGAGAAGGTTTTGGCGCTGAAGTGAAGCGCAGAATAATGATGGGAACCTTTTGTTTATCGAGTGGATATATCGAGGCTTACTATGAAAAAGCCTGTCGAGTTCGTCGACTCATACAACAGGACTACGCCATGGCTTTTGAAAATTGTGATGTGATTTTGAGTCCTGTGGCAGCTTCTCCGGCCTTTAAAATTGGGGAAAGAATTTCAGACCCACTTCAGATGTATCTCAACGATATTTTTACTACATCAACAAATTTAGCAGGTTTGCCTGGCATGAGTGTTCCCTACTCAATATCAAAAAGTGGACTTCCCATAGGCCTACAGCTAACGGCAAAAGCCTTTGATGAACAAACCCTCCTCAATGCAGCGGCCACCCTGGAAGCTAACAGCCCCTTCAAGCAAGGAGACTTTCGTGCTGCACTCTGATTTTGAAGCTGTGATTGGAATTGAAACCCACGTGCAGTTAAAAACAAAAAGTAAAATATTTTGCAGTGATTCAACAGACTTTGAGGCCAGCGACAATGAAAATGCATCACCCGTCAGTGCTGGTATGCCAGGCACATTGCCTGTTTTGAATGAAAAAGTTTTAGAACTTGCAGTTAAAACGGGCCTGGCGCTGGGCTGTCATATTCGCCCCGTTTCCATATTTGCTCGTAAAAATTATTTTTATCCAGATTTGCCCAAGGGCTATCAGATTTCACAGTATGACAAGCCGATTTGTGAGTCTGGTGCTGTTGAGTTTAGAGTGGGTGATGAGCTCAAAAAAATAAAAATTGAACGAGCCCATCTAGAAGAAGACGCGGGAAAGTCCACTCATCATGGACACTACACACTGATCAATTTAAATCGTGCAGGAATTCCCCTGCTTGAAATCGTATCAGGTCCAGAATTACGGTCATCTCAAGAAGCAGCTGAGTACGGCAGAGCCATCCGGCAAATTGTAAGGTATCTGGGCGTTTGTGATGGAAATCTGGAAGAGGGCTCTCTTCGCTGCGATGTTAATGTCAGCGTTCGAAAAAAAGGGGAAAGCAAACTCGGAACAAAAGTTGAAATTAAAAATATCAATTCTTTTCGCTTTATAGAAAAGGCAGTGGACTATGAAATTGATCGTCAAATTAATCAAATTGAAACCGGTCAAAAAATAATCCAAGAAACACGCCTTTACGATCCAGATAAAAACAGAACTTTTTCCATGAGGACTAAGGAAGATGCGCAAGACTATCGTTACTTCCCCGATCCTGATCTATTACCGATCATTTTATCAAAAGAAAAAATTGAACATATTAGGGCTTCACTACCAGAGCTCCCCATGCCTAAATTTAACCGTTTTGTATCTCAGTTTGGTTTATCGTTAGGAGATGCACTTTTTCTTACTAGTGAATTAGAGATCGCACAATACTTTGAAGAGGCAGTCCAATTTTCGGGGCAGCCCAAACTGTGTGCTAATTGGATTACGACAGAGCTTATGGCTAAGCTGAACTCCCATCAAAAAACAATTTTGAACTCTCCAGTTAAACCTCAGGCTTTAGCCGAGCTGATTCAGTTAATAGAGTCCAAAGTGATATCTGGAAAAATTGCAAAGAGTGTATTTTCAGACATGTGGGACAAGGGGCTCTCGGCCGGTGAGCTCGTCAAAGAAAAAAATCTAACCCAAATTGTAGATGAATCAGCCCTCGAGAAAATAATTTTAGAAGTTCTAGCCAGCAATTCTGCTCAAGTTGGTGAATACAAAGCCGGAAAAACCAAAGTGCTTGGATTTTTTGTCGGCGCTGTCATGAAGGCCACCAAGGGACAGGCCAATCCTGATATTGTTAATAAAATTATCTTAGAAAAGCTGAAGGGTTCTTAGAATTATGAAAGTGGCAGCGCTGGACCTGGGCAGCAATTCATTTCTACTTCTGATTCAACAGAAACTACCTAGTGGTGAAGTCATCACTTTGCATGATGAATCCGTCATCGTTCGATTGGGAGAAGGTCTTCAGTCAACTCAAAAGATTTCAGAGGCGGCTCTGTTGAGGGCCGAAGACTGTCTCAAATCATTTCAAAAGACAATTTCATTGCACAATCCGGATCGAATTCAGGCCGTAACAACAGCTGCCGCAAGAGAGGCCAAAAACTCTCTAAATTTTTTAGACCTGTGCAATAGCTTGGGGTTTTCCGTAGTTACTTTGTCGGGAGATCAAGAGGCCCACATGAGCTACTTGGGTGCTGTTGATTCGAATGAACTGACACGATGTTTATTGTTGGATATTGGTGGAGCATCAACGGAGTCCATCGTCGGCGAAGAAAGTAAAAATCTTTTTGCAAAAAGCCTACCGATTGGTGCAGTCAAAATGACTGAAAAATTTATTTTGAGTCAGCCTACAAAACCCAATGAGATTCATAACCTAAAAGAATTTTTGAGTCATGAGTGTGCGGATGTTTGGCGAGCTTTAAAAGAATTAAAACCCAAAAAAATGATAGCGGTGGCGGGCACTCCCACATCCATTGCCGCTTGCGAGGTTGGCCAGTTTGATGTGCAAAAGATCGAAGGAATGAAGTTGTCTTTGGAAAGATTGGAATTTTGGATCAAAGAATTTTCAAGCCTTAGCATTGAATCTAAAAAACAAAAATACCCCCTCGGCAAAAGAGCAGATGTTATTTTGGCTGGAACAATAATTTTAACTGAATATGTAAGAGCCACTGAATTACAAGAAGTTGTCGTTTCGACGAAAGGAATTCGCTATGGATTGGCGCAGAATCTTTTTACTCTCGATCACTAGTCTTTCGATTTCTTGCTACGCCCAAAATATTACAGATAACATTAAGTTTGAGTCTGCAAAGCTAAAAATAGCGAACAAAACGATCACTGTTGAATTGGCCAAAACGCCCACTCAGCAGCAGCTAGGGC
>JBKDFX010000004.1:0-5773 GCA_046336825.1 Bdellovibrionales bacterium | reverse complement strand
CGAGCTGACCCCCATAGAAATGACTCAAGCTTATTTGGCCCTGGCTCGCTTCGGGCAGTTCAAAGAAATTTCATTCATTGATGGACTCTGGCATTCTAACAATCAAGCCGTGGAAATCGACGCTCAGCCCATTTCCACTTCGCTATTGAATCCTAGAAAAACAGCTTCCATCGTAGGAATACTGAAACACACCCTGATCAGTGGAACGGCTCAATCAGCAGCCAATAAAATGGAAGTTTCATCCTTTGCGGGAAAAACAGGAACAACCAGTGATAATCGTGATGCTTGGTTTGTGGGAATGAGTCCCTTTGAAACCACACTCACTTGGGTGGGTTATGATGACAACACGAGCAGTTCTCTGACGGGAGCTTCTGGAGCATTGCCTATTTGGGCCCAATACATTTCCAGTTTAGAATCTCGCTGGCCCAAAGCTGATTTTTTATGGCCCGAGGGCACAGAAATTCGATCCCCTGATCTTGAAAGAATAAGCAAAGAAGGAGTGTCGGTTCCTTTGGATGGAAAAATAAAGTTGGTTTTTGATCAACGTAACTAATTTCTACAACTTAACTTCCATGGACTCATAGGCAAATTCCCACTGAACTCGAGGAAGATCCTCCTGCTTTTCTTGCGCTTTTTGGAGTCGATAGTTGTAGTAATCTTCTGTCTGCTTTTTTAGATCTTGCAATGTGTTGCTCGTGGCCCCCGGATCATGATGAGCAAAAATGATTCGTTCAATTTTTTCTCGAAATGCGATGTCCAAACCTATTTGAGCTGCACTATGCCCCCAGTTGGCCTTTTCAGCCAGCTCAGGAAATGTGTACTGTGCATCAAAGTAACAAAGGTTAGCACCCTGGTAGAGGGGAAGGTCCTCACCAATTTCTTCTCGGCTGACTCGAGTGGCTTCCGTGTCCACACAATGAGAATAGGTTTTACTTCCCATTTGTACTTTGTAACCCCAGCAGGGATCTGGATGATCCAATTTATAAGGGGTGATCTTAAAACCTTCGACCTCAATGGCGGTGCGGGGCTGAAGAACATGAAAATGAACTTTTGCCTGGAGAGCTTCAAAAGCCACTGGAAAGTAAGGCCGCATGAAGACCCCTCGAATCAGTTTTTCAAGCTCGGGCTGAACCGCATAATAGTGAATCACTGTTCCAGGTAAAAAATGCGGCGTGAAAAAAGGAAGACCAATGACGTGATCCCAATGAAAATGCGTCATAAAAATATGGTAGGGACCACGGCCACGGCCATAGGCTCCACTCATGATTTTTTCTGATAAACTTCGAATGCCACTACCACCGTCAATAATAAGTTGTGAATGCCCACTGTTGATTTCCACACAGGTGGTGGCTGTTCCATAACCACCAATCAAAGGAATTTGCTGGCTGGAAAGAAACTTAGTTATTTGGCTCACATCCCGATAACCCAAAGCGAAAAAATTTCTCATCACAGACTCAATGTGATGATACCAACCCTCGGGATCACTTGATGAAGGGATTGATCCTCGAACTCCCCAAAATTTAACTGTCATGGACATTTCTTAATCGTGACTAAGGGAGTGATTTTGCTCAACAAAAATTAAACCCAACTCATGACCAAGATCGAGGAGAAGGGCAAAAAGTGGCCACTTCCTAAACCACTGACAGTTTAAACCACTACATGCACAACTGAATTAAAAGGCCATGGTCCAGGCTTTGCTCTCAAAGCCTTGAGGTCTGAATGAAAGCGTATCAAGTTGAGACATTCATTTTTTGTCTATTATTGTCCTTTTTTGCATCGGCTCAATCCAGCGAAAAGGCAGAATCAAGTCCAGCTGAAGAAGTGATAGAAAAGGTGTTAACGCCTGACGGGAATGAGGCTCCAGAACCACTCAAAAAATTAGTTAAAACTGTTACTGAACAGCAAGCTATTTTGAGTGAAAGAGCGCGAAAAGAGATTGATAAATACCGCGTTCGACTGACGATTGATCCCCTGGGTAGAATTTTCGATGACGAGGACTATCAAACTGATGGCGGAGTTTTTTACCAAATTGTCGTGGAACCCGCCTTCCGTGACCAAGATCAACTTCGTCGAGATGTGTGGACCGTGGACTTAGGAGTGGGCTCCACTCTAAGTGCCAAAGGAACAATACGACTGACCTACAGCCGCTATTTTAGCGGACCCAATGCAAAACTAGATGCTTTAACAGCAAAACCTTACTGCCCATTGGATTTATTAATTTGTGAAAGAAGAACACCTTTAAATTCCAATGAAGTTAAAACATTACTTAAAGAAAAAGAAGGCTTTCGATTTGAAATTCTCGGAGATATTGCAGTGGGTGTCAGTCGAGATCTGTCCAATGGCAGTGTCATAGGTGGGGGCTATGCGAGATACAAACGCGGGGCCCATTTTATTATGGATCTGTACAAGGCTAATTCTGTTCAATCTCGTACTCGCTTCATCGGTGTAAAAAACTCTGGCGAGCTCGAGCTTGGAGTTTCTTTGCAAGATCCAGTGACAGCTGTTTTTAGTGGGGCGCTGAGTTTTATTCGTAGAAAATTAAAATTGGGATTTTGGCTTAACGGACGACGATCCTTTGATTTTTTTCAAGAGAGCAAGCCAAGAACACTGGACACCATGATGGTGGATTATCAATTTAATTTCTCAAATCCAGAGAAATTAAATCTAGAGTCTCAGCAAAATCAGGAGACAGCAGAATATGCTTTAGATGAAATTTTAAATAACGTAAAAAAAGGTGGATTCTCATCATTATTTTTATATTTTTATAATGGCTCTGTTGTTTCAGATGAGCTTTTGTCGAAAGCTAAAACAGCTGAGTCTCTTTCTCAAACGGACATGCAGCTTTACCGCAATAAACAAATCAGTCCTCAGCAGATGCGAGTGATCAATAACTTCAAAGGTCGAATTGTTTCTTATGTCCAAGGCATTGATTTGGGTGCCTCTGTTTTTGGCCTTGTGGCAGGTCAAAATCATGCAGGATCTCAATCCAATTTTGTTGTTTCCTATGACACTCACCAAAATCCACAGTTCTTCAGACTGGAAAACTCCTTTGTTCGTCGGAACTCACGTGCTCTGTTCGGTCGTAACAAATTTCAATTTAACAATGACATTGATTTGCTTCTCCATTCGAACCGAAATGCAGAATTGGGTCCCATCTCAGACATCGTCGTCAAAACCGATTTACAGGACACTGAATTTGATGCTGAAGACGTTCAACAAATCAAAAATGTAATTTTAAACATTGTACCGAGACCCAATAGAAATGACCCAGAACTCCTTGAGGTTGTGGGCTCTGGAACTAAAACAAATGCCAGCTATGTCTACAAATCCAGTTACGGCAAAGAAGCTTTTCATGTAGCTAATTTAATTTCTTATGAAGTTCTTCATCAAAAGTTGATTGATTTTTTTGAAAACCATCCCCGCCGACGTTTTATGCATCTACCGCCTGATCAAAGTGGAGAGGGAACCAATATCAGTCTTCACGAGTACACGGGTCAATTGGCTTTGAATATCAAACGCATGATGAATCCCAATTTTGCAGTGCCTAAGGAAAAACAAATCAATCCCGAAAATGTAGCTGCCATCAGGCAAGCTCGTTTACAAGCTTTTCAATTTGCAGTGAGCGATCCTGTTTTTGAAATTTTCCTAATGCCAGAATTTTTTCCCCAGCTACTACCAGAGGAGTCAGCTCACAAATACTCGTCTTTCGAAATCAAGAGCTCAAGTTTTGAAACACCCACTCGTCAGTACAAATTGGGAGATAATAAAATTTCTCAAGTTTACGATTCTGTGGCGTTTGTCAGAGCCTTAATCACAGACAGGTCTTTGGACCTACAAATGACAAACACTCTTGAGGAACCGAAATCTCAAGCCAAGTAGGTATTTTTGGCCCCCTGTTTGCTCTCCAAATGGGTGAAGCGAATAAATGGGGCCAAAATGAACCAGAACAACACTTTAGAAATTCGAAGATATCTCGATATCGTCGCCTTCAAGAAAGGTCAAAGCCCACCCTTTGCGCTTCATTCTGATGCTTTACAAGTGGCTGAAATTTCAGATGAAATTTGGAATTCAATGCCATCAACCGAATTTTCTGTGGCCGAAAAACCAGAGCAACTCAACTTTCAAAATTTATCCGCTGAGCAGGATCTCAAGGACTGGCAAAATCACTCAACTGTGGAGCCATCCACGGAAGATTCGAGAAATAAGTTCAATTTGACCCTGAATATTACTCAGATTTGTAATTTGCATTGCTCCTACTGTGCCGCTGGAGGCGACGGCACCTACGGGGATCCCGTGGCTCAATTATCTGTTGAAAAAACACTTCCTCAAATCGAATTTTTCATGAATCGAGTCAGCTCCGGTGGTGAGTTCAATATTACTTTTCTTGGAGGCGAACCGCTGCTTTATCCCCACGCCCTTCAAGCCATTGCTCTTTTTACTCAAAGACTGGGAAGTGAAAAAAACCTCAATACAGGTTTTCAAATTATTACCAATGCCACCCTGATCAATTCTGAAGTGCTTAATTTACTTTCCACTTTTAAACCCACGCTGACGGTGAGTATTGATGGTCCCGCAGAGATTAATGATCTTCAAAGGCCACAAAAAAAGGGCGGGGGCTCCACGGCTGCGGCCCTTCATGGGCTTCAACAATTACTGGCACGTAAAAATGAATTTGGCCCCGTGCTAGTTCACTCAGTTTTTAATCGACTGCATACGAATGTGGAAAAAGTATGGGATTTCTTCCGACAACTTCCTGTGGACAAAATGGAGTTTACTTTCGACATCACTGAAAAAGATGAAACGGCCAATCAAAACTTCATCGACAGTTTCAAATCTACAGCACAAAAGGCATTTAGCTTAGGTGGCGAAAAAGAACTTCGACGAATTCAGTTTTATGATATTTATTTCGAGCAATTGGATTCTCAAATAAAACGCAAAAACCATTGTGGAAGTGGGAAGTCCTTGCTCAGCCTTGATTCTCGCAACCAAGTTTACCTGTGTCCCTTGGAGGTGTCCCACAAGGACCGCCTGATTGGGCAGGAAAACAACATCAACTGGGGAAAGCTCAAAACCCTCGAAAAGCCCCTGATAGAACTGAACAACTGTAGTGACTGTTGGGCACGTTTTCTGTGCGGCGGTGGCTGCATGTTCAATCATGAAAGTTTAACAGGCGATAAGCATGTTAAACATCCGACCTATTGTTTAAGAACTCGGCACTTGCTGAGTGATGTAATCTTGTATTATAAGTCCTCCAGGGAAAGTGAGTAATCCATGAAAAAGTCAATGGCAGCTAAAAATGAATCGACTCTCGAAAATAACCAAAACGAAATTCGAATCCAAGCCCAGGGCGAAAGCTCTAAAGCTGTTACAAAAAACATCAAGTTGGTCAAAGTGCAGCCGTCACAAATAAAGGCTCGTGGCCCTCGCGACTGCTTCCCCCTTGGCTAAAAATCTTCCTCAAATCCACCGAGTATCCTGGCGATTTTGGCTACTAAAAGTCGCCTTTGCTGTTTTGGCTTCGGTGGGTCTCAATCATTTTGATCTCGAATCAGTTGAATTTTGGTTTTACGATCAAAGAGTTCGTCTTTCTCCCTCCACTGAAAAATCCGATTTATTTGAACTCGTTCTCATCGATGAGGAAACCTTTAAAGACAAACAAAAATTTCCCTCCCTCCAAGATCTAGGAGCTGTTCTAGATCAAGTTTTAAAGGGAGAACCACGGGCCATTATGGTCAATTTCCCTCCGCAAGATCTCGAAGGTTCGGATCTTGAA
>JBKDFX010000076.1:0-9401 GCA_046336825.1 Bdellovibrionales bacterium | reverse complement strand
GGAAAATACCCTGCCTCTCTTGATGCGATTAAAAAGGGAGATGGCGGTTGCTCTTCATGGGAACCCGGAGCCTATTCTAAACTCAGCACTCGCGATCCTTGGGGTGGAGAGTTTCAATACACCACTGAAGGTAACAATTATTCTTTAAAATCTCTTGGTCAGGATAAAAAAGAAGGCGGCACAGGCAACGACGCCGATGTCGAATCTGGCACTGGTGAAGGCTAATCAAAAAGGCTTCACCCTTCTTGAAATTCTCATCGTCCTTGGAATCATAGGGGCCATCGTGGCCCTCGGCCTCAGTCGAATCCGAAAACGTGACAATGACATTAGAAAAGTGATGCGTGAATTTTATGTACTCGGCAAAGAGGTCAGAAATCATGCACGTCTAAAAAATTCCACTTTTCGACTTGTGATTGAAATGGATGAAAATTCCCAAAAATATTGGGTGGAATCTGCTCAAGGCTTTCAAGGTCGTATCAATGAAGAAGACTTAAAAAACCTTCGGGAAGAAGAAAGACCCAAAGAAGTTTTTCAAAAAGACACCTCAGTGGTCAAAAAAGATAAAACTCTTCCTTCGGGGCTTTTTTTTAAAATTGTTGAAACCATTGGAAAAGATCCCGTGCAAGCAGGTAAGGCTTATATCTATTTTTTTTCCAATGGCTTTGTTGAGGCCTCAAGTCTTCAAGTGACGGATCGAAAAAAGGCCACCTGGACAGTTGTCTTTCATCCTTTAACGGGTCAAGCTGATATCATTCCAGAGGAAAAACGTTTGACAGACGTACAACAGGATTAATGCAGAAAAATCAGTTGGGTTTCACTCTTTTAGAAGTCATCATCGCTGTGGCCATCATGGCCTCCGGGATATTGGTGGTGGCCATGAGCTGGAGTGGAACTTACGATAAACTTCGAAAAACTCAAGTCAACACTGAAGTGATGGCCCTGTTAGAAAGAAAAGTAGCCGAGATCAACGCCAAATATTCAGGTAAACCCATCGATAGTATTCAGGAGCTGGAAGAAGACGATTTTGGCAGCGAATACCCGCAGTACACTTGGAAAATGGAAAGTCGAAAATTTGAAATGCCAGATCTTTCTTCTCTGCTCACCTCGCGGGACGGAGGAGCTGATAGTTTTGAACTTCAAACCATGAAGCTGTTCACCGAACATCTTTCCAAAACAATTCGCGAAGTGCGCATCAGTGTGATTTATAAAAACCGCTCAGGAAAAGAACAAACCTATTCAGTCACTCAGTTTTTTGTGGATTACCAAAAAGAGCCGCCCATTCCTGCTCTACCAGGAGGAGGAAATTGAAATCCCGTGGTTTTACCCTGTTAGAATTGATCATTGCCATTGGGATTTTTGCCACCCTTTCAGCTTTTGTCGCCAATGCCATTTCCAATGGAGTTCGCGCCAAAGCCAAAATTCAAGCTGAAATTGATTCTGTTTCGCGCATGCGAGACGCCATGAAGCTGATGGAAAAAGATATTAACTTGGCCTATCACTACAACGACTGGGAGTTGGAAGTTCAAGAGGCCATTAAAAAAAGTCTGCAAGGTCGAAACCCGGGTGCCTCACCGACAGCTCCCACCTTGCCTGAAGCTCAACGCATGGATCCCACCACTCATTTTGTGGGGACTGATAAAAGCATCCAGTTTGTAACCATGAACAACGCCAGATTCCAAACAGAGCAAAAAGTGGCCGACTTTGTCGAAGTGGGTTACGAACTCAGGTCCTGCAAAAGTATCGACGGCTCTGCCAACTCCAATTGCCTTTGGCGCAGACAAAGCGGCCCCGTGGACATCGATGTCACAAAAGGGGGCGATCAGCTGGTGCTGCTAGAAAATGTCACGGAACTTAAATTTCGTTATTTGGGTGAAGGACAAACAGATTGGGTGGAGGGTTGGGACTCTACTCCGACAGGCAGTAATCCAGTGCAAAAGTATTTATTCCCAGCAGCTGTGGAAATTTCTTTGACCACACAAAAAGAAGGAAAAGCCAAAAAATACAGTATGCAAACCGTAGCTAATATCCGGTTTCCCAATAATTTAAAGCCTAAGGAGGAAGAAAAACCCCTCGGAGCCCCGCCGTGAAAAATAACAATCGTGGAATAGCCATTATCACGGCGATCATGGCTTTGGCTTTTCTTGTTTATTTGGCCACCCAAGTGACTTACGACGCGACCGTTGAATACGCCATCAATTCACAGGATGTTAAAAGGCTCAAAGCCTATTACGCAGCTCGAGCGGGTCTGGATATGAGCCTCGTCAGAATCAAAACCTACCAGCAGGTGGCCAGCAAACTGGGGAAAAATCTACCTAGTTTTCCCATGGTTAATATGATTTGGCAGTATCCCATCCAGTGGCCTTTGGCTCTCCCCGACACCAATTTAAGCCTTACTGATAAACAAAACATTCAAGAATCGGGCGAGGAGTCTTTTTTTGATGCGAGTTTTACGACTCAAATCTCTGATGAGGGTTCAAAACTTGATCTCAATGATCTGGTTTCACCATCCAAAGTTTTACGTGAAGGTGTTCGTAGGCAACTCTTAAATACCTTCACTCAGCAAATGGAAAATGATGAAAAATTTGCTAATAAATATCGAAATTTTCGTTTTGAAGAATTGATCAATCAAATCACTGATTTTATGTCTGACAAAAGAACTTCCCTCAATGGCGGAGACAAAGCCGGGGCGTACAGCCGGTCAGACTATCAAGGCTACCCTCCCAATCGTGGTTTTCGTACCGTGGGTGAACTCAGAATATTACCACTGATGGATGAACAACTGTTTCAATTGCTTGAAAATCGAGTCACCACTTTTGGCCTCAAGGGCATTAATCCTAATACAGCGACAAAGGAAGTCTTGATGTCGCTGGATCCTGCGATCACATCAGAAATTGCCGACAAACTCATAGCCAGAAGGCAAAATGAAAATGAAGGGGGCCCTTTCAAAAGTGCGGATGAGTTCTGGAGTGCGGTGCAATCACTTGGCGCTCGAATCACTGTGGACCCTAAAGAAGTCCCGATCATCACTGAAACTCTTACGAGTTTTCGAGTTAAATCCATTGGAGTTTACAGCAATGTCAGATCAACCATTGAAGTGGTGGTGGTGGATGTGGATCAAATTGCCTATCGAGTCGCTAACAAAGTTTTTGAAGAAAATCCTCCGACCCCACCACCGGTTCAACCGGGGCAACCAGCACCTCCAGCCCCTGTGGCCCCGCCTGCTCCCAAAATTGCCCCCGGAATGCCTCGAATACTTTATTGGACTGAGTACTAAGGTCTAGTTTGAATCAGCTCCACTGACTCAAAGACCAGCCCAAGTTACACTTGATGTGTGAAAGTTGTTGGAATCGATATCGGTACACATTCTGTCCACGTGGTCGAGCTGCTGGTGCAGTCTCGCGGCTATCAAATTATCAGTTCGAAATCCCATCCTATCAAGCCCAAACCCAATCAAACGGATGTGGATCTTGAAGTCATTGAATATTTGAGAACACTGGTGGCCAGTCAAAATCCAGCAGAAACACACTATGTTGTTGGTCTTAAACAAAATCTTGTTACTATTCGACACAAAGTTTTTCCCTACACCGAAAAAATGAAAATTGCGAAGACTTTACCTTTTGAGCTGGAGGACGATCTTCCCTTCGCCCCGGAAAGTGCTTTCCTTGATTTCAAGTCTGTGCGCCATCGTGGCAATGAAGCTGAAATATTAGCCTGTGCCACTTTAGCCAGCACCGTTGAAAAAATAGTGACCTTTTTTAAAGATGTGGGAATTGAAATTCGAATTCTATGTCCTGAAGGTCTTGCCCTCGCCAATCTTGTTGAAAATCACGACAGCCCTATTCCTGTAGAACCCTCCACCCTCGAACTGACCGAGGGTGAAGGTCCCAAAAGAACCCTCGAGCTCCTTTTACATATTGGCCACACACAGACACTCATCTGTGCTTTTGAAAATAAAAGACAGGTGGCCTCTCGCTCACTTTTTTGGGGTGGCCGAAATGTCTCGGATGCCATCGCTCTTAAGTATCAATTGCCACTTGCAGATGCCCAAAGAGAAATGGAAACAAAAGCTTTTATTTTGAGCTCAAAACAACAGGCCAGTTTTGAAGCCAAAGTTTTTTCTGACACCATTTCCAATTCGGTTAAAGAAATGGTTCGGGATCTGCAGCTCACCATTTTAGAAATCAAAAGTGAACTGCATGCAGATGTGGATTCCATTCTTGTTTCGGGTGCAGTCAGCCAAATACAGGGACTGAGTCCCTTTCTCACTCAGTGCTTAGAAATCCCCACTAATCGGGTTCGACTTTGGGAAAGATTTGCCCCCCTCTCTGTGGAAAAAAACGAATCTCAAGAGCTAGGACTTTTGGTGGCCTTGGGTTTAGCCCTGGAAAGTTTAAAAAAACCACGTAATCCTGCCACCAATTTATTAAAAGGAGATTTTGCCAAAAACGACTCTCCTCTTGTTGATTTTTTAAAACTACACAAGCGAGCCCTTCAATTTGGATTGGCTTCTTTAATAGCCCTCTTTATTTGGTCCAGCTGGAGAGCCACCTACGGGGAAGGGCTTTCAGAGGTGGCACAAAAGGCCCTTCGGGATAGAGCTACAGCAATGGCCGGGCTCAGTAGTCGCTCAGCCAATGAACGTGGTGTGCAAAAATTTATAAAACAAAAAAAGCAAATTTCCACCGAAATGAAGGGTGTTGAAAAGCTCATGCAAACGGAAACGGCTTTTAACATCCTCAAAAAATTCAGTGAAATCACTCCTTCGTCTCAGCAAATCAAACTCGACATCAGGCGCTTTTATGTCGAGGACAAGCGCGTTTGGATTGAAGGCTTTGTGGGCAATCAAACGGAGTTAAATCAGCTCCAACAAAGTCTGAAGTCCCTAGCTGCTGACGGCAAAGTTCAAAGTCAAAGAGCCAGTATTATAGGCCCCAGGGATCGTCTCGTTTTTGCCCTGTCCTTTATGGTGGATCGCACCAGGGGGAAAAACTGATGTCAGCTTTACAAGAATTAGCAGAAAAATTATCCCAGCAGTCCCAGGAGCTGTTACACAAACTTCAGGACTCAGCTCTTTATCAAAAAATTAAAGAAAAATATGATGATCTCCCTCAGCATCTTCAAAGACTAGTTCTTGTTTTCTTATGTGCTATGGGAGTTTTTTTTGTTTTTTCATTTCCCTTTGACAATTGGTCAAGATCTTCTGAATCGCTGATTCAATTTCAATCTCAGCGGGATCTGATTAACGAGCTTCACCAAGTTGTTAAAGAGTCCGCAGAGGGAGTTGTTTTTATTCCCGCTCCTCCCGTTGGGCAAATTAAAACAGATATCGAAATGCGATTGCAGCAGTTTCAGCTCAGTGCGGACCAAATGGGCCCTCTTCAAATTGATATGGCCACTTCAGATGCCATCATTCCAAAAAATCGCCAAGAAGGATCTATTAAGGTTCCGCTTAAAAAAATAAATTTACGACAGCTCGTTGATATTGTTTCCGAAGTTCAGCGGCTGCACATGGGAGTCAAACTGATCAATTTCAAAGTGGATTCAAATGTGAGTGATCCGCGCTACCTTGATGCACTTCTTGATTTTGTTGTCGTAAAAATCCCACAAATCAATTTGGAGCCTGAACCTGCAGCTGAGAGCAAAGGTAGGAAAAGACAGTGAAAGTCTTGAAAGTTCTTCTCAAGTCTTTTGCTGTCTTTCTTTCTTTCACCGTGTTTTTTTTATTCCTGTTTTTTCCCTTCAACGATTTGTCTCAATTGGTGAGTGATCAAGTTTCCAAGGCCACACAAAATCGTGTTTTTTTACAATTTCAAAATTTGAGTCTCTCTCTTTTCCCTGTGGGTGTTCAATTGCAACAGGTTTCCTTGGACACGACCACAGGCCTGCAGTTGAAATTGGCTGAATTGGTGCTTCAGCCCTCTGTTTTTGGTGCTCTCAATAAAAAACCCTTTGGCTCCGTTGAAGCTTCAGGTTTTCTCAATGGCCAAGTTCAGGTCAAATTAGGCTCAGGACCTAAAAGTGAACAAGGCAATGAACGATATCAGCTGAATTTAAAAATGGAAAACTTGAGACTGGATGAAGCCAAAAAGTGGGCGATACTTCCCCTAGAACTTCAAGGAAATCTCTCCAGCGAATTAAGCGCTTTAGCTGATCCCACTTTCAAAGATCAGCCCAATTCTGATTTCTCTTTTAATGTAAAAAACTTTAAAATTCCCAACTCCAATGTCAATTTAGGCAACTTGGGATCTATTAATTTACCAGAATTGAAACTCAGAAAGCTAGATGGGAAGGGGCGACTTGAAAACTCAAGTCTTGTGGTGGAATCCCTTCAGTTGGGTCAAAGTGGAGATGACATCAATGGATCCATCAAAGGACAGATTCAACTCAATATCGATAACATCAGAGACGATTTTCAAAAGCGCGAGATGATCATTCCCCGATTTGGCGCTTACAGTTTTGATGTTCGTTTGAACATCTCCCCTGATTTTGAAAAAAGGGCCTCGTTGTTTTTAATTTTTATTTCTGGTTATAAAACTCAAGTGCCTGGTCAGTACAATTTCAAGATTTCAGGCTCCAACCTTCAGCTCCCTCCCACCATTACCGCATTGCGCTAATCCGCATTACGCACTTAATTTTTGCCTTAAATATAAGCATGCATTCCCTAAAAGTGGCCTCCCCTTTGAAGTCCGTCGTTCTTTGATTGACATTAGTGGGTCAACAACAAAAATACCAAAATCAACGGAGGGAATATGTCAGGAATAAATAAGGTTATTATCGTAGGTCGCTTGGGTGCAGACCCCGAGATGAAACAAATCGGCTCAGGCTCCACTGTCACTCGTCTGAATGTGGCCACCAGTGAATCTTGGACGGATAAACAGTCCGGGCAAAAACAAGAAAAAACAGAATGGCATCGAATCACCGTTTGGGGAAAACTGGCAGAAATTTGCGGTAAACATTTAGCTAAAGGTCGACAGGTTTATGTTGAAGGCCGACTGCAAACAAGATCTTGGGAGGACCAACAAGGTCAAAAACGTTACGCCACCGAAATTGTAGCCAATACTGTGCAATTTCTTGGTTCATCAGGTGAAAGAACACAAAACACTCAATCCTCTGGCTCTTCAGAGAATGATTTTCAAGATTTCGGACCTGAACCTAGTTTCGATCAGAGCTCAGACGACATTCCCTTCTAAAGACCAGCTCAAGCTTCAAAAGCCCTTGGGAATCTGAGGGCTTTTGCATAGACTAAAAGGCAAGTGATTCAACAAATCTTTTTTGCCACTCTCATTTTCATTTCGCCTCTCATCGGTTTATCCAACCAGATTAAGAGTTCAGTTCAATGTACGGATATATCGCCTCTTCATTACTGGGTTGAATCCGCTTGGAACCAAATCGGCTCAGAATCTGTACCGACTCCCTTAAATCTGGATGTCTGGATAACCCATTCAAAATCACAGGCGGTCTCTATGACCACCTTTGAGAAACTGAGTGGCTTTGTTACCAAGTGTGAAGTTCAATTTTCCAATTTAGATGAATGGCATAACTATCGTGATTTTCACTTGAAGTCGCTTGAGGGAGAATAAATGAAAGCCCATTACCTTGTTTCAATTTTTTTATCTTTATTTTTAACTCTCCAAGCAAAAGCTCAAAGCGTAAGTAAAATTTCAGGCACACGCGTCCTACTTGAGTTGGGCGAAATGACAGCTTCCACGGGAGATCGACTGATCACTGTGGATGCAAATGGAAAACGTAAGGGGCTTGTTCAAATTCGACAAATCAAAGGCACCAAAGCCACTGCTGATATTCTCAAAGGAAAGCCTGAAGTGGGTCACACTCTCACGACACCGAAAAAAGCTCCTTCTAAGTCTATGTCTGAACAAGCGGACTACTCTCGATTTAGAAAAAAAGGGGGATGGGGTCTTACAGGTTCACTCATGATGAACACCATGAAAATTTCCAATCTCACTCGAAACAGCACAGACTACTCATTTGAAATGACAGGCACCAATTTTGGCGTAGGTGGCTTTTATGATTACAGCTTAAACAGTTCTTGGTGGGTCAGAGCCCACGGCACAGTGGAGATGTTTGATGTTAAAACCACCAAGAGCCCTTGTGGAGTGGCTCCTCTGACTGAATGTGCTGTGCAGTTCACTCAAATCGGTGGTTACGGCACATTCAATTATCAAATTAAACCTGAACCCTTTCGCATGTACCTGGGACTCGGTGGTGGTATCTTTCTTTACGCTTCAAAAAAGAGTGAAGTTCTCGACACTAACAAATTCTTTTTCAACTCATTATTGATGGGAACTTTTGGCTTTGATTACTTCATGGCAAAAAATTCATTCATTCCTGTGGCTCTGGAATATCAATTTATTCCTGACAAAGAGGCCGGAGTCAGTTCTATCGTGTTGAGAGCCGGCTGGGGTAAGACGTTTTAACTCATCACCCGTTCAACACCCAAAATTCCTTTGATTTTTTGCAAGCCCAAAATAGCTTCTGAAAGCTGTGTCGAATCTCGAACAGAAATCTCGAAAAAACAAATGGCTTTCTTATCTTTAGTGGTTCTCACTTGAGCAGACTCAATATTAATTCCATGAACAGCAAAGGCCTCTGACATCATTTTTAAAAGACCCGTGACGTCCTGAGAAAGCACCTTTAATTTTACATTTCTCTCTTGTCCCAAGTCGGCCTGTTTGCGAGTCCACTCCACTTCCACTTTCCTGAGCTGATCCAGTTCAAATGCTTTTTTACAATCTGAGCGATGAACAGTGACACCTCGACCCCGTGAAATAAATCCCACAATGGAATCCCCAGGAATGGGCGAACAGCATTTCGCGAAATGAACAAGTACATCATCCATGCCATCCACAGAAACCAGGGATTTTGATTTTTTAATTTTATTTGTGGCTGCCTTGACCACTCGATCCATGAAGGATTCTTTTTCAGTCTTGGGATCCTTAGCCAATGAACCTGTGGGCAAAAGTCTTTCAGTTAAATGCTTGGGTTCAAGTTTGCCGTAGCCCACTTTGATGTACATTTCATCAACTGAGCCCAAACCAAAATCACTTAGGAATTGATCGAATTTTTCTCCGGACAAATGCTTGACGGCTGCAGCTCCAAATTTTCGAAACTCTTTTTCAACCAAATCCTTGCCCAAAATTAAAGAACGTTTTCGCTGTTCTTCCTTAACATATTGCCGAATCTTAGACTTTGCCTTGGACGTGACGACAAATTTTAACCAATCCTTTGATGGCACTTGGGTCTTACTGGTGACTACTTCAATCGTATCACCATTCTGCATTCGGTACTTGAGTGGAACCATTTTCCCATTGACTCGAGCGCCTACACACTTAACTCCCAGATCTGAGTGAATACTGAATGCAAAGTCCACAGGAGTTGCTCCC
>JBKDFX010000075.1:0-9725 GCA_046336825.1 Bdellovibrionales bacterium | reverse complement strand
TTTCTGGTCTGGCGAAAAGTGCCGACGTTGCCTATCCTGATTCTGTTCCATATCGCTTCACTCCTTTGACGCAATACTGGGATTAAATCATCCACTAAATGCTCGCGTCAAAAGTCCGATTAACAAAAAAGCGGGACACAACCAGAATTCATAACTAAAATTATTGAAGAAGTCTTAGTCCTCACAGAATCAAAAGCAAAGCGTGCCGCAATATCTATGGAGACTAACACACGAACCAATTCATTGATTCTTTGTGACAGCATTGAGATTGAACAGGTTCTTGTGAATTTAATTAACAACGGAATAGATGCAGCTTCAAAAACAGACGAAAAGTGGGTTTATATAAATATTTTTGATGAAAAAAATGAACTTGTTATTCAAATCATAGATTCAGGAAATGGTATTCCACCAGAAATTGAAGAAAAGATTTTTCAACCTTTTTTCACAACTAAAGCCGTTGGAGAAGGAACTGGTTTGGGACTTTCAATCGTCAAAGGGATACTTGATCAGCACAAAGCTCAAATACAATTACGGCGTGATATTAAAAACACCTGCTTTGAAGTTCGATTTCGAAAAATTGAGGCAGTATCATGATAAAGGTATTTTATCTTGATGATGAACTTGATTTACTCGAAATATTCAGTGAAACTTTTAGTAGTGATTCTGTGATCATTACAACTTTTGCAGATCCTGAATCGTTTATTGCAGAGTGCTCTATAGGTAATCCTGATCTTCTGATTATAGATTATCGACTTCCTGGAACTCGTGGAGATATTGTAGCTCAAAAAATTTACACGAGTATTCCCAAATGTTTAATAACAGGTGATATACAAGTGGCTACAGCATTTCCATTTCATAAAATCTTACACAAGCCATTTAATTTTGAAGAAATCAATTCTACACTATTAGAATTTTCAATAAAAAAATAACAAATATTGAGGCCACTAAATACGATTACACTTTTTTAGTAATCCAAATTTGCACTCAGTATTTCCTTTTTATTTCCTATAAATTTTTACATAGTCATCAAATTCAACAAAATTCAAACTACCACCGAGTTTCATAGAAACACCCATCTGAATTTCTGTGCCCTTATCAGACTTCACCGTACTAAAGGTCTCAAAGTCTGAGGCCAGATATTTCTCAATATTGGGTTTAAGCACGGATACAACTGATGGATCTTTTTTTGCCAAGACAACAGCCATTTTAATCATTTGCTCCAACACATGAGATTGATCATCCATTGTTTTGAATTCAAGAACAGGTAATTGACTGAGGGGTGCGGCTAAAGATTTATCAGGGTTTTCATTCACCAACTTTTGTAAAGCTGCAAGCAGTGCCTTGTTGGTGGTATCCAATAGATTTGCATTTTCAAGGGCACTTTGATTAAAAGTTTTAAAACCGACAGATATAAGTTTTAGTGAAGTTGGTAGAGGTTGTCCTTTTATAAAATCACGAAAAGCATCTGAAACATCATAAGTCGAACTTTGCTTGAATCTATGAAGCTGCACGATCCAAAATAGATTAAAAAAAGCTGAGTCCGTTTTTTGAATGATGTGTGAATTGGGCCCCAGACGTCCTAATAACTCTCGGCTCAAATCAAAAGTGGACTGACGGATCGGATAATTTTCAGTGGCCTCCAATTGAGGATCATATTTTGTAAAAATGGTCACTAAAAGCGAAGCAAAATCTTCATACTTCTCTGGTTTTGCCTGGGTATGATTGAACAACTTACGAAGGAGTTGAGTTTTCAACAGAACATCATGCTTTTGCAGAATTTCAATTTTCGCTTGGGAAAAAACATTGATATTTGAATCCTGTGCCGAAAATTCAATTAACGAAGAAATGAGCCTACTGGCCAATTCTGCATCTTTCATGGTCATCAAAGTTTTTAAATCCGCTTTTTTTCTTCGTAGAAGTTCTTTGAATGCTTTTGGCGATAGATCAAAATCTTCTAGATCAGAAATTAAAACTGACTCAGTCATTTTTTCTGGGTAATCTGTTTTGAATTGAGCACTGGAAATTCTTGTCAATCGATCCAAAATTGTGGGTGTTGGTGCTAGCAACTCATCACCAGCAAGAATTACGTCCTCTCCCTTTTTTACTGTTTTAAAATTTAAATGACCGTACAAACGCTGATCGATGGGAGACTCATTTGGATCAGTCCATTCGATACCTTGATTGATTGTCAAATTGAGAGACTGACCAACTTCCAGCGTATGATTAGTTTTAGAGGTGAAAGAGGACACTGGCTTCGTCCAATATTTTTTTACTAAAAGTGTTAAAGAGCCCTTAGCTGTATCAACTGCGACGACTGTTCCCAGGATGATGGGTCCAGAGTTTTGGAGTGCTGTTACAAGACCATAATAATCTGTGAAAAGCTGACCGGCATGGGCCATGGATGAGGTAAAAATTAATATAAATAAAATAGACGCTAAAATTTTGGAGTATTTCATATAGGAAATGCTCTCGAACTAATAGGCAGCTGTCCACAGGATAATATTGAACAATTTTCAATGCTCTAGTGAAAACTAGATTTTCGACTATAATCCCAGTCTGTATGTCAAAAATGATCTTAATCTTATTCACTATTACACTTTCCAAAATAGCCTTTAGTAAGCCTGCCTACTTTAATGAACTCACTTCGAAATTACCAGGTGGTGTTTGGGTTCATCGATGCCAAACCTGTCACGGTGGAAGCTCAGGTCGTGGACTTAATCAATTCGGACTCGATTATTTCAGAGTTTTTAGAACAGCGAATACAAGTTCAATGACTTCACAACTACCCATGACTTCAGAACAAAAGTGGGAAACACTTTTCAATCTTGATTCAGATAAAGATGGCTTATCAAACGAGAATGAAATCCTAGCTGGGAAGAATCCTGGCTTGAAGAATTTGATAGAATAACGATTTTTACTTTAAGGAATTTTTTAATGACCAGACGACAACTTTTTGAGCTTGCACAAAGTGCTTCTATTTATCTTTTTGCTGGAAAGATTTTTTTTGGGCAAAAAGTTTTAGCACAGGCACGGGATTCTTTTCAGCGTTCCGACTTACCTAATTTCATGTCCACATTGCCCGCTTTTGATGGGGTTTTTTTATTAGACACCAATTCTCTCAAGCTCTATTCAAGAGATTTTGGACTTAATTTTTCAGCCCGGCCGCAGGGCATATTAAAACCTGCTAATTCAAAAGACATTCAAAAAATGGCGATTTACTGCAACTCACGCAATATCCCTCTAACGATTCGAGGTGGAGGAGGATCTGCCTACGGTCAGTCTCAAATTCAAAATGGAATCGTAATTGACACCACCACTTTAAAAAAAATCCAGTGGATAACTAACAATACAGTGTCACTGGATGTGGGACTTATTTGGAAAGAAGTCACTGATTTTACATTAAAGAAAAAAATGATTCCTCCCGTTCTTCCTGACACTCTGGCCACCACCGTAGGTGGGCTTTTAAGCGCAGGAGGCCTTGGTGAAACGAGCTACAACTTAGGTAGTTTAGCTGATCATGTTTTTGAGATCGAAGTTGTCACTTTGAGTGGTGAAATAAAATTAGCTTCTGCCAATCAGAACGCAGATCTTTTTTACTCGGCACTGGGAGGAATGGGACAAACCTGCATTATCACTCAGGTAAAATTGAATCTTATGCGCGCTCCTGATAATGTTAAAACTCTTGAATTTTCTTATGACTTTGAGGATCCCCAATTATTTTTAGATATGATCAATTTTCAAAGTCGAGAACCTCGAGGTGCGTTGGGGGGACATTTTCTTCGACCAGATTCTGGTAGCTTTCGTTGGCAGTACCAAATGCATGCCACTTTTTGGGGACGAGATTCGGCCAGCTGGATTCAACAAATGCGGGGTAAACTGGTAGAAACGAAAATTCGCAAATTTGATGAGTACATCAATCGAAATACTCAATCCTGGATTGAGGCTGTTAAATCAGGAGCTCTTGAATGGCCGCGTCCGTATCTTTCTTTTTTCATGCCCTTTGAAACTGGGCCAGCTACCCTGAAACATCTTTTCAACAGTCCAGAGGCACTTCTCGGTGTTTCAAAATTTTACACAGCCCCCGTGGCCAAAGGTAGCTTCAAAAGACCTTTTCTTTCCCTTCCTCAAAGTGAAAACATTCTTCACTTTAGACTCTACAAAGTTTTTAAAGATAAACCCGGTAGCGCAGATCATGTAAGAGCCCTACGATCAAACGAGCTGGATCTGATTCCAAGAATTTTGAATAACGGGGGCACTGTCTATTTGCCTTTTGCTAAACCTCTGACGGATCAAGAGGTCAGAAACCAATATCCTCAAAGACTTTTACAAACTTTTGCCCAGCTTAAAAACCACTACGACAGAAAACTATTACTTAATCAGGGCGTTGGAATTTTCAATTAGTAGATTTCTAAGATTTCATAATCCATTGAAGTTTTAGCTGTGATAACTGATATAAATTCTCCCACTTCCTGCTTGAGAAGGGCTTCACCCAAGGGACTTTGCCCCGTGATGACTTTAATTTTAATTCCTTGTTGAACAAGTGTTTGTCCAGCCCCCCGGGGAAGTAAAAATACCCAAGATTTCTCTTTTTCGGATTGCAAACTAACCAAAGCCGTCACATCTATTTTATCAGTAGATTTGAAATCTCTGACTTTTAGCTTTTTTAAAACAAGAAGCGACTCTTCAATTTCACGCGCTCTTTGCGACTGTGCGCCCGCAATGTAGCCCGCCTCTAAAGCGCGAGTGTCATATTCATTTTCAGGTTTAGATTCTTCATTAGTAGCGGCATCTAGATTCGCCTGAGCTGCTACTATTAAACCCTGTAGATCAACTTCAAGTTGTTGAATCACTCGATTCAGAAGCTCTTCTTTATTAAATTTGATTTGGCTCATATAAACGCTCTAACTGAATTGTTAATAAACTGACTCAATTTTAGTTCGAAATACTTAATCTGTCCTAATCTATGGTGAAGAGAACTAAAGAATCCCTTCTTTGGTCCATAGTCATTTTTGTTGTAAGATTTGCCTGTTCAATTACTGACAGGCGAAAATTATTCGATTTCCACTTAAGGTGCCTCCTGGTGTCTGTATAGCCCACTAATGTTGGTCTCTAGGATGCATAGTTGTGCCTTGTTCAGTTTAATCCCTGATTTTAGGGTCACTCTGACACTGGTCAATCAGCTTAAAGGAGTTTTTGTGCTTTCAGCTCGTCATTTATTAGTTTCGATTTTTGCATTGTCCTCAGCTTTGGCCTTTGCACAACGACCCATTAATATCATTCGCCCATTGGCCTCTTCTGCACTTCCTAGCTACCGCTATGATGATTATGATTTGGAAAAATATGATCGACTGAAGCAAGATGCCGTTTCTCGTTATAATGAATCTAGAAGACGATATGAAAGCCTTAGCCGAGATTACAATCAATCTGTCGAGCGCGAGCAGAGACTTAATCAAAATCTGCAGACACAAGGCCGACGGCTTGAAGTTTTAAAAAGAGAAGAGCTGGAACTTCAAAGAGCCATCCAACAAAGCCAACAAACCATCAGTCAGGGCGAACAAGCCATTCCCCGTTTAGAGGCAGAAGTTTCTAATTTACAAAGCCAAGTCTCTTCAACTGAAAAAGTAGTTGAAGATTTAAAATTGAAACAAGACGCAGCTACAACTGAGGCTGAAAAACAAGAGATTAAAAAACAAATTGATACACAAACAAGTGTTCTTAATAATTTGAAGGCTCAACTGAGTTCAAAACAAAGGGAAACGGAACAGGCTAAATCTCGTCTTGAGGAAGCTCGCCGACAGCTTTCACAAAACGGTCGTAAATTAGAAAGCCATCGCCGTGAAGCTTTGGGTCTTGAAACACAAATTGCGGATTTGCAGCGACAAATCGAAGTGGCTCGCCGTGAAACAATTGAACGCCAAAGAGCACGTAACTCAGCTGAAAATGAAATGCAAAGTCGTGCACGTGAAGTGGAAGTGACTGAAAGAAATGTAGAAAACGTACGTCGAAATATCCAGTTGGCTCGAAAAATTCTTGAGGATCAAGGCACCGAGCAAGGTGCTAACGATGGCCAACGTGAGGGCTTAGAGCTGGGAACCCAAAGAGGGTCCCGTGATGGTGAGTTAAGAGGCACCACTGATGGTCGGAATCAGGGGATCAGAGACGGCCGAGCACGTGATTACAGAATTGGATTTGCGAATGGTGAATCTCGGGCCACTCAAGATGCGATTCGACAGTCAGAAGCTGATGCTCAAACCAATGGAACTCGAGATGGTCTTGAACAGGGCCGATTGGATGGTTTAAAAAATGCTTACAATGTGGGGCTGCAAGAGGGACTTAAGCACGGTGCTGAAACTGGAAGCGATCGTGAATCTTATAATCTGGGTCGCAAAGAAGGCGAAGCCGCCGGTCTCGCCAAGGCGATTGAAGATGCTAAACCGCAGGAGCCTTTGGGATATCAAAACAAAGAGCAAGAGTACCTGAATGCACCACTTAAAAATGTGATCGTAGGCGATTCAAGAGTCATCCAAAAATTCGAAGGTGTTCAAGGACGTTATTCAGATGACGGTGACGATCGTTACTACCGCCCACAGCCTGGAAATTTACCTCACAACCGTCTCGAAGCATTTTACATGGAAGCTTACGACAAATCTTACCGACGTGAACTTGCTGAAACTTATCGCGTCACTTACCGCCGCGAATTTGATTTTGCCTTTAATGAATTTTACCGCCTCTTATATGATGAAAATTTCAGAGCTAAATACCCCGATTCTGAAAAATCAGGTTATGACAAAGCCTACTCAGACACTTACCAACCAAAATACGATTCTAATTACAGAGTCCGATACGCTGAAATTTATAAAACTAATTACGAAGCGAATTATGATAAATTTAAATTAGATGCAAATGAAAGAGCTCGCGGCTTTAAAGATGGCAACCGAACAGCCTCAAAGGCCAAAGGCTATGATGAGGGATTTCGCGCAGCTTATGCTGCCAATATCGAAATCGAAAAAAGAAAAGCTTTCGCTGCAGGCGTAGCTCGAGCTAAGCAACTCTATGATAACAACCCTGTGATACAAATTCTTTCAATGGATCTCCAGGATGTGGATGCTGATGGCATCAATCGACCAGGTGAAAATTTAGCAGTTGTTATGAAACTTAAAAATTTTGGTATGAAATCCAAAATTGATTTAGTTTCGCAAATAACGGAAGCCTCTGGATCCATCCAATTGACGCAACCGCGGGTGAATACTGGAGTCATTCCAGAGCAAAGTTCAGCAACTGTTGTGGTTCCTGTGCAAAGCTTAGTGGATGAGAAGGCTTTAGATGGAGCTTCTTTACGTGTGACTCTCAATGCCTTGAGCGGTTCAACACTGCACGCCACTGAACGTAAAACATTAGCAGTGCAATACCCTTCAAAAATTACCGTCGTAGGTTTTGATGGAATCCTCGTTCCCGGAGTCGCCACTGAAGTTAAGTTGAAAGTTCAAAATCGATCGAAGTCTATTCAAAACCTAAATTTGAGTTTGTCAGTTGATACTAGCAAAGTGGATATTTCTCAAAATCAAATGCAAGTGACTCAGCTGTTGCCTCAATCAGAGCAGGAGCTAACTCTGACACTCACTGGAAAATTGGAAGCTCGCTTTGAAGAATCACCTTTCGAAATAACAACAGTCCAAGGCTCTTTGCCATTTGCTATGAATGTAAGTCTGCCCATGAAAATCATTCGAAAGCATTCTCCAACGGTAGATTCAAAAGGTTTAATTATTAGCCAAAATTTAGCCGTTGGCGCTGGAAAAAAACTTTTTGGTTTGGACAAGCTAGACACTTGGGATCTTCGAGTGGATGGCCCCATCAGCAACAAAAGTATTTTGACCAGCTACAAGGGAAAAATCATCCATGTGCTGGCCGATGCTGGGGCACAAGCCGATGATCTCACTTTATCTGTATTAAAACAGTTCATGGCAGAAAATGGATCCGTCATAATTTGGGGCGGATCCTTGAATCGCTCTTCATTGGGTCAAGGCCTATTGCAATCATTAGGTGTCACAGTTGTGCAAAACCAAATTTTAGATGGTTCCCTTCAAGGCTTAGAAAAAATGCGTGGTCTTACCGTTAATTATCAAGGAGAGCTCAGCATTTTAAGACACAACACTCAAAAAGGGTCCTATGCTCTTAATTCAATGGTTGGGACACCCGGAGTGATTATTTTTGGAAACGGCTTGGATAACAGAACAGCACAAGTGGCTGTCCTGGGACTTGATCTTGTGAGAGTTGAAGATTCAGCAGCACTAGAGCTCATCAATCAAGTGGAACTGATTCGATCCTCGCTGGATGAAAAAATGAAACGAGCTTGGGACAATCCACGCCAACAAATGTGGCTGGTGGCACAAGACATGATAGACGAAATGTTGGCGGCTGAATCTCTGGGAACTGGAAACTTCTATAAAAACAACTCAGAGAACAATAAAATCTTTAAAGCGGGAAAGCGGATGATCCTTGATGCGGGTCGAAGTTCTGTTCAAGCACGCGAGCTGGCCAAGTTTTATCCCTTACTTATGGACACCATTGAAAAACGTCTTAATAAAGAAAAGTGGCGAGCTGAATTAGTTTTAGAAAAGCGACATGGAAGATTTATTAATGCTCGAAATTTGAAAGATATTTTCTGTGAAAGCAATTCAGGTCATCGTCTGTGTCAACAAAGACCTGGAAACTAATCCTATTTCAGATTTTAATGGGAGCTGCAGTTGGTGCGCAGACTCCCATTAAAATTGCTCTTTTTGACACACCTGTCGGCACCGAACATGGTGACCGAGTTTATCAATATTTAAAAAAGAAAATTAGGACCTGCAGAATTTGTTCAATTCAGCGATTTAATTTTTTTGATGACACGAACAAAGTGGATTCCATTAAATTTTTAAACCATTTAAAAAAGCTAGACTCAGAAATTCAAATTTTACACCTAAGCTGGAATGTGCCTTATGAGGCAAAATATTTTCCTATAATTGAGGAATTAAATAAAAAAATTGCTCGAGGACTTATTGTTGTAGCTGCCAGCGGAGAAAGTCAGAGTCCCAGTGAAATCAACCTCGAATTAAAAGACACAGTCATGGGCAAAGTTAAAGGGATCAGACTAATTGGGGAACTCAACTCAAAGGGAAGACTTGCTATCAATGCTTTTTATGGACCCGATATTAATAAAAGCTATCCCACAATCAAAGATCACCCGGGGTCAAGTTTTACAAGCCTTCATGAAACGGCCAAAATAGCTTTGGAATTAGCTCGTCAATCGAAGAAGTAAGCTTCTAAATTCCTGAGCGGCAGGAAGCAACAGGGATTCCCAATCTTTTTGAGACTGAGCATCTGAAAAATCAGTGATAAATTTGATTGAGTGGAACGGAATTTTTAGATCCCCACAAACCGAGGCCAAAGCATAGGCTTCCATGTCCAGCATATCCCAATTTTTGACTTCATCGGTGGTGTCCACAAAATCAGCTGACCCGCAAATGCCTGTCGGCAGGTTTGAGATCAAGTCAAGCTCTAGGGATCGATTGAGCCAATTCAATGTTTTATCTCGGCGTGATACTTTTTGTACCTCGAGTAAACTTTTTTGAGGCCATTTTCGGCTGCCCGCTGTTCCAAGATTGAGGACTCTTTCATACTTATTTTTCTCTAAGTGCTGAGTCAGCCTTTGTGTCGACTTAATCAAACCAACACCTGAATAGAGT
>JBKDFX010000074.1:0-2835 GCA_046336825.1 Bdellovibrionales bacterium | reverse complement strand
CGGCCCATCCCAAAATTGAATCCTCAACTGGTGATTTGATTTCTTTTGGATTGACGCAAGAATTAAGTCCCCAATTTAAAATATATAAAATTTCAAAAAAACAAAAAATCTTCCAAGAGATTCACAGTTTAAAACTCGGGGGTTTTTATCCCGTTCACGACATGGCCCAAAGCGAAGACTATTTAGTTTTTCTTGTCCCCCCTGTGAAAGTGAATCTTTGGGGAGCCGCTTTTGGAAGAAAACCCATTGCCGATTTAATTGAATCAGATGATAAAAAAAATCTACAGCTTTTAGTGGCCCCTAAAAATGCAAAATCCCCACCAATCATGCTGGATACAAATATAAAAAATATGAATTTCCATCATGTTAGAGCTTGGCAGGAAGGTCGCTTTTTATTTCTCGACAGTTTTTTGATCGAGGATGACAGTATTTATCAAACTTTTAAGTCCTGGTCCTCGTCTTTGCCAACGAACTCTCCCCATTCCAAATTGGTGCGCTTTCAAATCGATTTGAATACAAAAAAGCTTCAAGTCATCATTACATTGAGTGAGCCTACAAAAAGTGATTTTCCAGTTCTTTTAGAAGAGGGAAGATTTGTTGCAATTTCTGTTTCTCAAAGCAGCTCAGACTCCTTGGGTTTTAATCAAATTTTGCTTTGGGATCAGAGCTCAGGTTCTATTTTAAAGAAATTGGAACTTTCACCAGGTGAAGTTTTAAGTGAAGTTCTGCCTTGCCAAAATTATTTAGTACACTTGGGGTATAGCTTACATCAAAACGAATCTTTTTTAGATATTCGCGATGAAAAGTCTTTGCAAAGAATATCTCGGGTGTGGTTAGGAAATTCCCACCCCTTGGGATTTCATGGGTTTTTCAATCAAGTTTGATGGGGGCCGTTCATCCAGCCACAGCTTGACGACAGCTGAGCCCTTGAAGATGTTCAAGACCTTTTCCTTCATTAATATGTTTAAAAAATTCTTTAATTCTTTTAGATCCAAAAAAATTAAAAACGGCTTTTTCTATTTTATTAAAAAAATAAAATGTCACGACAGTATCATTTCCCACAACATAAATACCATCCTGAGTGACATAGGATTTAAATTCCACTTTGGGCTCATGAAAAACAGTGCGCTCGTTATTTTTTAATTTTAAATTTCTCCAAGCTAAGCCTTCAGGAGTATTTAAAAAATCAATGGGAGCTCGAGTTCGAAAATCCACAAAAACATCCAATTGAATTCCACTGGATATTTTCTGACTGGCATTGGCCGCCCCTTCTGAAAGACCTTGGATTCCATGGATTCCAAATAGTCGAGAAAGTCTATTTTTTTGCTCATGATTGAGTTCCCACATCAAAGAATCCCTGACCGCAGAGTCTTTAAACTCGACAAAGTATTGAGGCAAAATATCATGGAGAATTTTTCTCACAACCCATTCTTTGTACTGGGTGAGATAATTGACTTCATGAACTTCGTGAAAACCCTTTGAAAAGCGATGAATTTTTTCACCGTGAGGGTCCCGGTAAACTTGTTCGAGTCCATGTCCAGCTCGAATCATGGCAATGATATTGGGGCGAATGCCACCAAAATCTTGAAAAACTAAACCCTCAACAGAAGAAAAGTCCAAACTGACTTTCAAACTTAAATTCTGACCATGGGTTGTGATATTAAACCCCTCCTTAAAAGCGAGAGTTTCATAAAGATCACCAAATTTTCTAATCAGAACTTTGCGCACGAATTCCTTAGCCGACATTCCACTGTTACGAATCAGCTGAACAAGCAAAGGCTCGCCTCGAGCTTTACTCATCAAGGTGGCGAGGGGAATGACCAGATGTGTGTCATTTAAGATGGCTTCAGGGAATTCTCTGATAATTTGTCCACCCACAGTTTTATCTGAGTTCAGCGTTCCCAGCTGTGGAACAAGCCCAGCTGTTTCAGGAAAAAAAGAAATACTGTGAGCTTGTTTAAATTCCTTAGGCAAAAGATCCAGAGCTTGCTGGTTTCTCACACTTCTATAAACTTCTGTTTGATGGATCACTCGATTTTCATTTCCTGAAACTTGGTCAAGACTGATTTTAGCGATAAAAGGTCTGGCCTGGCCATTGGCTTGCTGCTACACCACAAGTGACCTTAAAGACGTTGTGGCAGTTGCTGTGAATTCTGTCGAATTGACACTAACATAGGTGTAGTTTTTTTCTTTTAAAAATTGATAGTACTTTTCAGACTTGGGATGAACAAAGAGTTTATAAAAGTCTTTTCCCTCAATTGTAGATCTCAACTGTTCCAGAATCTGAGGGCTCAGAGATTCAGCACTAATAAAATCAACCTCAGCTTGAGGAATTAAATAATACGGAAGTGGAAATTTAAGTCGATTTTCTGGTAAATAAAGTGGGTCCACTTTCCGATCCGTGGCCATCTTGATTTTTTCAGAACCACCACTGGTGTAAAGGGAATGGGATTCATACAACTGATAAAAATCAATTAGTTTTTTAACTCCCGGGGGAAGACTTTCCTCATCTGTTATAAAAGTTTGAGCCAAAGAAAGCTGAACGATCAGTAAAAGAAAAAGGAGAGTTTTCATTACTTGGGATTTATGCAAAAAACAAAGAACTCTCTAATATAAATAATGAAACTTGAACTAAAAAAACAGTCAAAAAAATCGACACTCACCCCAATATTCGAAAATTGAATTGAGATTTACTTTAGAGAACTTAGGGACATCGGCGGTAGTTTTTGGGTATGTATTGGGAGTTGTTCTTCTTTTCGTGATGGCCTGGACCTTGCGTCGAAAGAAGAGGGACACCTCAGGCCATTCAAGGGTTTAATTTAGTTCAGCAAAAAC
>JBKDFX010000073.1:0-12952 GCA_046336825.1 Bdellovibrionales bacterium | reverse complement strand
CCACTAAATAGGTCACATCCAATTGCAACAATAGTGAAATAGGACGAAGTTCTTGTTCGCCCTTGTAAGATAGGATCATGCGCGGTGACCAGATCCAGATGACACCTGAGGTTTGCTCCTCGGCTGATTTTTTTAAAAGTTCGAATAGATCTGTGTCTGTAAAATGCGCTCGCTCTGGAGCTTGCAATTGTGGGAGATGAGTCAGATCACTACGTTTTTGATCAGCCAAATAACCACGTTGACCAGATTCATATTTCACTGCAATTGAATTGAACATCTCAACCCGATTAGACTTGCCCCCCGCATTTGCAATTGTGACTGCAAATGCGTAAAAAAGAATGAAAAATAGTAGAGAAACATTAAACATTTTCATCGGCTCGTAAGTTACGGCAAATATCTTAACAATAGTTAAAATACTTTTTATTTTGAGAAGATTACCTAGTGCTTTGCCTAGAAGTTCGACACTTCAATTATATGAACCCCTCGATCAACCACTTGATTGGCTTATTAGCTTCGTCCAAGTCACCACAGTTCTGATTTTTCCAGAGAGCCTTTTAGTGTTATCTATTCCTTTTTATCATTTATGATCATATACGATTAAGTCATACTGGCCCAATCCTGTTAGATAAACTGCATTGCCGCTCTCTTAATTAAACCCCACTCAGTTAACTGAATCCATGTGGCTAAATTAAGGTTCTATTTTCTAGCTGCGATCCAGCTCATCATCAACCTTAAGTCATCAACCTCATCAAAATTTAAAAGAAAATTTAAATAATCTATTATATAACATTCAAAATCAATATTGATCATTAATAGGAGTTAAAGTTTGACATTTATTACCTCCATAATTATATTGCCCGCTAAATGAAAATAAAAAACCAACTCAATTTAATTCCCAAAGAAACTTTGCGATCACTTAAGTCTCGTACCTTTGGTGGGAGCTCACTCAAAAAAAGGCGAAAAGTGGCCAGACCTCTTCAAGAAGGCTCAATTCACCATGTGGTTTTTAAGTCCTCAAAAGCCCAAGGAAAACTTTCCTTTTATACTCATAAAAATCTAGTGAGCTCTTTACTGAAAGAAAAATCTAAGAAGTTCTTCGTCGAGGTCTTAGATTTTGTGAACATGGGCAATCATCTTCACTTAAAAATGCGTTTTAAAGACAAAAAGCGCTTTCAGCAATTTTTAAAAAGTTTCTCAGCGCTGCTCGCTCGTAAAATCACCGGAGCAAAAAAAGGATTCAAATTTGGGCGGTTTTGGGATGGACTTGTTTATACAAGGGTGATTTTAAGTTCCTTTGAAGAGTTAGGACTTAAGGGCTATTTTGAAGCCAATCACCGACAAAAAGTGCTGGGTTATCACGAGAGAGAACTCTATTTAAAAAGATTCAATAAATTCCTGTATCGGCTAAAACGAAGACGAGCAGTCAGCGTCACCTAGCATTACAAAATGTATTACCGCGCGCAGTAGCCCCATCTAGCACTATAAAACAAAGGTGCGATATCGACCCCATCTTACTATACGAAACAAAGGCATGCAGTTAGTAACAACGAGCAAATGAAATAAAGACACCGATTTATACAGGCATCAGCTACAGGCATCAGCTACAGGCTTCAGCCCCGCTAATAAAAATAATAGCGAGATTTTTTTAATAATACCTAATCACTGGCAAATCATGACAAAGAATGGGAAGCCCCTCTCGCTGCAGTGGCTCTGCTAAATAATCCACATGACGTGATCCCAGAAGGCTCAAATTCATGGTTTTTAAAAGTTGAATTGACAGCTCTGCCCGTATGGGATCTTTCATCCCTAACCAAGCCACTCGAGCCATGGATTCTAAAACATGGCGATACAAACAATTGAGGCGAGGTTCCTTCAGCAAATGTTTAATCTCATTCAAAACCAAACTGTAATGACCATTCAGATTTTTTTTGGAAAGCTCCCTGTAAAGTTTAAATATTAAAATAGAGGACGAATTCACTTTCACTGATTTCATAGGCGGCTGAATAATTTGCCAATTAACTCTTCCTTTGTTGGGGCTCATCTGAAACTCTTCGCATAAAAATGGAGCCCCCCTGATTTGTGCTTGGGTTTCGAGCTTAGATTCCACCTTGAAGGTTTTGATGTAAAAGATCGCTAGCTTTTCATAATTAATCAGCGCCAAAGAAACCCAACGAGATCTTCCACCACTCAGCTTTTCATACACAACTTGGCGCTGCTGATTGAGAGACATTCCCTCGCGAATGTGCTCAGTCATGCAGTTCTTTTGAGTTGTTTTCAAGGTTTGAGCTGTTGGGCCGGCTTGAACTGCTTAAGCTGTTGGCCCCGTTTGAGCCGCCCACCCGCTCGCACTAAATAATAAAACTAAAAGAAAAACCCCAGACCTGGCCATTGATCTGGAGTTTAACATAATATTGATCATACTAAGGATTATAAAAACTCTTCACTGTTTTCAATGCAGGAGAAGGCTCTAAACGAACGCCAGCATTTCTACTTTGAGCGTAATGACTGAGTTGCTTCACCACATAGGCAGGAGTGATTTTGTCAGCATACTTAAGTAAACCACCACGGAAGGGAGGAAAACCTGTACCCATAATCATGGCCAGATCCACTTCATGGGGTGTTTCAACGATCTTGTCATCTTTGAGTGCGCGAGCGCATTCGTTGATCATGGCAAATACTCCCCGCTCCAAGCACTCTTGCTGAGCCAAGGGGTTTGTGGGAGCTGAAAGACCCAAAGCTTGGTAAATGGACTGATCCACCTCTCCACGCTTGTCGTCTTCAGAATAATGGTAAAAACCCTTGCGGTTCTTTTTACCTAATCTTCCCGTGCTTTCTAAAGCAATCATACAGGGTGCTAATTGTACTCGGTCGCCAAAAGCTTTTTTGAAAATTTTCAAAACTTTAATGCAAACATCAAGACCCACTTCATCCATTAAAGCAAAGGGCCCCATGGGCATACCAAATTCTTTCACATAGGCCTTATCCACTGTTTCAATGCTCATACCTTCTTGAAGTAAAAAAGCGGCCTCTGCCATGTAAGGTAAAAGCAGTCGGTTCACTAAAAAACCAGGCCCATCTTTTACCACTACAGGCATTTTTCCCATCTTTTTAGTCAGTTCAAAAATAGTGGCAATGGTGTGATCCGAAGTTTTTTCTCCGCGGATGACTTCCACCAGTGGCATTCGGTGAACCGGGTTGAAAAAATGCATGCCTGCAAAATTTTCTGGCTTGGGATGACCTTTGGCCATTTCTGTCACTGACAATGAAGAAGTGTTGGTCACAATCATGGCATCCGGACGCATTTGACCAGCGGTTTCACCAATCACTTTTTGTTTAAAACCCATGTCTTCGACGATGGCTTCGATGACCACATCCAAAGTTTTGAAATCTGAATAGTCTGTTCCACCTGATATCAAATTGGCTTTTTGAGCAAATTGGTATTTGTCGATGACTTTTTTCTTCATCAACTTATGCCAAAGATCCCGAGCGTGTTTATAAGCTTTGGCCAGAGCTTCTTGATTCAGATCCTTAATACGAACTCGGATTCCTTTGTCGGCTGCCGTGTAGGCCACACCACCACCCATGGTGCCTGCGCCTAAAATACCAATGCTTTTCACTTCTAAAGGATTGACCTGAACCCCAGGAACACCGGTTTGTTTTTTCACCATTTCAGTCAAGTCAAAAACATGAATCAGATTTTTAGAAATATCCAGCACCGCCACTTCACAAAAACCTTCGCGCTCAATTTCTAAAGCGCGCGTGCGATCTGACATTTTGTAAGCGCGGCTGATCACTTCGAGAGCTTTTAGGGGAGCTGGGTAATGTCCATTGGTGGCTTTCAAAACCCCTTTTTTAGCTTGGGAGTATACTAAAAACTTTAAAGGTCCTTCTAATAATACATTCATCAGACCTTGAGCTTTAAAGGTTTTTCGACGTTTTCCTTTTCCCTCTTTTATCACATCTTGGATAAACTTAACTGTTTGCTCTTCCAAAAGATTCACATGAACAAGGCGATCGATCAGTCCCACTTTGCTGGCTTTTTTAGCGTTCAGAAGCTTGCCTGCCAAAATCACATCCAAAGCCGCCTGCAAACCCACCACTCGTGGCAAACGCACACAGCCACCAAAGCCTGGAATGATTCCTAGTTGAGTTTCTGGTAAACCAATTCTTGTTGATGAGTCATCTGAGGCGATTCGGTAATCACAGGCCAGAATCAATTCACAACCACCACCGGCACAGGCACCATGGATCATGGCAAATGTGGGCATGGGAAGGTCCTCGATCATATCAAAAATACTTTGACCCTGTTTTACAGCTTCACGAAATTTTTCAGCCGTGTTGAGTTCGCGAATTTCATCGATGTCGGCACCCGCAATAAATATTTTGGGTTTTTTAGATTTGAAAATGAGAGCCTTGTAGTTGGCACGTGCCGCTTCTTGAATAAGCTCACGCAACTTGAGCATGACAGGAGTGCTGAGTTTGTTCACTTTTTCATTTTCAAGATCAAACTCAAGAACTCCCACGGTTCCTACATTTTTGATCTCTTGACTGCTGAGTTTAAGACTTCGATTCATATCCATATTATGCCTCACTCTCGATCACCATGGCACCACCCTGACCGCCACCGATACACAATGTCGCCAGGCCAAATTGAACTCCGCGACGCTTCATTTCTTTTGCTAAGGTTAAGACGATACGAGTGCCCGTGGCACCCACGGGATGACCAATGGCAATGGCTCCGCCATTGACATTTAAAATTTGCGGATCAATGGCCCCCACTTTTCCAGAAAGACCGAGTTTATTTTTGCCGAACTCATCGGAATCAAAAGCCTTTTGACAGGCCAAAACTTGAGCCGCAAAGGCCTCATTCAATTCCACAAGGCCGATGTCTTTCATGGTCAATCCTGCACGTTTCAGTGCCACTGGCGTTGAATAGACAGGTCCAAGACCCATACGTTCAGGCTCTAGACCTGCAAAACCATAGCCTCGAATTTTTGCGATGGGTTTATAGCCTAAGCTTTGTGCCTTCTCTCGAGACATCAAAAGTAACATGGCCGCGCCATCCGTGATGGGACAGGAATTTCCTGCTGTAATAGTGCCTGTGAGCTTGTCAAAAAAGGGTTTTAATTTGGCAAGAGCCTCCATGGTTTGAGTTTCTCGAGGCCCTGAATCTTCTGACATCACAGTTTTAAAATCCGGCGGCAATGCATAGCTGGCAATTTCGTCTTTCATTTTTCCAGCTTTTGTCGCCGCCACTGCTTTTTGATGACTGGCCAGCGCAAAAGCATCTTGAACTTCTCGGGAAAGATTAAATTCTTTAGCTAAAATTTCGGCCGTTTGGCCCATGTTAATTCCAGCAAAGGGATCTGTTAATCCCTGCATGACTGAGATGACAGGAAAGTACTCATCTCTCATATTGCCTTGCAAAAGAGCTTTGATTTGTTTCAAGTCTCCTTTGAATAATTGCCAGATCAGTCCCAACTTTTGTGACATGGCCTTGGCTGCAAATAAATCATCAAAGGTTTTTTGAATTTTAGCGGGCAAAAGTGTGGGCATTTGAGACATATTTTCAGTGCCGCCAGCGATGATCACATCCATGGTCCCAGATTTAATTTTTTCATAACCCTGACTGATGCTCTCCAGTGCCGAAGCACAATTGCGATGAACCGTGTAGGCGGATGTTTTTTGGGGAATTCCCGCATTGAGAGCCACCACTCGAGAAATGTTCACAGCGTCCACGGGATTTCCCGTGTTGCCAATGATCACTTCATCCACCACATTCACATCCAAATTAGTTTTGGCAATCAGCTCGCGAAGAGCGTGCCTCCCCAGCTCGGCAGGGTGAATTTTTTTAAGTTGAGTGAACTGTTTAGCAAAAGGCGTGCGTTGGCCTTCCACAATTACGACGTCCCGTCCTGACATAGTGAACCTTCCTTGATGAGTTTCTTATGCGGCTTTTCATGTTGACTGAATTGGATCTCTCTTAAAAGTCTAAGCTACTGAGAACAACTTGCACAAAGTGATTCTTAGCACAAAATAACTGCTCGCGTCGTGACGCAGATTTCGGCCAATTTTAGAGTCTGGGCTCCACAAATTTCCAGAGAGGAAATTCAACCATGATTTCAGCCCACGACCAAGAAGCCCTCGACTATCACTCCAAAGGAAAACCTGGAAAACTGGAAGTGAATTCTTCAAAACCCTGCGCCACCGAAAAGGATCTTTCCCTGGCCTACAGTCCAGGAGTGGCAGCGCCTTGTAAAGCCATCGCCAAAGATGCAGATCGAGTTTATGAATTCACCAACAAAGGCAATCTCGTGGGTGTGATTTCCAACGGAACTGCCGTTTTAGGTTTGGGAAACATTGGCCCCTTGGCTTCAAAGCCTGTGATGGAAGGTAAAAGCATTTTATTTAAACAATTCGCAGGGCTTGATTCCATCGACATCGAAATCAAAACCCAGGATGTGCAAGAATTTTGTTTAGCTGTTAGAAATTTAGAACCCACCTTTGGTGGTATTAACCTAGAAGACATCAAAGCGCCTGAGTGTTTTGAAATTGAAGAAACTCTTAAAAAAGAAATGAACATTCCTGTTTTCCATGATGACCAACATGGAACGGCCATTGTGTCAGGAGCCGCTTTACTGAACGCTTGCTTCATTACGGGTAAAGAAATCGGCAGTATCCGCTTGGTCGTGAACGGAGCAGGAGCTTCCGCCATTGCCTGTTCGAAGATTTTTAAATCCCTCGGAGTTAAACCACAGAATTTAATTATGTGTGATTCCTCAGGCGTGATCTACAAGGGTCGCAAATCAGGAATGAATAAATACAAAGATGAATTTGCAGTGGAAACCAGCGCTCGCACGCTTGAAGAAGCTCTCGATGGAGCTGATGTATTTGTGGGACTTTCTGTGGCGGGAGCTGTGACTGGCGCCATGCTGATGAAAATGAACAAAGATCCCATCATTTTTGCCATGGCCAATCCAGATCCTGAAATCACTCCGCCAGAGGCCCGCAAAGCCAGGCCGGATGCGATTGTGGCCACAGGAAGATCTGACTTTCCCAACCAAGTGAATAACGTACTGGGATTTCCCTCCATTTTCCGAGGAGCCTTGGACACTCGCTCCAAACAAATCAACGAAGAAATGAAACTGGCGGCCGTTCACGCTTTGGCGACTTTGGCTAGGCAAGAAGTTCCTGAAAAAGTCAGTGACACTTACGGTGGTAAAACTTTTAAATTCGGACGAGAGTATTTGATCCCTAAACCCTTTGATCCTCGAGTTCTCATGTGGGTGGCACCGGCTGTGGCCAAAGCGGCCATGGAATCTGGAGTGGCTCGAAAACCCATCACCGATTGGGAAAAATATCACGATCAACTGGAGGCCTACCAAGGACCCAGTACAGCCTTCATCAGATCCGCCATTCACCGTGTTCACAGAAATGCCAGTGACTCAGGAAAATTGCCTAAAATTGTTTTCCCTGAAGGAAGTTCTGCTAAAGTTTTAAAGGCCTTACAAATTTTAGTTGAAGAAAAAATTTGTGAACCCATTTTGTTGGGATACCCCGGTGTGATCTCAGAAAAAATTAAAACCCTTGAATTGCGATCCTTGGCCAATGTGCCCATTATCCATCCATCACAAAGTCCACAGTACAAAAAATACTCTGAAGAACTTTATAAATTACGTCAGCGAAAAGGTCTTACTTTACGTGAAGCCGAAAGACTGATGGCCAATCCCGATTACTATGGATCCATGATGCTTCGAATGGGAGATGCCGATGGACTTGTGACTGGAGCCAGCCAAAGTTATGCCGAAGCCGTGAAACCCATCTTACAAACCGTGGGTCTTCATAAAGATGGAGTTCCTGCCGGAGTAAACATTGTTCTCTCTGAAAAAGAATTTTTACTTTTGGCTGACAGCACAGTGAATTTTAATCCCAGCCCTGAGCAACTGGCTCAAATGGCCAAACAAGCTTCTCGAATTGCTGAGTATTTTGGTCAGACTCCCCGAGTGGCCATGCTGTCTTATTCCAACTTCACTGGTGCTCAAGGAACTCCTGCTAAAATGAAAAAGGCCGCTGAAATTTTTAAACAAATGGAACCCAAAATTGTTTGTGATGGAGACATCCAAGCCGATGCCGCGGTCAATTCCAGCATTGTGAAGAGAATTTTCCCATTTTCTAATTTGAGCTCTGTGGATGGTGAGAATATTTTAATCTTCCCCAACCTTGAGAGTGCTAATATTTCCTACAAACTTTTACAGCAAGTGGGAAAATTGGAAGTGATCGGGCCATTTTTAATGGGAGTTAAACAGGCCGCCAATGTTTTACAACGCACCACGACGGTGGAAGGCATTGTGCATTCAGTGGTGATCACGGCCCTTGAAGCTCAGTATCTACAACAGGTGCGCGGTCAAAGAAACGTTTCAGCTCAGGTTTAATTTTTTCAACCCAGTTTTAATTTTTAAAAAATGTTATGAATTAATTTTTAAAACTGGTGCCAAAAAAATATTTATACCTTGGCCCTACTCTTGCTTTTGTTTGACCTGTCACACAAAAGTAACAGGGGGAAATTATGCATTCGTTTCGATCGAGGCTCAAAGCCGCAGCTTATTTGCTGACGGCATTGTTAACATTTATCAGTTTATCATGTCATTCCAGCGGGTCCTACTCACCCACAGGTGATGCCTTTCAAGCAGGTTCAGTTTCGAAAATTTCAACTGATCTTGAAAACTTAACTGTCCAGTACGGAGGTTACACTGAAATTCCTTTGAGCCTTGGCGCTGAGGCACGAGAACCCATCGCATGGGGAATTGCTGAAACTGAACTGCCCCCTGGATTGAATTTAGAAATGAGCACCAGTAAAGAAGTGGTGCTTTTTGGGACCCCTTTGATGGTGGGTCGGTGGTGTTTTAATGTCACCGCAACCAGTGCTGATCAAATTCTTCATCAAGATCAACTGTGTTTGATTTCAAAAAATTCTGAAACCTCACGCTATCCTTATATTACCAGTTCCCAATATTTAAGTGATGCGATTCTCAACACTCGCTACCAAGCTCAAATCTCATTGGAGACCCAAGGAAGAACTGTTCAGGTTTCTGATCACAAATTAACTCTTCCCCGTGGTTTGACCTTAAGAACAACGCAGTCTCAAGTCAGCCTTGAAGGCACCCTTCGAGAAAAAGGCGTTAAACGTTTTGCTGTTGAAGTCAGAGATGATCTTAATCGAGTGAGCTACTCTCAATTGCAAATTGAAATATTAGAAACAGATACGCCTCCACAGGCTCCCCTCTGCCCTTCAGGTTACTATTTTGATCAGCAGTTGGGTTACTGTGTTCCCTATCAAGCCATCACTTGCGGACCAGGTACTTTTTTCGATGAATTAACCAATTCCTGCCGTCCCTACTCAGTTAGACCTGATTGCCCCAGCAACTGGATTTATGATTCCTTTTACGGAGAGTGTCGCCCCGTAAGCCACCCTCGATGTCCTTGGAATTACGAATATGATTCCTACGCTGGAAGATGTGTCAGACTCAGCTACACTTGTCCCGTGGGAACTCGTTACTCCTATGTCACGCGTGAGTGTGAAATCATTCATCGCTCCTGCTCTTTCGGATATTACTTTGATTATGATCGCAACTACTGCAGACCCTTGCCACGCGCCTGCGGATTCAATGAGTACTTTTCTGAATCCTTGAACCGCTGTATTCGCCGAGTTGAGCATTGTTCTGGAAATGATTACTTTGATCACTTGATTGGATCTTGCCGTCCACGTCCCATCACATGCCGATATGGAGAGCAATGGGACCCGCGCTTCCAAAGATGTGTGGATAATAATCCCATTCGCTGTTCAGTCGGTGAACGTTGGGACCCCAGTCTTCGCGCCTGTGTACGAGTAAATCCGCGTCCACTTCCCCCTCGCCCCAATCCACGACCTGAACCTATCCGTCCCCTTCCACCACGTGAAGAAAGACCAGTGCCACGTCCCACTCCACCTCGTGAAGAAAGACCAGCGCCACGTCCCACTCCGCCTCGAGAAGAGAGACCAGCGCCACGTCCAGAGCCTCCCCGTAGAGAAGAGCGACCTTCACCTCCTCCCCGTGGCGAGGAGCCAGCGCCACGTCCACCACGTTTTCGCGGCTAAACAACGACTCAATAACAACCATAAATGAATCTAATGGGCCCCATTTGATAATCTCAAGTGGGGCCTTGCACTTTTAAAACAGGCTGCTAGACTTTTATTAAGACGTCCTCAACAAAAGGGGTTTTTCGATTTGACACAGTCATCACAAATTCGGAATGCGGAGAGAGCACTCGTCATCGGTGTAGGACTTAAATCGGAACCCATCACAGAAATAAAAGAAAATTTATTAGAACTGGAAGATTTAGTTCGCGCGGCTGGTGGAGAAATCGTAGGTGCCATCATCCAAACTCTGCCTTCTTGGAATCCAGCCACTTTGATAGGAACTGGAAAAGTTCAAGAAGTGGCTGAGATGGTTCAAGAATCTGGAGCCACTGTTGTGGTGGTGGATCACCAACTCACCGGTGTTCAAGCCCGTAACTTGGAAACTGAAATTAAAGCCCGAGTCATCGACCGCAATCAGTTGATTTTAGATATTTTTGCCAGACGAGCTCAGACCTTTGAAGGAAAACTTCAAGTGGAACTTGCACAACTGTTAGATCAAATGCCTCGCATGGTAGACGCTTGGCAGGGCTCGCTTTCTCGCCAAGGGGGCGGAATTGGAACCCGCGGACCCGGGGAAACTGCCCTTGAAAACGACCGACGACGTGTGCGAGAGCGCGTGGCTCAAATTAAAAAGAAACTGGAAACAGTTCGAAAAAACCGAGCGCAGTACCGACAGTCTCGAAAGCGCCATGAAGTTCCCAGTTTTGCTCTCGTGGGTTACACCAACTCAGGTAAAAGCTCGCTTCTGAATCGCCTCACTGGAGCACAAGTGATGGTGAAAAACCAAGTTTTTGCCACCTTGGATCCCACCACTCGAAAAGTTTTTCTGCCAGACGGCCCCCCCGCCGTAGTCACCGACACCGTGGGTTTTATCAGAAAACTTCCCACACAACTGATTGAGGCCTTCAAAGCCACTTTGGAAGAGTCTTCGGAAGCGGATGTTCTGATTCATGTTGTGGATCTATCTTCTCCCAATATGATCCGACAAATTGAAGTGGTGGAAAACCTCATGAGAGAGTTTAAGTGGGAAGATAAAAAGATTTTGCATGTTTTTAATAAAATGGATGTGGCCGGAGTGGAAAAACAGTTTCAAGTCCGAGAACACCCACGGGTTTTTGTCAGCGCCGCCACCGGACAAGGGATTGAGAGCCTTAAAAAATTGATGGTGGATATGATTCAGGATTTACACACTCCCGTTCAGCTCTTTTTTAAGCGCGAACAGGAGCATAAAATTTACGACCTCAACCGTGAGGTCAAACTGATTAAAAAAGAGACCGCCACAGAAGGCAGTGTTTGTTTTGCACAAATGACACCGGCGCAGATTGCCAAATGGCGGGAATACATCTTAAAGTAGGCCTCTAAAAGCGAGGTCTGCATGAGTCAGTTTCAAGTTCCTGTTGAAGAGTTCACCACACCCAACCCCATCACTTGTTCTGTTGATACTCACATCGATGAGATTCAAAAACTCATGAAAACCAATGGCGTGCGCCATCTTCCAGTAACAAAGGGAAATGCCATTGTCGGCATTTTAAGCGACCGCGATGTTCGAGTGGCTTTAGGTCTATCAGCAAGAGAAAAATTTTTAGTCACCGCCAAAGATATTATGATTCCTGAGCCCTTCACCGTGGATTCACAGGATACTTTAGAATCCGTGGCTTTTTTGATGTCTGAGAAAAAAATAGGCAGCGTACTCGTGATGGAAGGTCAAGAGTTCACGGGAATTTTCACGGTGACTGATGCTCTGAATGCATTGATTGAAATTTCACGCGGAGATGCCTAATCATCTCATTATTTAATATTCAAATTATTATTCTCTTCAAGAAGCTCATGGTAGCTGACCATGGCTTCTAAAAAGTGGCTAAGACTAAAAAGACTTGAACCAAAAGTATAAACTTTACCTCGAAATGTTCGAATATAGTAAGCTCTTTCGGAGACAGAATTTACACCTGGCGGTAATAGAATTATTTTTTCAATTGGAGCATGCAACTCATCAGGCTTCCACTCACCATTAGAGTCTTGCTTCCAACTCCTCACTTCTTGATAACTGAAGACCAGATGATTGATTTTTCTTCTTTGTAAAAAAGACTTTAATTCTAAATAAAGGGAAGAATTGAATTGATCCCTGTCTGCAACATTTGCAAGGTCATTGGCGCTTTCAATTGGATCAGTTTTCAAATCCAATTGTACAAGACTTTTTTTTAAAATTTTATCATAGTATCGGTCCAGCTCAAAAGCCATTTTTAAAACTGAGTTGTAACTCCCTTGCCGAACGAGTGAATTATTTGTTTCTAACTGTGCAACTTTAAAATTTGTATATGTTGTGAACTTTTGAACACCAAACCTTTTTTCTAAAGCACTAGCGATGGAACTCACTTCTCCTAAACCACTGATTGAAGATTTACATACTGTTTCTGCTAATAATTTTAATTGTAAGCTAAGTACTAAAATTATAATGCATTTTAATCGCTGACTCATAATACTTAAAGCTTCCTATAATTTGATCATTCAACAATAGAAACTGCTAATAGCACTTTCTATACCATTGCCCAAATTAATGTGATGAGCCTGAAGAACAAAAACTAATTGAGTTTAGAAAAAATGACGTTTTTGGATATTCAAGTCCCCAATTTCGAATTTAGAGAACTTAGGGACATCGGCGGTAGTTTTTGGGTATGTATTGGGAGTTGTTCTTCTTTTCGTGATGGCCTGGACCTTGCGTCGAAAGAAGAGGGACACCTCAGGCCATTCAAGGGTTTAATTTAGTTCAGCAAAAAC
>JBKDFX010000072.1:0-5766 GCA_046336825.1 Bdellovibrionales bacterium | reverse complement strand
CCATTCCTTGATAGCGCTGGCGATGGCTTCTGCTGTTTCTTTAGGAAGTTTTTTTCCCTGCTCCAGTGTGCGAAGCAAATTTTGATAGGCATCTTTAGGGAGTTTTTCGCGCATTTGAGCAAGACCAAAAGTCATGCACCCAAAGTACTCGGAAATGGGGGCTTCTTTACCTGCACTGTTTTTAATTTTTTCAATTTTTTTTAGGGGCGCTGGGTTGACCGCTGTTTTAAAAGCATGAAAGCGTTCCATCGAACTTTGATTGGTCGATTGCATAAAACATCCTTTGCTTGTCTGTTGCGGAAAAAGTAATCCACAAGAAACAAATTATAAAGTTAAGAGTCTTCGAAGAACAACAGGAAGCCTGGCTCTTGAAAATACTTAAAGTTATAATAATCAAAAAGATCAGTTCCAGCAAGAGGCATAATGCGGTTAAAATTAAGCAAAATATGAAATCGCAATGTTTGCTATGTGAGTCACAGCATTTAAAATCCCATTACCAATCGCCCAAATCAGATCAATTCTGGGCCTGTGAAGATTGTCATTTTGTATTTCGTGAACCTTTGCAGTGGCTCTCTGTGGAAGCTGAAGCAGAACGTTACCTCTCTCATCAAAATTCTGTTGAATCAATAGGTTATCAGAATTTCTTAACGCCCGTTGTGGAGATGATTCAAAATCGGCAAAAACCAACTGAGCGGGGGTTGGATTATGGCTGCGGACCTCAATCGGTGATTCAATTTTTGTTACAAAAAAATAATTATCAGATGGAGATTTGGGACCCACAATTTCATCCCGATCCAATGCCAAAACAACATGTCTATGATTATGTTTCTTGCACAGAAGTTTTTGAGCATTTCAGAGATCCACTCCAGGAGGCTCGAAAAATCAAAAATCTAATGAATATTCAGGGAACTATGTACGTCAAAACGTCTTGGGTGGATAGAGTCTCTGATTTTTCAAAGTGGCATTATCAAAGAGATCCCACCCATGTGGGTTTTTTTGGAAAAAAAAGTTTTGAGTACTTATCCTCAAAGTTGGATTTAGAAATAGTCAAATTATCCGAACCCTGTTGTATTTTTAGGGCTAAGCCTTAGTTTTATTCATAATAAATTTTGAATTCCCTGGCCGAGGACTTGCTCTATTTCCCTGGGCGTACTTTTCATCAAATTATGGGAGTCCTTGTGAACTGTTTTGCTGTTTTATTCCAATTGAAGCTCAGATTGACCTTTACTATTGTCGCTCTTTTGGGACTGACCATTTCTTCGACAGTCTTGGCTGCCGGTGAGTCTTGTTTGCAGTCTTTAAAAAACACTTCTCCAAACCAAGTGCGAGCTTCAGTGGTTCGTCTTGAGGACAGAGAACTTTCTATGATGGCGTGGAACGTGAATAATCTTTTTGAAAGAAGAGGCGAATTTTTAGGTGATAAAAAGGGCAGTAAAAATAAAGAAATTAAGCCGGAGCATGAAATTAAACGTGTTCGCGATGAAATTGCTCTGCATATGCCTGATTTCGGAGTTTTCACTGAAGTGGAAAATGTGGCGGCCATGCGAAGGCTTTTGGAAGAGGATCCAAGGCTCAAAGGCCAGTACCATGTGTTTTTGAAAAATGGCAACGATGCTCGAGGAATAGATATTTGTTTGGTTGTTAAAAAAGATCTCGGGCTTAAATTTAAATTTGATACCTACAAAAGTCTCCAGTTGAAAGATCAAGGCGAGGAAGGCCCACTCTTTTCGCGAGATCTCCCTGTGTTAAGAATTTACCAAGAAGGGGACCTTGTCCCGAGTCTTATTATCATGGGTAATCATGCCAAATCTCAAAGGGACCGAGAGGGAGATCCTAACAGTTCAAGATGGCGAAGTGCGCAGTACAAAGCCATTGCTGAAATTTCTGATAAGTACGAAAGTCAATATCCGGGTGTTCCTCAAATTTTAGCCGGAGATTTTAACATCAATGTCAATTTATCAGCTGAAATCAATCCCATTCGAAAAAAGTTCGAAAGTGTTTACAACTTAGTTCCAGAGGATCAGCAAATTCCAGTTTCAGAAAGAATCACCCATTGGTTTTTTCCCTTCAATGGCGATCCTGTGAAGCAGCAATTGGATGATATCCGTGTTCGAGGCTACCTTAAGATTTTACAAGCTTTGATTCGCCCCCTTAAGGACAGGCAAGACCAAGAACTGGAAGAAGGTCCTCAGAGTTTTAAAGAGCGCGAGAAGCTGGCGTCCGATCACGCTCCCTTGGTCATGAAATTTAGAACAGCGAAAAAGGAAAATTAAAAGTAGAAAACCAACCCAGCTTTTAAGGGGTGGTCACCCAGGGTGCGAAAACGGGTCTCATCAAGGGAGCTAAGTCCCACTCCACCCTCGAAGCTGAAACCCAAGGAATCAAGTCCGGCAAAAAAGAACTCAGCACCAAACACCAAATTCATATCAAAACCAGATTCTTTATCGGAGTTGTTGGTCCCAACTGGTGTTTCCACATTGAGCATGCCCACTTGTCCTCCGTAGTAAAAGTTCATATTGTTTTCTTTAAATAAAATGCGGCGGATTCCCACGTTGAATGCAAATTTAGAATTGTTTTCTTGAGTGTCAGTGCCAAGCCCAGCCGTGAAGCCCACATCAGCATTGGGGTAGTAGATAGCAGCCAATTGAGGCAGATCCACAGCGCTGTTATTTTTAATGCCGACACCCAGTCTCGAAGATAAGTCCTTAGCGGAGGCCAAAGATCCCATTATTAACAGCATTACGGTAAAAGCTTTAAACATGATGAAACTCCTCTATAAAAAGAAAAGCCTAAGGTCGGTGCAGATCATTTTCTATCTACACCGCATTAAGTGTGGCTTAAAGGTCTGAAATTTGTGACAAATTTGGATGTCTTACGTAAGTGGGCCTGTAGCTCAGCTGGGAGAGCGCTTGCATGGCATGTAAGAGGTCGCCCGTTCAATCCGGGTCAGGTCCACCAATTTTTCTCAAATTACCATTCAGTTTATGTTGAGAGACTTTTATCTGTTCGGCATTTGTTTAAAGGTAAATTTTTAATTTCTTTGATCTCTAAGATGTGCTTTTTCTTTTTATCCACTCGAGCTTTGAAACAAGCACAAAACTTTTTTTGTGGTCCGCCTACGAGCTCCTCGTCATTTTCATAGCCTTCAAAGTTCAACCCCCGTGCTTCAAAAACTCCTTGTAGGGCCATTTGCCACTGGCCTTCACGGTCAGTAAAATCCCAATTACCAGGAGAGAAGCTGGCCACCCATCCACAGCGTTTTTGAAAAGTTGGGGTATTGGCCTTTAGTTTTAGGGGAATTATCATTGTAGGCAATAATAAAAGTCCAATGAGAAATTTCATGATTTTAGAATTATATACTTTGCTTTTAGAGTCGACTCTTTTTTGCATTTGTTCCAAAATTCAATCATGATTATTGAATGTTTTATTTATTTTCACTCTTGAGCTTAAGTTTATTTGTGGGGTCCTTTTTTATTCCGATTTCAAAGGATGATATTACTGGTCATGGTCAGTCTGTCAGTCTTGAAGAAAATTCTATGAGTCGTAGTTTTTCTTATTCGACTCAATCTTACGGTTTTCCGTTTAAATCACTTGAGCTAACTCGTGCCACTGAAAGTCAGATGGATTCATTTAAGATAAAATGGCCCGGGATAATCTTAAATTTGATTATCTGTATCTCTGTTGGCTTATTGATCTACGGAGTTGTGCGATTAACGATGGGCCGGGTGGCTTGAGGATGAGGTTCCAACTGAACCGTTTCCTGAGTTTTTGAGACAAATTTTATAAATATCACCACCGATGATGCCATAATCGGGTGTTCTCGGGTTTTCAGGAATATTCCGAGCTTGAAAACCTGGGTCACAATTTTCTGATTTTTTATTTTTTATCACACAATTTTTGGAACTCACTGAAAACTTATTTGAATTTGTAACAATCATAGAAGTTTGGTTGACGCTGACTTCTTCACATTTAGCAGCTTCCAATTGCAATTGAAAAATTCTAGCAGCGATGGTGAGCATTTGGTCTTTGTCGCCTCGGCTGGCACCTATCACGGTTTCATTTTTTTTCATGTCATCAATTGAAAATGTCACAGATGAATTAAAGGCGTGAGTTTCGAAACTGAAAATCAGCAACATTGTAATCAATAAATTTTTAATCATGACTCAATTATCCCTGAAAGGCTGTGTTATGGAACTGGACTTTTGAACTGAATCATTTCGAGAAAAATACCATTCAATTTAGTGTTGGCATCATTATCGCACCTAACTCTAAACCATTTTAGTGAGTCTTGGTTTGAAGTACTCAGAACATTGGAGTTTCAAAATGAAACATTTATTTAATTATTTTTTATTGGTAGCCATATCAATAGCTGCCAATACAGCATCGAGCTCTGATGAATCCATTGGTATGACCCTCCAGAATAAAATACCACTCCCGGGCCGAGTTATGAGTGTCGAGGGTCAAGTAGTGGTCAAAAAAATATCTCAAAGATCCAATAAAGACCCTGATCGATTCGCTGATTTTATTTACACTTACAATGTGGAAACAGGTCATCGATCCACTCCTGTTGAAGTGCCCCAGTATGATCGCATATACTCGGAGGCTCCTGCCCACGGACCCCTACTAAAAATACTTCTACAGCCTGAAGGTTCATTGATGCTTATGATCACGGATCTCGAGTACTTAGTTTTTGATTACATGACTGGAAAGTTAGTTAAGAAGTTGGATGCGGTCACAGATTCTCGATTTGATTCAAGTGCCAACCAGCCCTCTTGGTCTAAATCAGGAAGATATTTAGCTTTCACTGATAAAAACAATCGTGTTCTCAAGATTTATGATTCTCTCACTGGGGCCACTCGTACAATTAATTCTAATTTACTAGTTTCCATGCGGCAATTGCGTTGGAGTCCCGATGAAAGTAAGTTGCTTTATGTTGAAGGAGATTCCAAGGTAAACCAGTATGACTTAAAAACGGGTCAAAGTTCTCAACTACTTGGATCGCTCAATCGATCCGGCCCTATTTTTTACGCCCATTGGTTGAATGAAAATACCATCAGAGTTGGTAATAATTTTTACCAAGAGTATTACTCTGTAGAACCCTACAAACTTATAGGCTCTGCTGAAAGTGGTTCTAACACCGATCTTTTTAGAGGCCTTGGACGAGTTAAAGATGCCAAAGGTCATCCCAGTACTTACAGCAATCTTAATATCAGTTGGGAGGGGCGAGATAACAACCCTCTGCTTTGGCACCCCGAACTTAAAGATAATCCTACTCGTCAATACGAGGCCTTGCCTGGTGGAATCTATTTATTTTCCCATGGCCGAGGGGACAAGTATTATTTTGTCGATTCTAACAGCCGTGTTCTTTTTGAAACTGCTCAAGCCAATATGTGGGGAGATAAGGGAGTTAGATATAGAAGCTTTATCTCGCTTGGAGATAAGCTCGTAGCTGTAACTGAGAGTGGCTTAGAATATTTTAATATTTCTGGTGGAATGGCATGCAGAGCAAAGGTTAAAAAATGAAAATCATTTCCATCCAAACTGGAAAGCTATCTCAAGTGACTTATCGAGATCGTCTTTTTAATACAGGCATTCGCAAAGAAAACCTTATGAATCAGGTATTTATTGTGTCCCGCTTTTTTGTTAATCGGACTTTTGACGCGAGCATTTAGTGGATGATTTAATCCCAGTATTGCGTCAAAGGAGTGAAGCGATATGGAACAGAATCAGGATAGGCAACGTCGGCACTTTTCGCCAGACCAGAAA
>JBKDFX010000071.1:0-17790 GCA_046336825.1 Bdellovibrionales bacterium | reverse complement strand
CTATTCAATCAGGTTCAGCTGCCATCACAGCTTTTCAGCTGGTGTTATTTGCCTGGGGTATAGTGGGTGCGATTTACTTTCTCTTCAGAAAGATTCCGATTACATCCGCAGCGGCAGATGAAGCAAAAAATTCATAAATATAATTCTTTTTTGAAAACCACTTCCTATTTTGCAGAACTACTATTTGTCTTATTAGAATTTTTTTAGAAAATATAATAAGAATTTCTTTAAAAATTAATAAGACCTACTTTTATTTTATCAAAATCATTACGTATTTAATTGAACTGATTTAAATCCTATTTTGATTTATTTGGAGTAATTTGGATTTATTCAGTTTGATTTGGAGTAATTTAACTTAATAGAAATATTTAAATTTTCTACAAATTTACTTCTTGTTTCTATATTGAATATGTCCTGATTCCACCAATGATTTCTCAGTTAGAAAACAAAGACAGTGATAAATGGCTATATGACACTCTTGAATTCGAGCGGTATGAGCTCCAGGCGCTTGAATCACAACATCGGCAAGTTCTTGTTTTTTGATCAACCCACCACTGGGCCCCGTAAGAAGGATTGATTTAACATTCTTATTCCGACACATTTGGTAAGCTTCAACTAAGTTAGGTGAATTACCTGAAGTTGTGATTCCCCAAAAAACATCTTGAGGACCCATCAATCCTTCGACTTGACGACTGAAAATATCATTGTATCCGTAGTCATTACCAATAGCTGTCAGCAATGAAGTGTCTACTGTCATAGCAAATGCAGGCAGTGGAGTTCTATCCTGAGCTAATTTCCCAACCATTTCTGCTGCAATATGCTGAGCATCAGCAGCCGACCCTCCATTACCTGCTACAAAAAGTCGTCCACCATTTTTGTAAGATTCTATGATAAGCTCTCCCGCTTTTTTAATTTGCTCCTGGAGCTCTTTGTTTTGCTGAAGGCTGTGAAATGTTTCGTAAGATTCCTGAAGGCTATTGGATATGAAAGATTGGTAGTTCATGTTTCAAAGTTAACATGTGACTCACCACGAAAACCAGATATTTTAATCCAACTTATAGGCATTCTTCTTAATAATAGATCCGTTAGCATTTGAATCAAGCAGACATGATTTGATTAAAGCAGGCCTTAATCTAATAATTAAGCTTACGCTTTCTCAAATTTTATGTGCACCAAGTGACGAGGAGGACTACTTTGACCTTACTTTTAAAGCAAATTTTTGCTTTTTTTCGATTACTTAATTCTGATACCGGAACAAATCAACTGGCTTCAGGTCTCAGCTTAGGGCTATTTTTGGGGTTTTCACCTTTCCTTTCTCTACAAACTTTTCTGATCATTTTTGTTCTTTTGTTCTTTCGAATTCAAATTGGTGCCGCCTTTTTATCTGCTTTCTTCTTTAAATTTGTTGCCTTTGCCACAGACCCCCTCGCTGACATTCTTGGACGTCACATTCTCGAAGCAGAACTTTTCCGCACACTTTGGGTCAGTCTTTACAATATGCCTCTTGTGCCGATGACTCGATTCAATAATTCGATCGTCATGGGCTCATTTTTGGTTGCACTCATTCTAGCATTACCCTCTTTTTTTATTTTCAAAAAACTTATCGAAAAATACAGAAGCACCGTGGTTGCCAAATTCAAACAATCAAAACTTTGGAAAGCTTTCACTGCAACGAAGTTTTACAATTGGTATTGCACCTATGACAATTTGTATGGAGTTTAAATAATGAGCCAAGAAGTAAAACCCAAAAAAGGTCTAAATCGATTTGTAAGACTCGAAGCTGTCCTTCCCATCACAATAATAATTGCCCTATCGTTTACTTACTTTAAGCTTTTTTTTGACTCTCATTTAAAAGCAGCTGCCGAATGGGGACTTACGAGTGCTCTTGGGGTAGAAGTCAATATAGGAAATATTCAAACCCGTATCTCAGATCTCTCACTCAAAGTTCAAAAAATTGAAATTACGGATTCGCAAGCACCTCAGCTCAATGTTATACAAATTGGTGAAATCCGTTTCTCAGCCCTATGGGATGCTCTTTTACGGGCTAAAATTGTCGTCAATGAAGCTGCTATCGAACAGGTTGAGTTTTCGGTGCCTAGAAAATCACCCGGCTACGTAGCTCCCCCGCCTCCACCCGAAGAGCTCGAAAATCAGGGTCCTAGTGCCGTTGATAAGCTGAAAGATAAAGCTCTCAATATGGCAGAAAATAAGTTCGATAATAATGTATTAGGTGATGCTGCCAGTTGGCTTGGAGACACCTCCAAAGATCCATTGGAAGGAATTAAAACTGATATTCAATCAAAGGCCATCATTGAAAAATTTCAAAAGGAAGTGGAAGCAAAGAAAATGGCCTGGGAAGATAGGCTTAAAAACCTTCCCACCCCTAAAGAGTTTAAAGAACTAAGTGATCGACTCTCGAAAGTGAAATCATCAAACTTTAAAAACCCTCAAGAACTGGCCAGTAGCTTAAAAGAATTCGAAAAAATAATTAAAGAAGCAGACAAAAAATACAAAATATTGGAGTCAGCCAACTCAGATCTTACAAAAGATTTAAAGAACATTGAATCAGAGCTTCAAAGTATTCAAAAACAAGTTGATGCGGATATAAAAGACATTGAATCTCGTATGAAATTGCCAAAACTTGACGCCGGATCTTTGGCTACTGGCATATTTATGTCTTATTTAGCACCTTATCAGTCACAATTTTTTAAGTATAAAAAAGTTGCCGATAAATATATGCCACCCAACCTCAAGAAAAAGGGAACCGATCAACCGGATGAGTCTCTACAACCACGCCCAAGAGCAAAAGGGGTCTCCTACGAGTTTGGACGACCCAAGAGTTATCCAGTTTTCTGGGTTAAAAAAACTCGCATTTCTTCTCAAGCGGGAAAATCTCCCTACTCAGGAAATATTGAAGGAGAAATTCGACACATTTCAACCAATCAGGTTTTAACAAATCAGCCTATTGAGCTAGAGGTGAAAGGAAATTTTCCGAACGCTAAATTGGAAGGGCTCCAACTTATTCTTTCGTTTGATAACCGAAAAGCGGAAAGCCTTATAGATTTTAATTTTAAATTAGCAAGCTATCCAGTCGCAGGGCCAAAAGATCTTATAAAATCAAGTGATGTGGATGTTGTTTTGAATGAATCCACTGGCCGCTTGATTCTTGTCAGTTCTATAAAGGGTTTGGAGAAGTACAATTTCAAATTAGAAAATTACCTTACCTCTGCAAAATTTACTGTTGAATCTAAGCAAAAAGTTGTTAAAGAAATTTTTGATAATGCTTTAACATCTCTTCCTGAAATTTCATTGACAGCAAAAGCTGAATCAAAATTTCCAAATTTTCCAATTTCAATTGATTCAAATTTAGGGCGTGAACTGAGCAAGGCCTTCGAAAAGGAATTAAAAGCTCAAGTTGATAAGGCCAAAAAAGCCCTTCAAGAAAAGATCGAAAAGGAAATCGGACAAAGTAAAGCTGCACTTGAAAAGCAAGTGAATGAAATTAAAACAAAAATTCAGTCTGAAATCGACAAACTTAAGGGACAAGCAGAGGCACAAAAAAAACAAGCTGAGAATCAAATAAAGTCTTCTCAAAAAAACTCAGAGAAAAATGCTAAGGAAAAGCTAGGCAAAGACGCAGAAAAAGCATTAAAGAAACTCTTTGGAAAATAGAAATCTTTAATTCTATAACCTATCGACACTCATAGATACTTATAATCTCTAGCTGCAATCTATAAGTTAAAATCTATAGATTGAGGCTAAAAATCTAAGTTATAGCTCTTTGCTCTAATCTCTTTGCTCTAATCTCTAGCATTAGGCATAAACTTAATTCGCAAAGAGTTATCTTTGAACAATCGAATTATTTTAAATTTATATCATTTCATTATCTTAAACAGTTGCGTTTGATTCTCAGAGTTCGTGTTTTTTATCTCATTCAAGCCTTGTTTAAAATCTCATACGTGGAGATTGCACTTAAATCTTGAGAATTTCTATCCTCTATTTATACACTAATTAATTTAGGTACCTAGTTTTGAACTATTAAAATATAATTCTGATCCTAAGTTTTGTACTTCAATCTGTATTTAAGATTAAATTCTGCTGAAATTTTGAAAATTAATAGCAACGATTTAAAATTTATTCCGTCTTTCCATCAGTAAGTAGTCTCATATAGGCCTTTGCATCATCCGTGAGCCATTCAACCGCACCTGAAATTCTTTTAGCTAATTTTTTATTTGAATCATAAATGTAGCTTTCTGGTAGCTTTTGGACAGACCATTCTTTTACTAGATCTTTTTTTTCATCCCAGATGATATGAAAATCTTTTGCGTTAATAGCCTCTGGAAAGGATTTTAAAAATACATCAATTTCATTTCTATCTGAATCTCCTGAAATGGCGATTACTTGAATTTTTCCATCACTATTATTTGCAAGTGACACAAGTTGTGGGAATTCCTCCACGCAGGGGCCACACCATGAAGCCCAGAAATGTATAATTGTAACCCTGGAAGTACCTGGCAAATTTACAGTTTTACCCTTGAGATCAATCAATTGTCTGTTACCTAAATCAAGAATTCGTTTCGCCTCGATTTGAGACTTTTCACTTTTAATGTTTTTATTGGATTGAAAATAAAAATAAGAACCTAGTATGACTAGGATTATAGGTATTAATATTAATAGTGGTTTTATGTAAGCAGATTTCACTAAAGTCCCCAATTGTTTAAAATACCCTCAATGAGTACTTAAAAAAAAGGCCTTGTTTAAAACAAGGCCTTTATGAGCTAAAAAATCAACTGCATTTATCTAAAATAAGTGACTACTAAGATCGAGCTGCTGTTCGAGCCTTTTTCTTTGCTTTAATAGTCTTCTTCTTTTTACTAGCGACCAATGAGCTTGATACTTTTTTTCGTGAAGCCACTTTCTTTTTTGTAGAATTGTCATCTGACTGCTTTGCAGGTGTATCGAGATCTTCACCAGCTACTTTTTTCCAGTCAAAATCAACAAACTCAATGAAAGCCATTTCAGCTTGATCACCAGGGCGACGACCAATCTTTATGATTCTTGTATAGCCTCCAGGACGACTTTGGAATCGTTTTGAAAGATCATCTACAATCGTAGTCATTGCTTCTTGGTTGGCTAATCTAGAGAGGATAACTCTTCGAGTGGCAACATCACCTTTTTTACCAAGAGTAATAAGCCGCTCGATATGTCGACGAAGTTCTTTAGCCTTTTCAACTGTTGTTTTAATTCTGCCATGTTCAACTAGGGAAGTCATTAAACCTCGAAGTAGTGCTCTTCGTGGCTTTGAAGTTCTTCCAAAATGCTTTGCTCTTCTTCTATGGGATGACATTTTTTACCTCAATTACTGTGTCTGCTGCTCTCGTTTAGAAACTTGGGGAGCTGTATTTGGATCCCAACCAACTGGTGGCCATCCATCGATTTTCATTCCCAACCCAAGTCCCATTTCTGAGAGGATTTCTTTGATCTCATTTAATGACTTGCGACCAAAGTTTTTAGTTTTAAGCATCTCTGCTTCAGAGCGAACAACAAGTTCGCCGATGAAACGGATGTTTGCATTTTTCAAGCAATTTGCTGAGCGAACAGAAAGCTCCAAATCATCAACTGAACGAAATAAATTATCATTCAACTGAGGTGAAGAAGGATCTCTTTTTTCTTCCTGAGGCTCCATAGCTTCATCAAAAGTTAAAAAGATCTGCAATTGTTCCTTCATAATTTTGGAAGCAAGCGAGATAGACTCTTCAGGTTTTAAAGAACCATCGGTCCAGACTTCTAATGTCAAACTGTCGTAATCAGTCCTTTGACCAACTCGGGCGTTTGAAACACTGTAGTTTACTTTTCTGATTGGACTAAAGAGAGCGTCAACACCAATAAACCCAACTGGTAGATCAGAGTCTCTATTCTCCACTGGAACGTAACCACGACCGTACGCAACAACAATTTCCGCGCTAAAGGAGCCGTTAGCTCCAAGTGTGGCGATGTGCTGTTCTTTATTCAAAATTTCGATCTTGTCACTTACTTGAATGTCGCCAGCCGTTACTTTTCCAGGACCCTTTTTAGAGATCTTTAAAGTAATTGGATCTGAAGAGTACTGTTTAAATCGAACTTCTTTGAGATTCAAAATAATGTCAGTTACATCCTCAAGTACATCTGGAATTGTTGTAAACTCATGTAAAACGCCATCAAATCTGACTGCTGAAACAGCAGAGCCCATCATAGAACTAAGTAAGATTCGACGTAGAGAGTTTCCTAATGTTACTCCAAACCCTCTTTCAAGTGGTCGAATAACAAAACGGCCATAATCATCACGAAGGGTTTCTTTATCTACTTCGAATCCCTTTGGTTTGATCAGGTCTCTCCAAAATTTATAATAGTGCTCTTGCATACTTATGGCCCCCGATTTTCTGAGCAAATAGTTTTTTATCTAGAATAGTATTCAACGATCATATTTTCTTCAGATGGCACTGTGACTTCTTCACGAGTAGGAGCATCTTTTACCAAACCTTTAAACTGAGCATGGTCAGCCTCAAGCCAGCTTGGAAGTGTGCGACGGCTGACTGCCTGAATAGCAGCCAAAACTCGTGCATGGTTCTTAGCTTTTGGTGAGAGTTCAATCTGATCACCCTTTTCAACTAGCAAACTAGGTATATTTGCTTTTTTCCCATTCAAAAGAACATGATTATGTTTAACCAATTGACGTGCTTCACGACGTGAATTTGCATAACCCAGTGTATAAATTACGTTATCGAGTCTCATCTCTAAATTTTTAAGTAGAGCCAATCCAGTTAAATCTTTAGATTTTGTTGCTACGTAAAAGTAACGACGAAATTGCTTTTCTGATAACCCGTACCATCTTTTTGTCTTTTGCTTCTCTCGAAGCTGTAAAGCAAAATCAGAAAATTTAATTCTTTGTTGGCCATGCTGACCTGGTGGATAGGGTCTTCTTTCAAAAGAACACTTGTCTGTAAAACAACGGTCTCCTTTCAAAAAAAGTTTGGTGTTTTCTCTTCTGCAAAGCTTACAAACACTTTCATTAATACAGCTCATTTAATACTCCTCTTAAATTAAATGCGGCGTCTCTTGGGAGGCCGACATCCGTTGTGAGGAATTGGTGTTATATCTTTCATCGAAAGAACCTTCAGACCAACTCCAGCTAGAGCTCTGATTGCTGGCTCACGACCAGCACCAGGACCTGTTAAGTAAACATCCACGGCTCTCATGCCGGCTTCCATAGCTTTCTTCGCAGCGTCCTCAGCAGCCATCTGAGCAGCGAATGGAGTTCCTTTTCGACTTCCCTTGAAGCCTAAATGACCTGCAGAGGACCAGGACACAGTATCTCCTTTTGGATCTGTCAAAGTAACGATGACATTTCCAAATCCAGCTTGAATGTAGCAATTCCCTTGTGGGACGTTTTTCTTAACTTTTTTCTTAACAACGGGCTTTTTTTCCATATTCATAAATAGTCCTCAATCAATTAAACGGCTTTTTTCTTATTAGCGACCGTCTTTTTGGGTCCTTTGCGAGTTCGTGCATTAGAGCGTGTATTCTGGCCTCGAACAGGCAAACCTTTTCTATGACGAATTCCACGATAGCAATTGAGGTCCATCAAGCGCTTAATTGAAAGACCAACTTCTCGACGAAGATCACCTTCGATTTTGAAGTTTTGTTCAATATAGGCACGGATCTTCGCTACCATGTCATCGGTCAAGTTATCCGTTCTAAGAGATTCACTGATTCCAGCAAATTTACAAATATCCTTGGCTCTGGGGCGTCCAATTCCAAAAATGTAAGTGAGTGCTATTTCAACACGTTTATTTCTAGGTAAGTCTACACCGGCAATACGAGCCATAATTAACCTTGCCTTTGCTTGTGTTTAGAGTTTTCACAAATAACGCGAATAACGCCTTTGCGCTTTATAACCTTACACTTATTACAGATTTTTTTTACTGATGGTCTGACTTTCATCTTTCACCTTCATCGAATTGCAAGGGTCGGAAACTAGCACTGAAGAAAACCCGTGTCTACAAGTTCATTAAATTTTTTATTGACTTGTAAACTGTCTCTTCTTCTTGGCTTCCGTCAACCTCTGCGTATTGTCCTGTTTGTTTAAAGTAATTTTTCAACGGTAATGTAAACTCCTCATAGGTTTTGAGTCTATTCGCAATTACCGATTCTTTATCGTCTTCTCTCTGAACAACTTCCCCTCCACATTGATCACAAACCCCAGCAGCTAGAGTAGGTTTTGACTCAACGTGATAGACCGAAGCACAGCTTCTGCAAACTCTACGGCCACTGAGACGCCCTAAAAGAACATTGTAGGGAACCTCAAGAAAAATGGCTGCTTTTACTTTCAGTTGCAACTCATCAAGTAATTTTTGCAAAGCTTCAGCTTGTACTACAGTCCTAGGAAATCCATCCAAAATAAAATTAGATTCTATGTTAACTAAAGTCTCTCTTACTAAGTTGATCACTAATTCATCAGGAACTAGTCGACCTTCTGAAATATAACTTTTGGCATCCAAGCCCAGTTTTGTTTGATTTTTTATAGCCGTACGTAACAAATCCCCCGTGCTGATTTGCAACATACCATTTCTCTTTATGAGAAACCCTGATTGAGTACCTTTACCCGCACCAGGAGCGCCAAAAAGAATCAAGTTCAATACTGAACCCTCCGACTTCGTATCTTTGCTCCCTTTAAAAAGCCTTCGTATTTTGAAGTCAAAAGATGGGATTGAATCTGTTGAGCTGTATCCAAAGCAACTCCTACCAGAATGAGAAGGCTAGTACCACCGAAGTAAAAAGGGAGCTTGAGGAAACTTTGCATAACGACTGGCATTACACAGACTAAACTTAAATAGGTACATCCTGCTACATTTACTCGCTCTAAAACTTTTTGAATGTAATCAGCTGTACTGGTTCCCGCTCTAACTCCTGGTATAAAACCACCGTATTTTTTTAGATTTTCTGCAACATCCTTGGAGTTAAAAACTATTTCTGTATAGAAAAAGCTAAAGAAAATGATGAGAAGTACAAAAAGAATGTTGAAAATTACGCCAGATGGATTGAGAGAGTCCTGTAAAGCTTTTAGCCAAGGTGTATTGGTGAACTGAGCCATGGTTGCAGGAAACATAAGTAGAGAACTAGCAAATATAGGAGGGATAACACCTGAGAAATTAATTTTTATCGGCAAATGACTAGTTGGAGCAGCCATAGACTGTGGACCCATTTGACCACGTTGAGAATACTGAATAGTCACTCTTCTTTGAGCCACTTCCATGTAGATGACAGCTGCAATTATTGCTACCATTGCGACTATTATCAATAGAGCAATGATTGCCTTCATTTCACCTTTACTAATAAGTTCAAATAAGTTTCTGGCTCCACCTGGTATCGATGCTGCTATTCCAGTGAAAATTATCAGGGATGATCCATTACCAATGCCACGGTCAGTGATCTGCTCACCTAACCACATTACGAAACATGTGCCTGCTGTTAAAGTCAAAATAGTTACAATTTGAAATGGCAAAAAACCAACCATTTGAGAAATTACTAACTTTTGACCATCATGACTAGATCCCATTAACCAAGTACTCATGCCGTAACCCTGAACGATGGCTAAAATGATTGTTGCATACCTAGTGTATTGCTGAATCTTTTTTTGCCCAGAGGGTCCCTCTTTTTTTAAAGACTCTAAAGCTGGAATTGCTGAAGTTAATAACTGGAAAATAATAGAAGCTGATATGTAGGGCATAATTCCAAGTGCAAAAACACTGAATTGTTCAAGCGCTCCACCTGTGAAAGTATTGAATAAACCGAAAATCCCCTGGCTTTGAGCTTGAAAGAAACCCATCACTGCGTTTCCGTCGACTCCTGGAGTTGGCACGTGCACTCCAACTCGGTACACGGCTAGCATACCAAGGGTAAACAATACCCTTTTTAATAAATCACTATTCTTAGATGCTGCTTCATTAGCTGCCATTGTTGCCCCTCAAAGTCGCCTTGTATTACTTTTTGCTAATTACTTCTGCTTTGCCGCCTGCTTTTTCAATTGCAAGTTTGGCTTTTTCGCTGAACTTGTGAGCCTTCACAGTCATTGCAGATTTTATCTCACCATTACCTAGGATTTTTACAAGTGAAGTCTTTTTTACAAGACCCAAATTTGCTAAAGACTGGGGATCCACTGATGGTCCAAGATTAGCTAATTGCGATAAATTAACGATATCATAAGTAGTTTCAAACGCGACGTTGCTAAAACCAAATTTTGGCAACCGTCGATGCAAAGGCGTCTGCCCCCCCTCGAAGCCACGACGGATACTTCCGCCTGATCTCTGAGTTTGACCTTTGCCACCTTTACCAGAGTATCCGCCCAAGCCTGATCCGATTCCACGACCAACTCGTTTTCTGTAATGAGTTGCGCCTTCGCCAGGACTCAATTTTGATAATAAGCTCATAGGTTACCTCTCAATTATGCTTTCAAAACTACAACGTCGACTAGATGTTGAACTTTTAAAATTTGACCACGATTTGCTGGATTGTCATTAATCACTACTTTGTGATGTCTTTTCTTTAGACCCAAACAACGAACTGTTTCTCTTTGGCTTTCAGTACAACCAATGAGAGATCGCTTCAAAGTTAATTCAAACTTTTTTGCCATATTACTTCTCCTGAGACTTCAACTGTTTGAGGCCATCAAGAGTTGCCCGAACAGCATTGTGAGGATTTCTAGTACCAACACATTTGGTTAAAATATCTTTTACTCCAACAGACTCTAGAACTGCACGCACAGCTCCACCAGCAATCACTCCAGTACCGGGAGCTGCGGGTTTCATAATTACCTTTGCAGCGCCGAAAGTCCCAATTACCTCGTGAGAAATTGTACGACCTTCTTTAAGATCAACCGATCTAGAACTTTTCTTAGCTGCTCTTGAGGCTTTACCGATAGCCTCTGGCACTTCACCAGCCTTACCAGTTCCAAAGCCGATTTGACCGTTTTTGTCGCCAATTACGACTAAAGCTGCAAAGGAGAATCGACGTCCACCTTTAACAACTTTTGTTACGCGATTAATTGCAACTACGCGCTCTTCAAATTCTGTTGCTGTTTTATTTTCCACGCTTCACTCCTTAGAAGTTGAGTCCACCTTCACGTGCGCCATCAGCTAGAGCTTTAATACGACCGTGGTAGATAAAACCATTTCTATCAAATACGACATTTTTTATATTCTTAGACAATGCTGCCTTTGCTACAGCTGTACCTACAGCTTTTGCTTGCTCGACACCCTTATCTTTATTTCCAACTTTAAGAGAGGATGCTGATGCAAGCGTAACACCTGTAACGTCATTTACAACTTGTGCATACATGTGAGAGGAACTTCTAAAAACTACAAGGCGAGGACGCTCCTCAGTTCCCTTAACAGTTTTTCTGATTCTGATCTTCTTCTTCAAGCGGTTAGCTTTTCGTTCAGAAGTATGCTTTCTAATTTTTAGTTTCATCATAAAATATGTCCCTTATTTTCCTGCTGATTTACCAGCTTTTCTTCGAATTGCTTCACCTGTATATCGAACCCCTTTACCTAGATAAGGCTCTGGCGGACGAAATGACCGAATTTTAGAAGCAACTTGACCAACAAGATCACGGCTCGAACCTGTTACAGAAATGTTAGTTTGTTTATCAACTTTGATTTCAATTCCTTCCGGAATATCAAACACAACAGGATGACTGAATCCGAGGGAAAGCTCTAACTTCTTTCCCGAAACAGTCGCTCTATAACCAACTCCGTGCAATTCGAGTGATCTTGTAAATCCCTTACCTACACCAGTCACTGCATTTTGGATTAGCGCTCGATAGAGGCCATGTAAACCTTTAGCTTCTTTGGTCTCTTTGTTTCGAGTTAAAACAATCTTTTTCCCATCAACTTTAGCTGATACTTCAGACTTAAGTTTAATAGTGAGTGTAGACTTAGGACCCTTAACAATAACTTCATTGGCTGGGTTAACAGACACCTGAACTTTATCGTCAAAATTAATTGGGGCTTTACCGATACGTGACATAATTACCTACCAAACTGTACAAAGCAGTTCGCCGCCAACATTCTTCTTGGCAGCTTCGCTTCCGGTTAAAATTCCCTGACTAGTGCTTAAAATACATGTTCCAGTACCAGAGCGAACATTAGGAATCTTTGTTGCATGAACGTAAACTCTTCGGCCTGGAGTGCTAACACTGCTTAATGCAGTTATCGCAGGAGTGCCTTTATCGTCATACTTTAAATAAACTCTCATAACTCCCTGTTTTGAATCTTTGGCCACCTTAAAAGAGCGGATAAATCCAGATTCTTGAAGAAGCTGCGCGATTCCTGTTCTAAGTCTTGAAGCAGGAATGTCTACTTTATCATGACGAGCAAGAGAGGCGTTTCGTATTTGCGTTAAAAATTGTCCAACCTTATCCATTTTGTCTCCTACCAGCTAGCCTTAGTTACACCAGGCAGTTTTCCAATTAAAGCCAACTGTCTAAAAGCAATTCTAGAAAGCCCAAATTTTTTGTAATTACCACGAGGTCTGCCGGAAATTTCACAACGTGTAATAACTCTGTTTGGATTTGTATCACGAGGAAGTTTTTGAAGCTTCAAGAAGGCTTGAGCTTTTTCTTCATCAGAAAGCTTTGGATCCAAAGACTTAGCTCTAAGCTCTTTTCTGTACTTGAAATACTTTGAAGATTTTTGCTTTCTGTACTCATTTTTTTTAATCGATGCTAATCTAGCCACTTAATACTCCATTACTTTCTAAAAGGCATTCCAAGAGACTCAAGAAGAGCACGCCCTTCAGAGTCAGTCTTAGCGGTTGTACAAATCGTAATATTCATGCCACGAACTTTATCAACTCGATCATAGTTAATTTCAGGAAAAACAATCTGCTCTTTCATTCCCATGTTGTAGTTTCCACGACCATCAAAACCTTTTGAAGGTAAGCCACGAAAGTCACGTACGCGTGGCAATGCAAGGTTGTTTAATCGATCCAGGAAGTACCACATGCGTTCACGACGCAAAGTTACTCGGACACCGATAGCTAATCCTTTACGAAGTTTAAAATTCGAAATAGCTTTTTTACTTTTAGTAATAACTGCTTTTTGTCCAGCAATTGATGTTATTTCATCAACAACACTATTAAGAACTTTGGGGTTCTGCACTGCTTCGCCAGTGCAAACGCTGATAACAATTTTTTCAAGGCGAGGCACCTGCATCGGACTTTTGTAACCTTGTTTTTTCATTAACTCAGGTACAATTTCTTTTGTGTATTTATCTTTAAGTCTATTCATAGTTCCTCACAATACTTCTGGAGCTAGAGAAACAATTTTAACAAACTGTTTCGCTCGAAGCTCTCTTGCAACTGGGCCAAAAATACGAGTCCCAACTGGTTCTTTTGCTGCATTAATTAAAACTGCCGAGTTGTCATCGAAACGAATGTAAGAGCCATCGGGACGCTTAAGCTTGTGAATTGTTCTTACAACAACTGCCTTAGCAACATCACCCTTCTTGACTTTAGAGTTGGGAAGAGCGTCTTTTATAGAAACAACAATAATATCACCGATTGAAGCAGTTCTTCTTTTAGAACCACCCAGAACTTTGATGCACTGAACTTCTTTAGCTCCAGAGTTATCCGCCACATTTAAACGCGTTTGCATTTGAATCATAATTTCACCTACTGTTTAGAAGTTTCCACAACTTCACTAAGTGCCCAACGTTTAGTTTTACTAAGAGGTCTTGTTTCGTGAATTCTTACCACATCACCCAACTTAGCCGTACCTTTTTCATCATGAGCTTTAAATACAGATGTTTTCTTTAAAAACTTTCCATACTTCTTATGACGTACCATACGAAAAACAAGGACCGAAATTGTCTTTGCCATTTTAGTGCTGACCACTTCTCCTACGACTTCAATTCTTCGACCTCGAGGAGCAACTTCAACAACTTTACTAGTTTCTACCTTTTTCTTAGCCATAGCTCTTAAGCCCTCTCAATCTTTCCAACAATCGCAGTGTTTATCTTTGCAATATCACGTCGAAGTTGGCGAATGGTCATAGGATTGCTAAGCTGACCAATCGAATTTTTCATTTTCATTTCAAAAAGTTGCTCACTTAAAACTGAACGTTTTTTCTTAAGTTCGGTAAGTGACATATCTTTAATTTCATTAAACTTCATAAACTACTCCCGAACCAAAAAACGGGTCTTAAATGGAAGTTTGTGTGCTGCCCTAAGAAATGCTTCTTCAGCTTGCTCACGAGTGACTCCGTTCATTTCAAATAAAATTTTGCCAGGAAGTATATTGGCAACCCAAAACTCCGGATTTCCTTTACCACTTCCCATCCTAGTTTCAGCCGGCTTTTTTGTTACAGGAGTATCTGGATAAACTCGCACCCAAATTTTCCCACCGCGCTTAACAGATCTAGAGATTGCGATACGACCAGCTTCTAGTTGACGAGCTGTCATTTTGCCACTCTCGACTGCTTGTAACCCAAAATCACCAAAATCAAGATTTGCACCTCGAGCCGCAAAGCCACGAGAGCGACCGACGAATTGTTTTCTCCATTTTACACGCTTAGGACTTAACACGACCAGCCTCCTCTACTTCACGGGCTGACATAATGTCACCTTTGTAAATCCAAACTTTTAAACCAATAATTCCATAGGCAGTTAATGCCTCAGCAGTCCCGTAATCGATATCAGCACGAAGTGTATGAAGGGGAACGCTCTTTTCATTGTACCATTCAGATCGAGCGATTTCAGCACCATCTAATCGTCCAGAGACTCTAACTTTGATACCTCGAACTCCACCTTTAATTGCGGCCGCAATCGCTTTCTTAAGAGCTCTTCTCCAAGAAATACGCTTTTCGAGCTGTAAAGCTATGTTTTCAGCAACTAATTGAGCATCTACATCTGGCTTTCTAATTTCCTGAATACTCAAAAAAACTTCATTCGGAGTTAGTTTTTGAACTTCTGCTTTTAAAGAATCAATTCCAGTGCCCTTCTTCCCAATAACAACACCAGGACGAGCAGTTGAAATTATAAGCTTAACCTTCTTAGCCGCACGCTCAACTTCAATTTTTGCAACCCCAGCATGCTTAAGTTTGTCTTTTAAGTATGAACGAAGTTTGAAGTCCTCATGAAGGTAATCAAAATACTGGGCACCTTTTGCGTACCAACGAGAATCCCAAGTTCTGATAACTCCAACTCGCAAACCTATTGGATTTACTTTTTGTCCCACGCTTATTTCTCCCCTAATACAACATTGATATGACTAGTTTGCTTACGAACGCCGTACGCACGACCTTGAGCGCGGGGACGGAATCTCTTTAAAACTGGGCCCTTATCAACAAAAATAGTCTTAACGTATAACTTATCCAAATCCATGGTCTTCTTGTAGTCAGCATTTGCAACAGCCGATTCAATTAGTTTTTTTATCATGAGAGCTGATTTTTTATTTAGATACGTCAAAGCCTTAAGAGCTTGGTTCACATCTTTTCCTCTTACAAGATCGGCGACAAGTCTTGCTTTTTGAGCGCCGACACGAGCAAATTTGAGAGTTGCTTTAGATTCCACTTAAATCTCCCTTTATTTTTTTGCTGCAGGCGCTGCTGCAGGCGCTGCTTTCTTTTCAGCATGACCCTGGAAAGTTCTGGTTGGAGCAAACTCTCCCAATTTATGACCAATCATATTTTCAGTGACATAAACTGGGACAAATTTACGACCATTGTGAACAGCAAACGTCAGCCCTACGTAGTCCGGAAGAACTGTTGATCGACGGGACCAGGTTTTAATAACTTTTTTGTCATTTTTTTGAATGGCCACATCTACTTTTTTTGCTAGATGATGATCAACAAAAGGACCTTTCTTAATTGAACGTGCCACGTCTCACTCCTACTTTCTTCTCTTAACAATGCTAGAGTTTGTTCGTTTATTATGGCGAGTCTTGTAACCCTTACAAGGTTGACCCCATGGAGTTACAGGATGATGACCCTTACCAACTCCCTCACCACCACCCAATGGGTGGTCAACAGGATTCATAGCCATACCGCGAACAGAAGGGCGTACACCTTTCCAACGAGCGCGACCAGCTTTTCCTAAAGAAATATTTTCATTGTCAGTATTACCTACCTGCCCAATGGAGGCCTTACATACTGCTAGTACTTTTTTAATTTCTCCAGATGGCAATCTAATTAAACAATAAGCTTCTTCTTTTCCCAAGAGCACCGCACTTGAACCCGCTCCACGACAAATTTGACCACCCTTACCAGGCCGCAATTCAACGTTGTGGATAGTTGTTCCCACGGGAATTGCACCAATTGAAAGAGTGTTACCGGGCTTGATATCCGCTTTGTCACTAGAAATTACCATATCACCAACGTTAAGACCAACAGGAGCTAAAATGTAAGCCTTTGTACCATCAGCATAGTAGATTAATGCAATTCGAGAAGTGCGGTTTGGATCGTATTCAATAGAAATAACTTTTGCAGGAGTTTCTAACTTTGTTCTCTTAAAATCAATAAGCCTGTAGCGTCGCTTATGACCGCCACCAATATGTCGCATCGTGATCTGACCAGTGTTATTACGAGCGGCAGTTCTTTTCAAACTTACGGTCAATGACTTTTCAGGGGATGAAGCTGTTATTTCAGAGAAGTCATAGCCTGTCTTCCCTCTCAAGCCTGCAGATCTTGGACTAAATGTCTTTATTCCCATTATTATGCTCCCTCAAAAACTGCAATTTTTTCGCCTGCAGCAAGTTTGACGAATGCTTTTTTCCAGTGAGGAGTTTTGCCAAACCCGAAACGAGTTTGTTTTGCACGCCCACGAGCGTTCGCTGTTCGAACAGAATCCACTTTAACTTTAAATTTCTTCTCTACTGCTGCTTTAATTTCAGGTTTAGTTGATTCTCGAGTAACCTCGAAAACATAAACCCCAGCAGCTTGGTGAAGAGTATTTTTTTCTGTGATGATTGGTGTTTTAACTATAAGTTTCATCGCTTCACCTCAGTTGAGCACTTCTGAACAATGGATTCGATTGAACTTTTTGAAATAACAGCGGCATCAAACTTTAAGAGATCAAATACATTGATACCCTCAACGCCATAGTAACGATACTTAGCTAAATTTCGCGATGCCAATCTAGTTTTAGTTTCGGTTTTAGAATCAACTAAGACTGCTTTGTCAAAGCCAATAGTTTTTAAATTTTTAGATAACTCTTTTGTTTTTCCACTTGAAGATAAACTATCAACAACTAGAAGCTTTCCCTCTTTCAACAAGTGGGAAAGAGCCATCTTTAAACCAAGTCGGCGCATCTTTTTGGGCATTGTGAACTCATAACTTCTTGGTTCTGGACCAAAAGTTGTTCCTCCACCAGGCATCAAAGGTGAACGAGTAGATCCTTGACGAGCATTCCCAGTTCCCTTTTGCTTAAACGGCTTTTTGCCACCACCACTAACCAAACCTTTAGTTTTAGTTGCAGCGTTGCCCTGCCTTCTTGAATCTAACTGCCATTTAACGACAGCATGAAGAACAGCAGGCTTTACTTCAACCTCAAAAGTTTCAGCTGGAAGCTCAACAGTTCCAACTTTTTCCTTTTTCCAATTTAATACTTCAACTTTAGCCATTTTAGTTCTCCTTCACCAGTTTTACGAGTGTATTTCTGGCACCAGGTACTGGCCCCTTAACAATTACTACATTTTCTGCTGGGATAACTTCAACGATCTCAATGTTTTTTACAGTGACGTTTTCGTCTCCTAAGTGGC
>JBKDFX010000070.1:0-19478 GCA_046336825.1 Bdellovibrionales bacterium | reverse complement strand
TTTCTGGTCTGGCGAAAAGTGCCGACGTTGCCTATCCTGATTCTGTTCCATATCGCTTCACTCCTTTGACGCAATACTGGGATTAAATCATCCACTAAATGCTCGCGTCAAAAGTCCGATTAACAAAAAAGCGGGACATTTTTTAGCCACATAATTTTTACCTTTCCAAGAAAACTTCCATTCATCGCTACTAGTCAGATTAATTCTCATGGACTTAACTTTTCCAGTTTCAAAAAACTCCAATTCATTAAAGGGAAATTGGACTCCATTCCATTCAAGAGTCAAATTTTTGTAGGGTTTATTGAAATAATAAATACCATCTCTCTTGGGAAGCCCATTAATCTTTTGTATTTGACCCAATTCATTGAACTCTAACTTGCTATAAAGCTCTGATAGAGAAAGCTTCATTTCATTATTTAATACAATGTTAACATCTTTATAAAGGCGTCCTTCTTTAACGGCTCCATTGCTATAGAATTCAATATTATTAATTGATAACAGCGAAAATCCACTAAAGTAAAAACTATTTCCACCCACAATAAATTGAGTAGGTCTGGGCATAAATCCTCGCCTGACAATTCTATTTTCAATCCACAAACTAGTGTTTATTGAATAGACTACTCCATTATATAAAATTGATGGGGAATGTGCTCCAGTACGATTCCAAGCGTAGCTTAGTGGGTCTATTGTTTTCCATAATTGAGAAATCAGTTGAATGTATTGCTCGGGAGTGTATTTTGTCATCAATGTCGATGACAAAATTGCATTCAGTCTACGTATTGAACTTGAATTATTTAGTTTATCATTTAATTCTTTATAGAAACTCCAAAGAACCTCGTGAATAATAAGCCCTGCTTTTTGCGTTTCGCTAAGTAGATTCCAGAGCTCGTTATCCACCAGATACTTCTTTTCACCAGGGGCTAGATCCTCTAGTCGACTGACAGCCATTTGTTTGAGGTAGCAAGATCGACTTGGTAGTATAGACTCGTTAGAGTCATCTATTTCTTTTAAAAAATTGCGATCCAGAAATGCGGTATGATCGGAAAAATTTAGTAATGCCTCTCTGAAAAAGTCTGTCAAAATAGGGTCAAACCGAGCCCAGCGATCAATGACTAATTTTAATTTTTCTTTGTAATTAAGTGATTCATCACCGAGGTCCAAAATGAGTCCCATTTGTGTGGCTTCGAAATAATCCAAAACTTCGACAGAGGTGATTTTATCTCCTGAGTAGCAGATGACCGCATCGCCGCCCCCACGAGTTCCTGTGTTAGCTGCCCATGAAATTGAAGCTGCTAGCAAAATTAATATTATTTGAGTCATTTTATTCTCCTTAAGTGACTTTAAAAAATTGAATTCCAAGGTGATAGACGTGTTTCTTTTTTTTGGATCTTTTGGCAATTTGCACAACCTTTGTGAAGCACTCCTCAAAAACTTCGCTAACTTCTGCTAAAGATTTTTCGTCGAAGGCAAAGGTTTCAGATCCAATAAATTTTTCCTTATTATTTTGCATTGAGAGACTGTCGATAGCTTTTAAAAGCATTTGTTTGTGAAAGTGACGCAGGCCCTCGTTTGGATTAAGAGATTGTACCAGTAGACTTGGCTGACTTTTTTGATATTTATTTTGTGGATCTAAATAAATAAGTTCGAGCCTTTCCAGACGGTCAAGAGCCGTTTGAGCTTCAAGTTTGTTGACCTTTAAGTATTTCGATACCGAACTGGCCGTGACCTCAAAATCAGTGAGATTAGTCATCTCCAAAATGGCGGTGTGGTGCCAATCCGCAATGATGCGAAAGCAGTCTAAACTTAGATCTGTAGTTTTTTTTTTATTAAAAATAGGCTCCAACTCACGAGTGATTTTGAGTTTTTCCTCTTGTGTTTTGGCTGCTTCTAGTCGGACAAGTAGCTGAAAGTAGGTCGTTTCCTTTATTGTAAGCTTTAAGCCTTCGCTGATTTTAAAAGCACTTTGAATGGATAGGTTTTTTCGACCATTTAGGATATCTGAGATAAAACTTGGAGCCAAATTGAGGTTTTTTGCAAAAGCTCGCATAGAGTATCGAGGATTTTGATGAATTCTTTAATTTAAACAGGAGCGCAAATAACTGCGGTAATCATTATAATTTTGAATCATGAAGCATGAGTTACTGACAAATTGAAAATAAGTAAATCAATTAGAGAACAAAGTGTTCTCTCCAGAGGACATACCCACTTTTTTTCAAAGTAAATTGAACCATTCAGCTTTAGATCGTATCCAGCTGCTGTTTCCAGTAAATCGAAGATTCCGACAGGGTTTTTACATAGGGATTAATGTCTTCTTTTAATTTTGAGGGGAACTCCTGTAGCCTTTGGATATGCTCTCGAGGAACATAACGAAAGGTCAGATTAATTCTTCTCATTTCAAAATCGGGGATCTTGAAAGCAGGCAAGGGTTCAGATTTGTTTTTCTCAACGCGTTGGACTCGGTGAAAGTAGAGATCTTTGTATTTGTTGCCTCCAAAGATTTGTAAACTGCTGTCTGCTAACCACTGCTGTAGGACCACTTGACTGCGAACGTCCTTTCGACGGCTGTGCACGAATTGGAAGAGAGCTTTTTCTCCAAAAGATAAGGAAGCCACTGGACCTGGTTCAAAATCTTTGTGTTCACCCACTCGTGCCGCATCAATTTTTTTACCATTTTCAATTTTTGACCCGTAATAATTGATCAGGCAGGTATTCAGATGCCAATCATGAGGTATGTTTTTAGGATGAAATTTTTGACGAACAATCTTTTCAACTTCTTTTACAAAACCTTTTAAGTAAGGCCCATAGGGCTCAGCTTGAACGCAGCGAAAGGTCACACCTTTTGGCGGGTGGTAATAGTTGAGGCATGCAAACTGCCAGTTCCCCAGCCAATACACAGGCCTTAAAAGTTGACGATTGGGCTGGCCTGTCGGAGGTGGGTTGGATTTAGAAAATCGATTTTCCCAAATGGGTTTGTAACATAAAATCTCATTAAGAATTTTTTCTCTATCAGCTGGGTTGAGGTATTGATGTCTTAACAAAATTTCAATCATAGAACCCATCATAGAACCTTAGAGAGCTGATCCGTATATTCTCAATTTTGTTTTAATTCAACTAAGGCCATTCCTATATCAAAGTTTGTAACTCGATTTAGAGTTGAATTAAGCAATTGAGTTTTGATTTTGACTGGAAAGGGTTGATGATATGTATGGATAAAGTTTCGTGAGTAGGATTTGACAGGCACAAAGGAGACAAACACGGAACCATCAATTTCTATTGTTACTTTTAATTGATCAACCCTCACTGGAAAATGCTCTTCAGGGTCACGAAATTGTGAAGTTGATAGGGTTGCTGTGCTTCCGTCTCTATCTTTGTAAAAACAAACTTCAGAATTTGCAGAAAAAAGAGAAAAATTTAAGTCAAAACCGATAAGTGAATCCAATGTCCTCTGAGCCTTTTTCCAACCAGAGACTGAGCTGTAAATGGATGTTTTGTAGACTCGACTTATTTTGACCTCATATTTGAACTTTAAGGGACAATTTTTTGTTTGGATTGCCATGGATACTTGGGAAAATGCAAAAACAAATAAAATCGCTAAGTATTTAAAAGTCATAAGTGAAATCCTCATTTCATTCTTCAATTACTCGTACTTTATCGCGTTTAAAATAGATAGAGGGTGTGAAATAATGAAAAAAATGATAGCTTCGGTTTGATTAGTTTTAGGAGATTATGGAATTTTTGCAATTTCAAAATGAAGCCCAGGTTTTTCTTAATAAACTCGAGTTTGAACTTGCATCTCATGGAGTGCATTTAGAAAAACACTGGATGGTAGACCATCTCTGCTATAGAGCCGCCAGCCACATTGAATACAACTTTTTAAAAACTCAATTTTCAAAATTTTCTGTTTTGATGACTGAATCTGAAGTCAACGGAAGGCCCATCGCAACCTATAAGTTGAAACAGGGTCTTTTATGGAGGGGGCAAAAAATAGATGTCCTAGAATTGCCTGCACCCAAGTTGGGTAAAACTATCAGGTCAGGATTTGAGCATATTGAAATCGTCTGTGATCTTAGTTTTCAAGAATTGATGGCGCGATTTAAAAACTTAAGACTAGATACCAATGGCTTAATAAAACATTTCAACCCAGAACTTGAGATTGAATTAACCCAGTGTGCAATTAAATTTCATCATTTGTCACTGGAGTCTGTTGTCAATTTCGAAAAAAACATTCGAGTGGTCCAGAACAGGTCACTTTCGCTGTTACTGCAAACATTAAAACAATACCAACCAGTTCTTACGGGAACTCTACCTTTAGATTTGGACACAGCTGAATCTGATTGTGATATTATGATCACTGTGAAGAATCCGTCTGAATTTGATCAATTGATCGAGAGTCTTAAGAAAAACTGGGAACCTCAATTCAGTGAAAATTTTATTGAGTTAAATTGTGAAGATTTAAAAGTTGAAATCCTATGCGAAAACATTCCTAGCACTCAACAAATTGCTTTTTTACATTTTTTAATAGAAGAGAGACTTTTGCGTCTCGGTGGAGAAAATTTCAAACTAAAATTAAAAGAATTACGTAGACAAGGATTAAAAACCGAACCTGCCTTTGCCAAAGCTTTGAGTCTGGCAGGTGATCCCTACAATGAACTTCTTAAGTTACAGAAACTCAGTGATTTGGAAATTCAAGAAACTTTAAAAGGGGCCTTGTGTTGAAAAAACTTGTTCTTTGTGGGGCTGGTCATGCCCATTTGGAAGTGATAAAAAACTTAGATTTAAATGACTTTAAAGGTTGGAAAATAATTCTTATAACACTTGAAAAAGATTATCACTACTCGGGAAGTTTGCCGCGCTACATTTTAGGTGAAGTTAGTATTGAAGATCTGCTTGTTGATTTAGTTAAATTATGTCGATCCAAGAATGTAGAATTAATATTAGGTCACTATCACTCTCACTCCAAAAAATCAGTTCAACTGACATCAGGTCAAAATATTGATTATGATCTTTTGTCACTCAATCTTGGGGGAACACAAAATTACCTTCCTGGAGCACGTGAGGTTCTATATGTACGACCCATTAGTAATTTTATGAATCAATGGGATAAAATTGTAAAAAAATGGTCTGCGATCGGGCCTGAAAATGTGGCCATCATTGGAGGGGGGCCTGCGGGAATAGAAATCTCGGCAGCTGTTCGATGCTTACAATTAAAATTTAAAGCTTCAGATGCATCTGTGCATCTGTTTACAAAGAGTGCTTTGGTGGGGTCTGTTTACGGTGGAAAAGCAGCTGTCCATTTAACTCAGGATCTTTTAAAGTTGGGTATCAAAATTCATTATAATCATAAAATTCATGATTTCGCAGGTCTGAAGGGGCAATTTCCAGTTATCATTTCAGCACTTCCTGTTCAGTCCTGGGGCTTCGTCGTCGATCAACATTTGATGCTGGAGGATTCAGTTTTTGCCGTGGGCGATTGTGTTGAGATAAGAGGCGGAAATAAGAATTTAAAGTCAGGCGTTCTGGCGGTTCGTCAAGGTCGACATCTATTGAAAAATATCATCCTTCATATTCATAAAAAACAGATGTGCAACTTTCAAGAGCCCAATAAAAGTCTCAATCTTTTAATTAACGGTCCTCAATCAGCACGTCTCCAGTGGAGAGGGCTTTCTTGGTCTGGAGTTTGGGTGAAAACTTTGAAAAATTTCATCGACTCAAAGTATATCCAATCTTTTAGAGTCAATTAGAAAGTGAGATTTAAGTTCAGAGTTAAACCCCAACGGCCACGAAATTTTTCGATTCTTGCCCATTCGTAGTTAGGTATAATTTGATAGTCGAGGATTCTTTTATATATCACTTCGTTATAGCCGACGGAAATATTAGTGGCTTCCAAGCGGTAGTGGGGTCTATTGCTAGAAGTAAAAAGAGTGGTGTAGGAAAGGGCTCGTTTTTTCCCCAGGGTTTGACCAAAAGAGAAACCTTGATTGACAGTGTAGGTTCGTATTCTTTCTTGGTACTCACCTTCATTGATGAGGGTGAGATTAAAAATTTTGTTCAATTGAAAAAAGAAGTTAATTCTTTGAAAAGTTCCCACCCCTTTTGTTGGACTCGCAAAAAATTCGAGTTTTGGATTGATTCGGTAGCCCTTCATGTTGGCTACGCTTTCAAATTGAATCGAATGAGAGACTTTGAGTGGATCAGTGAGTTCTATACGAGGTTCAAAACTAGCGCGTATTTTTCCTAATTTTTTGAAGACACCGATGCTGGCACCATAGTTTTCCTCACGGGGAGTTTGTCTGAGATAGCTTGTTTTCAGGTTGCGGTTTTCCTCCCGATCATCGTAGGAACTAAATTTCAGGTGCCAGTATTTTTCCACATTGGGTAAGTTCAATCCCACATTAAAACCAGTATTATTTTGAACAGAGGCTCCCTCTGTAGAAAAAGTGGAGTTTTCAACTCTCACTCGTGTTTGATTTTTTGTTTTAGTTACTCGTCTTCCTGCCAAAAATAAATCCAGCCCGTCACTTGCACTATCAAACCACTCTGAAATGGCGATATTACTGTTAATAAACAGTCGTTCCCAGGTGCGTTCATTTTCTGGAATTTCTTCAATAATGGTAGAGGAATTGAGGGATTCTGCCTGGGCTTTTGAGATAGGAATTGTAAGAAGGAAAATCAATATAAGTAGCGACGGCAAAACATCTCCCTATTTGTACTTGCTCCATTGTCTTTCTTAGTTTTGAATGATGACAATGGAAAAATGGATAATTTTTTTGTTTTTAGGAAGCACCTTGAACTGTTGGGCCTATCAAGCCCAAACGGGTCAAGTGAATGCTTTTTTTGGGCCTTTTTTTCATAAGACTGATTATGAAAATTCTAAAATTTTTCAAGATGATCGTTGGTCGGGAGGATTCGGTCTTTTGGTGACAGTTGATCTTCATGAAAAAGCGGCTCTGGAACTTTCGATATTCCACTTTTACAAAACATTTTTTAGAGAATTTGAAAATCGATTGCTGGCAGAAAGAACCGGTTTTTTACATTTAAGTATGGGTTATCGTCGTTATCTAACGGAAAAATGGTCCACTTCAGTCACTTTTACATCCTCTTATACGATGGAAAAGTTACGAAAAGTTTATTCAAACTATTTACCCTCAGATGATCGACCGACCTCGGCCAGTGATATCACTGAGTATGGGTTTGATTTGGCTCTTCAGTATGAAATTTGGAGTCGTTTGGAGGAAGCGGTTGTTCTGGATGGAAGATATCATATCTCTGTGACAAATAAGGTGAAAGAATATGGGAATCATTACGGATTCTATTTGGCTTATAGGAGGTTAATTAAATGAAAAAGTACAGTAAGCCAAGCCTGAAGGAAATTGAATCTTTGTTAACCCCTTTGCAATTCAAAGTGAGTCAGAAGGCTGGCACAGAACCTCCATTTCAAAACGAATATTGGAATGAAAAAAGAGCAGGTATTTACGTGGATCGAGTTACAGGCGAACCTCTATTTTCATCCCTACATAAATATGATTCCGGGACTGGTTGGCCGAGTTTTTACGATGTACTAGTACCAGAGCATATTACCACCCATGAAGATCGACATTTGTTTTTTCAATTGAGAACTGAAGTCAAATCTAAATATGGTGAGTCCCATTTGGGTCACGTTTTTGAAGATGGTCCCGAACCCACAGGCCTTCGGTACTGTTTAAATTCTGCAGCCTTACGTTTTATTCCGAAAGAAGAATTGGAAGCTGCGGGTTATGGTGAGTTTCTCAAGTTTTTTAACTGACACTGTCTTTTAAACTGGTAAAACCTGGTTATGAAAGTCGATCGTCTCACCTACTGGGTCAGTCTAGCTCTTGTTTTAGGTTTGATCATCGGTGCTATTGTGCATGCGATGGGTCTGAATAACCACACTCTCTTTTTATTTGTGAGACAATTTTTAGATTTCGGCTCCCATGTTTTTTTAAGTTTATTGAAACTCTTAGTGGTACCTGTTGTTTTTGTTTCTCTTATTTGTGGGGTTGGTTCAGCAGAAAACATCACTCGTCTTGGACGAATGGGGCTTCAGACCTTATTTTTTTATATCGGAACAACGGCTTTAGCACTGATAATAGCGCTTTGTTTGACCTTAATTTTTGAACCTGGGGTGGGTTTCAATGACCCCAGTTTTATTCATAATGATTTTAAATCAGATAGTATCAGTTGGCTGGATTCTATAAAAAAAATAGTTCCTAGTAATATTGTAAGTGCCTTTCTTTCTATGGACATGATGCAGGTTATTTTTATTTCCCTTATTTTGGGAACGGCACTTGCTAAAACTCAGCCCAGCACGGGAATGATTCTTAATTTTTTTGAGCAGTTGAACATATTGTTTAATGAATGGGTCCTCCTCACTTTAAAAATTGCTCCTGTTGGTGTGTTTTGTTTGATGGTGGAAGTTTTTTCACAGAAGGGATTGCAATTTCTAGGACCCTTGTCCAGCTACTTTGGAGTTGTTTTGCTGGGACTTTTGATTCATTTTCTCTTTATTTACTTTTCCATTCTCAAATGGTGCGTCGGTGCTGATCCAATCTTATTTATTAAAAAATTTAAGAGTGTGATGCTTTTGGCTTATTCAACCTCATCTAGCCAGGCGACTTTAAGTTTAAATATGTCAGTGACTGAAAAAAAACTGGGCGTTAACAGAAGGGTCAGCTCATTCACTTTACCTTTGGGAGCTACGATTAATATGGACGGCACGGCCATTATGCAAGGAGTGGCCACAGTTTTTATCGCGCAGGTTTATGGAATTGAATTAAGTGCACTCCAGTTATTGAGTGTTGTGGTGATGGCCACCTTGGCGTCCGTGGGTACTGCCGGTGTACCTGGAGTCGGTTTGATCACCCTGTCAATGGTTCTTGATCAGGTGGGGCTACCCATAGAAGGTATTGGACTTATATTGGGAGTGGATCGGTTGCTGGATATGTTCAGAACCGTTGTGAATGTGACAGGTGATACTGTAATTACTCTTTGGATCGCTAAAAAAAATCAAGCATGGGATCGGAGTCTCTATGAAGCTGAAGCATAACGAGTACATGAAATTCTCCAAGCTGACTCAAACACTAAAAGATTTTGCTGACGAGTATCCTCATCTGTGTCGCCTGCAAAGTTTAGGTAAAACTCAAGGTGGATCTGACATTTGGATGATGAGCATTACCAACTTTTTAAAGTCGAGTGCTGAATCCAAACCAGGTTTTTGGGTGGATGGAAATACCCACGCCACGGAGCTCGCGGGATCTCAGGCCTGTGTGCACTTGATTGATAAGCTTTTGACAGAATCAGAAACAACTCGGATCAAAGATTTACTTAATCATGTCACGTTTTACATTGTTCCTCGAATTTCTGTTGAGGGGGCAGAAGCTGCGCTAACAGAAGGGAAGTTCGTCAGATCCAGCACAGAAGTTTACCCCATCCACTTACCTGATGAAAATTTTGAAGAAAAGGATCTGGATCAGGATGGTGAAATTTTAATGATGCGCATCCCAGATCCCAGCGGAGCATTTAAAATCTGTTCTCAAGATTCCAGATTGATGCTGGTGCGAGAACCCCATGACACTGAGGGGCCCTTTTATCACTTAATCCCAGAGGGAGAATTTAAAAATTTTGATGGATTTCATCGAAATTTTACAGACCCCCATCGTTTTGATTTGAACCGTCAAGCACCGGCTGGTTTTTCTCCCACTGAGTACGGAGCCGGTCCAATGCCCTTGTTTTTAAAGGAAGCTCGGGTTATTGCCGAAGCCTTTGTCGCTCGCCCCCATATCATTGGGGCCACCACTCACCATACATTTGGTGGATATCTTTTGAGGCCATCATCGGCCAGGCCAGATGCGGATTTTAATACCCATGATATGGAGGTTTTTAAAATTCAGGGGAATCTTGGCGAAGAGGCGACTGGTTACAAAGCCTATTCTATTTATCATGATTTTAAATATGACCCCAAGAGAGTCACCACGGGAGCCTGGGATGATTGGCATTACGACCATCGAGGTGTGTTTTCTTGGACCACAGAAATCTGGAGTTTAGCGATAAGGTCTGGAGTTAAATTTGATAAACCCTTGCAGTACTATCAGAATCCTGGATCTGAAACTTTGCGCAAAATGTGGGCTTGGTGTGAGCAAAACTTAAAGCCCAGTGATTTTTTTAAGCCTTGGAAAAGCTATCAGCATTCTCAATTGGGCCCTGTGGAAATTGGAGGGTGGAGATTGCTTTACACAGTCAGAAATCCACCTCCCCAATTTTTGCAAGATGAGCTTGAAAAAGTCACTGAGTTCACTTTAAGAAAAGCTCAGATGAGCCCACGATTAACCGCCGAAGTGTTCAAAATTGAAAAAATGGGTGAAAAATTGCACCGGATTCAGATCAAAATTCAAAATGCCGGGTTCTTACCCAGTTATGGATCTGAAATGGCAAAATCCTTAGGTGTTTATGATGCGCCACGCGCTACATTGAAGCTGGATCCTAACCAAAAACTAAAAATTGGAAAGCTGGAATATCCGCTCAAACACCTCTCAGGAAGGTCTTTCAGTTTACCCTGGGTGTCTCCATTTTGGGGCAGTGAAATCACCAATAGTCATGAAGATTTAATAACTTATGTGATTGAAGGTGAAGGGGTTATTCATTGGCGCGCCAACTACGGTATGGGTGGACATTTGGAGCTTAAGATAGTGATTTAAGTTTGCTAAATAAAATTAAATTTTATTTAAATTAACTAAATAACAACGTGACAGTTCTTAGGCTAAATATTTTACTTGAAAACTGTGGCAGACATCATCATTGACTCACCTGCAGAGCTCAGTTCACAGGACCGTGAGGTACTGGCGCGCCACGTTGGTCAAAACGGATTCTCTTCCATGACCTTGCTTAAGGCCTCAATTTTGACAGGTCATTCCATAAGCTTCTACTATTGCAATTGGGAAACTGACAAAGCTTTACGTGTATGGATTGCAGCTCAAATTCAAGATGAATTTTTGATGTACTTTGAGCCCATTTTTAGTTCAAAAAAAAATCCATCCAAAGGTGATTTGGCAGATATTTTGGATAAGTATCTGAATCTAGTTTCAAAAAAAGAATCCTTCCATCGGCTTTGTGCTTGGTCCACCGTTGAGAACGATCCTGACATCAAAAGGATTTGTCGAGAGACTCAAGTTGAGTTTTTTACGATGATCTGCCAAATGTTTCGAGACTCACAATCTATGCCAGAGGACAAAATCGAAATTCATGCCTATTTATTTGCAATTTTTTGGAAAATTTATGCGGGTATAGTATGGAATGATTCTCAATTTTGTAATTCATCAATTAAGGTCGAAAAGTTAAAAGAGCAACTCAAAGCCTTTATAATCGAATCCGTGTTCGAAAATTAATTTTAATTAAAATATGAGCCCGTCCACCTTGACGTGTTGATAATGAAACACAAATTGTTACTTATAATCAGATCTCGATATCTGAAAAGGAGTGACTATGGCTTGGCCTACTGGAATTTTGTCTGTGCTCCCTTTACGAAATACGGTTTTATTTCCTTTTGTTTCCCAGTCCATCAAAGTGGGGCGTGATTACAGTCGAAAATCTGTTGAAAAAGCCTTGTCAGAGGGGTCTTGGATCATTTGTTTAGCTCAAAAACGACCTTCTCCTGAGTTGATGAAAGAAGATGACTTTTTCAATGTGGGAGTTCTAGCCAGAATCGAAAATTTAAAAAAATTGAGTGATGGCAGCATGAATCTCATTTTACGAGGCCAAAGAAGAGTTGAAGTCTCACAACTCAAACTCAATGAGGGTGGTTTTTGGCAGGCTCAATTCAGTCCAATTGAAACCTTCACAGAGTTGGATGAATCAACCCGAGAGGGTCTCATGCAGAGCTTGCGTGAAACAGTCACCCAAGTTTTAGAGCCTAACGAAGAAATGCAATCGGCCATGGAGGAGGTCAGTTCGCTTGAGGAATTGAGTTACTTGAGTGTGGCCAATACAGATGCAAAAGTGGTTGATAAACAAAGATTACTGTCGCTGACTCACTTGCGAGACATTTCAATGGAAGCCTTAAAACTTTTGAGTGAAATTAAAATTCGTTATGAGGTGCAAGAAGACATCAAGAAAAAACTTTACAGTCGGGTAGGGCAAACTCAGCGTGAGCATATTCTGCGTGAACAGATGAAAACAATTCAAGAAGAATTAGGAAACTCTCACCAGGACTCACAAGGCGATGATTATTTAAAAAAAATTGAAACTTTAAATTTACCCGAAGGAGCGAGAGAGCTTGCGCTTCAGCAGGCGAGAAAGTTGGAGCAAACCAACTCCAGTTCGCCTGATTTTCAGGTAACGAAAAATCATTTGGATTTTTTATTATCTTTGCCTTGGAACAGGTCCTCTCAGTCAGGAGAAATCAATTTAGAAAGTGCGAGAAAACAGCTGGAGACTGATCATTTTGGATTGGAAAACATCAAAAAAAGAATTCTGCAATCTCTGTCTGTGTTGAAACTAACGGGAGGTAAAAGAGGATCTTTGCTTTTGTTGGTGGGGCCTCCTGGAGTGGGTAAAACATCTTTAGGTCAGAGTGTGGCCAAAGCTTTGAGCCGAAAATTTGCTCGAGTGAGTTTAGGGGGAGTTCGTGATGATGCCGAGATTCGAGGTCATAGAAGAACTTATGTAGGAGCTTTGCCGGGAAGGATCTTGAGTTCTTTGAAGCGTGCAGGTGAAAATGATGCGGTCATTTTGTTAGATGAAATTGATAAATTGGGTCGATCTTTTTCTGGTGATCCTGCCAGCTCACTATTGGAGGTTTTAGATCCAGAGCAAAATAGCCAATTTTACGATCACTACTTGGACACAGCTTTTGATCTGTCCCAAGTTCTTTTCATTGCAACAGCTAATAGTCTGGAATCCATTCCTGGTCCCTTGTTGGATCGAATGGAGGTGATTGAGTTAGGCAGTTACACATTGGCTGAAAAGTTAGAAATTGCAAAAAGACATTTATGGCCTAAGTCTTTGAAAGATCATGGTATTGATCTCCAGCAAGTGTCTTTGTCTGAAGATTTTTTAGAACACTTAGTTTTGCGCTACACACGAGAGGCTGGAGTGCGAGAACTTCAAAGAAAATTGACACAAGTCAGTCGTTATTTGTCTGAAAAAATTGTAACCCAAAGTGAGCGGGGGGATTTTCACACCTTGACCCTTGAAGATTCTCATTTAGAAGAAATTTTTTCGGGAGAAAGAGTCTTTCAAGGCAAAGATGAAATTCATCATGGTCCTGGTGTTGTGGCAGGTCTGGCTTGGACACCGGTGGGAGGAGATCTTTTATTTATCGAATCTGCAAAAATGCCCGGCCACGGAAAACTGGTTTTAACAGGAAAACTAGGTGAAACCATGCGTGAATCGGCCGAGTTGGCCTTGAGTCTTTTAAAGTCTCGCATGGCACTCGGGAATGTTAATTTTGATTTTTCGAAAAATGATTTGCATTTGCACGCTCCAGCAGGGGCCATACCAAAAGATGGTCCTTCAGCGGGAGTCACCATGCTGACTTCTTTAGCTTCGTTGCTAACGGGAAAGACAGTTCAGCAAAATCAGGCCATGACTGGGGAGATTTCCTTAACTGGAATGGTTCTTCCTGTTGGAGGAATTAAGGAAAAGCTGATGGCGGCTCATCGCTATGGTCGAACAAAGGTTCTTATTCCAGCGGCCAATGCTCGGGACCTCCAACAGCTACCAGAAGAGGTGAGAAAAGAAATGGATATTTTTTTAGCTCATCATGTGGACGAAGTTTTGAATTGGGCCTTGGGAATAGATTTATTTGAACAAGGCCTTTTGCATAGCTTCGATTCCGGGGTCGGCGGGCTTACCACTCCAGATTTTTAAAATATTCTGGGTCCAGGGTTGTGAATTGGAGATTTTTTCTTGAAAACGACCCTCGACCTCAACAACGAGAACGTCCTCTTGCGAAGATAAGTTTCGTGCGACGAGAAGAACTTCTCCTTTTTTCAAATCCCCAATGGCTGTGACTTTTTTGAGGAAATCTTGATAAAGGGGAGTATTGGTTTCAACAGAATTCTTTTTCAGGGCGGCTTCGAAAGCTTCTGAAATATTCTGTGCTGGTACGTCTCTGAGGAATGTCATGATCACGCCAGATTGGCTGGAGTTTTCCCAAGTTTGAGGTTTCCTATCCCATGCGGTTGAAGTCGGCAGTAGGAGCTCAGCCACATAGACATCAAAGTTGAGAAAGGCCACTTTTTTTGAGCGCAAACCATGGGCTACGCTTTTAAGTTCCAATCCACCGAGTGAAGTCAGTTTCACTTTTTCGCTGAGGGTGTGCTTTTCCCACTTTTGTGAGGAAAGAGTTTTTTCAAATGAAAAACCAACGGTTGATACAGTTAAAATAGTGAGTGTCGCTAAAACTTTTATCATACAAACTCCCCGTGTCATTTTTGTCTTAATAAATTGTGTTTTCAATTTAGTGTGATTCAATCTTATGAGAGAATCAATGCTGAATTTAGAACGGGATTCCCTTATCTTAATCTCGAGCGACGAGACCCTGTGCAAGCGCTTTATGCAAGCTTGTGAATTTCTTATTTTTAAGCCTGTTGTTTTTACATCTGCCGATCAGTTTTTAACTGATGAAAAGGTTAAGCCCCACACTGTTTTTTTTGATGGCGGTCAGGACCTGAGCCAACTTAAATCAACTCTGGAAAAGCTAGAGTCTAATTTTCATAACGAAGTGGATTTATTTTTAATCGCTGATTTAAATGTGGCCACTTTACAGCAAGCTCAAGATCTCATGGTTAACTATTTTATTGATCGCCAGCAATTTCAAGAGACTTTTGTAGCTGAGTTTTTTATTTTCCAACGGGGTCTTTGTAATTTTTATGAGATTGCTGTGCAGGATTTATTTCCCGATACAGTCATCCCTTTTAATGCGTATCACTATCTTCCTCTGAATCAAAAATATGTGACTTTGGTTAACGAAAACTTGACTCTCTCAGAGGCTAAATTCAAAAAAATTGCCAATGCTAAATCATTGACCATTCACCGCGAAAGTGTGAATTCCTATAATGGTTATATCGAGTATTTTTTTGATCGTTTTAGAGCAGGTCTCAAAAAAAGATTTCGCGCTAAATTTTATCAAATTTTTTCTCAATGGCGTGAGGCCCTCCTTGTAGGGGTGGCAGGAGTCCCTCGAGCTGAAATTTATCCAGGAAGCCTTGATGATTTGAAAGCACAACTCAAGTTGATTGTAGATTATTTACGAGACGCTCCTGATCCTTGGCAATTGTTGTTTGAAGTTTCACAAAGTCCTATGATGCAATTTGATAGTTCGGCTCTTGAGTTGATTGTGTCTGCTGCATTCGGAGACAATTACGGAGATTTGGACTTGGATCAATTGATTGAGTTAAAGTGGGCTCTCACTACCTGTCGTTTGATGACTCCAGCTCTTTTGTATAAAAAGAAACTTTTTTCTAAGGCGCCTATTTTGCCTGAAGAAGAATTGATTTTAAAAAAGTTTCCTCAGCAACTGGTCAACCCCATAAAAGATGGCCAACAAATTTTGTTTTTGAAATATGTGGAGGGTTATATCTCTCAAGTGAACCCTGCTGACAATTCCAATCTATCAGCCCTCACCTATATGGGTGAAAAATTAGCAGAGTCTCTGAGGGCAGCGGGTCCTCAAGCCTATTCAAAAAATGATGTGCTTCAGGGGGCCTTAGCACGAGCTAAAAATGAGAATCGTTTGAGTCTGGCCTGGATGGAAGAGTTTAGATTGTTATTTACAACTGGAAATTTGGCACAACCAAAAGCCAAAAAGGAGAATTCGTGAATCAAGTTTATGTTTGTGGGGGGCAGAGAACTCCTTTTGTTAAGTCCATGGGAGCCTATCAGAAAGTCACCATGCAAGAACTTATGACAGCTTCACTGGAGGCTCTTGTTACTAAAATGAATTTACAAGGAAAGCTTTTGGGGGATGTGGCATTGGGGGGGGTGATGAATTCCTCCAGCGACTGGAATTTGGCGCGTGAGTGTGTATTAGGAACCAGTCTTCACCCGAATACACCAGCTTATAATGTTCAGAGAGCCTGTGGTTTAAGTTTAGAAACCCTTAATCAGATCGCCATGAAAATTAAATTAGGACAAATTGAGTGGGGAATCGGTGGCGGTGTGGATACGAACACAGATTTGCCAGTTTTATTTTCTAGAAAGTTTTCCGAAAAAATTATTAGATTGAGTCAGGCCCGCACTTTTGGAGCTAAGCTTTCAGCATTGGCGCAATTTCGCCCCTCTGATTGGAAACCTGTGTTTCCAGCTGTGGTTGAACCTCGAACAGGAAAATCCATGGGGCAGCATTGTGAATCCATGGTTCAAGAGTGGAAAATCACACGACAAGAGCAAGACCAAATAGCCTTTGAGAGCCATCAAAAAGCAGCTCAAGCTTACAAAGAGGGTTTTTATCAAAATCTAGTGGTGGAATTTAATCAGGTAAAAAAAGACCTAATTGTACGCGAGGACACAACCATTGAGAAACTAGCAAAACTTAAGCCTGTATTTGATTTTTCAGGTCAAGGAACATTAACAGCTGGAAATTCAACTGCACTTACAGATGGATCTTCGTGTGTATTGTTGGCCAGTGAAAAAAAGGCGGATCAAGAAAATTTACCGAAGCTTGCTCGATTTGTAGATTGCGAGGTGGCGGCTTTGGACTTTGTTCACGGTGAGGGTTTACTCATGGCCCCCACTTTGGCGGTGGCCAGACTTTTGAAAAGAAATGGACTTAAACTACAGGATTTTGATTTCTACGAAATTCACGAAGCTTTTGCTGGGCAAGTTCTTTGCAATTTAAAGGCTTGGGACGATGAAGATTATTGTAAACGAGTTTTGGGTGAAGCCACTCGATTGGGAACAATTGATCGAAGTCGTATGAATGTTAAGGGTGGCAGTTTAGCTCTGGGGCATCCCTTTGGTGCCACTGGGGCACGAATAGTGGCCAGTCTTGCCCACATCCTGAAAAATAAGGGTCAAGGACGGGGTTTGATTTCCATTTGCACGGCTGGTGGAATGGGTGTGGCTGCTATTTTGGAAGCTTAAACAGGTTTACGGCGAAGATTTTTTATTTCTCCTCGGTGTTTTTTTTCGTCCACTCGCTTGCGTTGTGAGCTTCGGGTGGGGCGAGTGTTGATCCTCTTTTTAATTGGAGTCAGGGCTTTTTTTAATAGAAGTAAAAGTTTTTTTACACAAATCTCTTTGTTTTCTAGCTGAGAGCGAGACTCCTGGCTGCGAATGATAAGTTCTCCATCGCCCACTAGTTGTGAGCGCAAACGTTGCAAAAGTTTATCTTTAATTTCAATTGGTAAAGAATTTGAATTTTTCAAATTCCAACGAAGGCTCACAGCACTTTCAGTGCGGTTGACATGCTGACCTCCCGCACCTTGGGCGCGGGAGGTTTCAAACTCAAATTCATGATAGGGAAGTGGAAACCCCAAACCGCTGAGCATTATTATTAAGCCAAAGTGTTGGCAAAAAGCATTTCTCGGTACTTAGGCAAAGTCCAAAGTTCATCAGCAACAACAGTTTCAGCTCTATCGCAGGCCGTGCGCAATTGCAGAGCTGCTGGAGACAAGGATTTCACAATGTCATACATGCGATCTGATTCATCTGTGATACGTCTCGACTTATCCATCAGTTTTTGGAATTTTTCCAAGTTAGAAAGAACGGCTGTAAAAACTTCTTCCAAATCATCTTTGCGTGCTTTTTGAAGCTTTTTTAGGCCAGTTGAGCTGGCGCCATCACTGCTGGCCGAGAGCTGGACAAGCTGTTTCTCTAAGGAGGGTATAACAAAAGTCTGAGTGAGCTCGGTAAGTGTATCGAATTCAATATCAAGAGTTTTAATATATCGCTCCACATTGATGTGATAACGACTTTGGATCTCTTCTCCAGATAAAACATGCATATCAACTAAAAACTGTGTGGCTTTTTTATCATGCAATACACTCAAGGCTTCTGCAGAAGTATTTAAAATGGGTAACCCCCTTTTCTTAGCTTCGTTTCTCCATTCTTGAGAGTAACCATTACCCTCAAAACGGATGGCCTTGGTTTCTTTGCTGATCAAGCGTATCATTTCCATGACAGCTTCATCACGAGTACTTTTTTTCTTAAGAAGATCTTTTAATTGAGCCGTGCAATTTTTAAATGTGGAAGCGACTGCTGCATTTAAAATGGACATAGGAACTGCCACATTTGCACTTGAACCCACAGCTCTAAATTCAAATTTATTACCTGTGAAAGCAAAGGGGCTGGTTCTATTTCTGTCTGTGTAGTCTTTTGAAATATTAGGAATTTGTGTAAGACCTAAATCAATAATTTGCTGATCAGTGGCCTTCAGGGCTTTTCCTTCTTGGATATTGCTAAGGATGTTCTCAAGCAGTTCTCCAAGAAAAACAGAGATAATGGCGGGAGGAGCTTCATTGGCCCCAAGACGATGATCATTACCAGGGCTTGCGATGGAGGCTCTCAAGACATCAGCATGGGCATAAACAGCCTTTAAAACAACAGATAGAACTGCTAAAAATCTTAAATTTTGATGAGGTGTGGTTCCAGGTTCGAGTAAATTTTCACCTTTGTCGTTGGCGATGCTCCAGTTGTTGTGCTTGCCACTGCCATTGATTCCAGCAAATGGTTTTTCGTGAAGAAGACAAACGAATCCGTGCTTAAGAGCAATACGTTTGAGAACTTCCATGGTCAAGACGTTGTGGTCGGCTGAAATATTCACATCTTCAAAAATGGGAGCTAATTCAAACTGCGAGGGAGCCACTTCATTGTGACGGGTTTTAACGGGAATTCCTAACTTGTAGAGTTCAAATTCAGCTTCTTGCATGAACTTTTTGACTCGGCCAGGGATGGATCCAAAATAATGATCTTCTAATTGTTGTCCCCGGGCTGGAAGGGCTCCCAATAGAGTTCGTCCCGTCATCAGAAGATCGGGGCGAAGGGAAACAAAACTTTTATCTATAAGGAAATACTCCTGCTCAGCGCCCAAAGTGGCAGAAACACGTTTAACGTCCACATCTCCGATCAGTTTTAGAAATTCACAGGCTTCTCTGTTAAGAGCTTCCATGGATCGCAAGAGAGGGGTTTTGTTGTCCAGAGCTTGACCGTGATAACCAAAAAACACCGTGGGAATACAAAGAGTGTTGCCAGATTCTTCTTCAATAATAAAAAGAGGAGAGGAGGGATCCCAGGCAGTGTAACCGCGGGCCTCAAAAGTTGAACGCATACCGCCGCTGGGAAAACTGGAGGCGTCGGGTTCACCTTGAATCAGTTGTGAACCTGTGAATCTTTCAATGACCCTGAGTTCTGAGTGATAAGAGTGTTGGATGGAAATAAAAGCGTCATGCTTTTCTGCAGTGAGACCTGTCATAGGTTGAAACCAATGGCAAAAGTGAGTCACGCCTTTCGCCACAGACCATTCC
>JBKDFX010000069.1:0-9499 GCA_046336825.1 Bdellovibrionales bacterium | reverse complement strand
CGTTTTTGCTGAACTAAATTAAACCCTTGAATGGCCTGAGGTGTCCCTCTTCTTTCGACGCAAGGTCCAGGCCATCACGAAAAGAAGAACAACTCCCAATACATACCCAAAAACTACCGCCGATGTCCCTAAGTTCTCTAGAATCGATTACATTTAAAGTCAGTTACTTTTTGAGTCACTGTCAAAAGCTTAGAAGGCTTTGATTAGGCATATTTGCTTTGAGGCAGGGCGAGACCTTGCATGCATCCCTAGCAACGTAGAAGCGAGTTCTTAACTGGCTCGGTAGATTCTGGGCAGAATTGTTTAAGTCTTAAGTTTTGTAAATTTGAGGAGTTTTTAATGAAAAGTAGTTTTTGGGCATTAGTTTTTTTATTGACAGCATCGAGTCTGAGCCAGGCTGGAGTTTTAGATTTTCTGTGGGACAGAAACAATCAAGTCTATCGCCTTAGTGAAGGGGACTCCGTAAAAGTTCAAGGTATAACGATAAGATGCGTTCGCGATGTTTTCAGCATGGGAAGTGAGGATAACACATTCTATATGTTCGTTACCGGTGAACCTATCCGCGATCGATTTCAAAACGTTTCTCTTTATTGCGGATCTTCGCACGAGGTTGCAAAACTAAAGGCAGAAAACGATCGGCGAGAAGCGCTTGCAAAACAGCAGGGTGAAGAAAAAAGAAAAGCAGAAGAGTACGAAGCTGCTAATCGCATATACCCTGTGGAACAATTAGATTTATATACATGCCGAGTATTGGGCACTCCAAACGGTATTACATCTTTGGGATCTGCTCAAGTTACTGTTCAAAGACCGAATGGGATTTTCGGTGCCTTCAAGGCCTTCCAATATCGTGGTATTACCCATGCTAGAGGTTATAGAAGCAGCTTAGCAGCCGCCAATGCTCAATGCAAAAACCTTGAGTCGCGAAATTACTGTAGGTGTTTTCCATATGAATTGAATTAAACAGAACCCCTTCAAACGGGCTGTTTGTTTTGATCAAATAACACTACCTTCTGAAAAAAAAATTGAAACCCACAAACCCGCTTAAAAAAGCGGGTTTGTGGGTTTGTCCCCTCTATTTGACTCCAAATTTTTTGAGCATCGTAACCGCCCTTCCAACTTACTCAAAAAACTCATGTGCTAAAAAAATTATTTCCGATAGATTATAAATGTTTAACTACTTTGAACATTGTATTCGCCGCCTACCTTATAGGAAGGTCTCAAAATTCAAATTGCTCAAAAATTTGATAGAATCAAAACTTTTTAAAATTTACCTAGCAAAAATAAAAACTCAAAACTGGTCAAGAACCCCTGACCAGAATGAAGGTGCCAAAAAAAATGTTTCAAATAAAAATCAACGACTTAGCAACGCTAGACCTTATCACCGCCGCCTACCTTATAGGAGGGTCTGTTAATAACAAAAATGATTTCACTAAAATCAAAGCTGAAATTTCCCATCAAGGTCTGAGGTCTAGTTTTGATTTAAAGCGGCCTCATTGCCCCGTGGTGACTCTGATGAGGACTGTTTCGTCCTAACTCACTTGCAGCAAGAAAAAATTCAAGGCAGCAAGCTTTATGCGACAAATGGAATTTAAAAGAAACATTGTTCTATAAAAGAATAACCCGAACTGATCAGTAAACCCATCTCCCACGCGAAAAAACATGCGGGGACAGTTACGGGAAATATAAGGGAATTCTAGAGGGACATTCCAACTTTGAGGCTAAGACAAATAAAAGGCCTTTTCGATCCCGATCCAAAGTATCCCCGGCCGGCCCCAAGGGGTTTTTTATGAGTTTCACAGCTCAACGGTTATGTTACGAGGCGGCATGACCACCGCAATCTCTGTTTACTGGTAAAATAAACGCTATTTTTTAATCAGTTTATTGTTTTAGGTAAAGCTCGGCCGTTTCGTGATTACAAAGTTACCACGAGCCCCGCTGATCAAACTCATTTTCAAAACCTTTTGGTTGATCTGGCGGTCCCCGTTCCCAAATAGCCGTAAGCGGCCTAAAGATCGTCGTTTCCTGTAAGCTCTTTAAAATCGCCTTGGCCACGACTTTGTCTTTTATAACTGCAATCTGTTCAAGCCTTCCTCCGCAATGAGGACAAACTGTAACGTCGATTTTAAAAGTTCGTTTCAGCATTTCTGACCATAACATCCGGGCTCGAAGGGCTTTCGCTTTAAGATCCGGTGCTGCGGACTCGCAAGTCGCAGCAGCCTTAGGCGTCTTTGGAACAATTCGCGATCTGTCCTTAAAATTTGGCGCAAACACTCCATGGTATCGAACCAAATTCATCTTTGCCGGTGGTATCAAAGCCACAAGCCTTGCAATAAAATCTAAATACGAAAAGCTCACATGCGTCGTCCCGTCACGCCATGTAGTCTTCATTTTATAAATTAATAAATTCGGAAACGATTCACTCAAACGCTCAGTTGCAATTGGTCCGCGAGCCATATAGCGAATCAGTTTTTCTAGTTTTTCGCGGTCACGGCCGCCTACCCAAACCCTGGCGTTTAAACTAAACCCGCCTACATTTGCTGAATACGGATCATTGTCTTCAGGATCAACTTCAAGTTTTTTTATTCCAAATCGGCGTAGCCCTTGGCCCGCTCTTTCACCAAAACCTGCTTTGTGTACGATCGAAAGAGCTGCCACATCATTTAATAAATTCTCATCAAATCCACTTTGTCCTTGGTCATCGAGCCCAAGTTTTTGAACTAAAACATTAACTTTGTTTTGGATCTTAGTAGTGAGCAACACGAGCTCTTCCCGAGTAGGCTCGGCTAACCTTAAAAATTTATAGTCTCCATTTTCTGTTTTATAAAAAACCCCGTCTGCAAACAGCGTATGAAAATGCACATTTAAATTCAAAGCCGATCCAAATCTTTGGATAAAAGTCACGGATCCTGGACGCGCCGCCTTGATCCCATAAAGCTTGGCCTGCTTTTTTTGATACGAACTTATTGTTTGAATAAATATAGATAAAATTTTATTTGAAAGCTTTGGATTATGCGCCATCTGATAACGCAACCGATACGGAAACGATAGCACCCATTGCCGCATCACCACTTCTGGCAATACATGATCAACCAAGTGCGCTGCCTCGTCGTTCATCCGCCTGGCACAACAACTCGGACAGAATCCCCTTTTCTTACAAGAAAAGGCTACGATCCCAGACTCCCGGCATTGATAACAATACGTCCTGACAAATCCAAATTCCGCAATTCCGCAGCGTAAGTATTTATTGAATTCATCTTTTATAAAGATCGGAATGTTCCTGCCGACTCTTTCTTGCTCCCGCAAAAATAGAGGCCAGTAGGTTTCAACAGTTCGGTAAAGAAGTCCTTGCTCCGGACGGCGGCGGAGATATTTTGCTAGAGATTCAATTTTATTAACTGCCGCCATGATCTTTGACCATGACTGCAATTTTTAAACTCTATTAAAAAATATCCTGATCCAGAACGCCGCCATCTTTTTTCACAGACTCGCTCGGCCTTGGTATATCTGGCGCAAATTCAAGCTTCGCTTTTAACGACTGATTCTCGGCTGCAACCTCAGCCTGCTTCTTTCTTACAGCGTGGATTTCTGCTTCAAGCTTTTCTTTGCTCTGGTTAATGATCTGATTCAAATTATCTTCTTTAGTTTTTAACAGATCTCGCTTTGCTTTAGTTCGCTCATTAACTAAACCCTCTACAATCGCATTCACTGCTTCTTCATCATGCCGTGCTAAGAACCAATAAACTAGCGGAGCTCCTAAAAACATCCCAACTAAAAAGATCCAGCCGACTTCCAGCCGATCATACACCACACCCATTTTAGCCTTCGCACGCAAGCCCTCAAAAGGCGCATCGGTGTACACTCGCACGCGCCAAGCGTGGTGCCAAGCATTTAACTCTGGCCAATCAACCACTACCTGATTTGTTAATTTGCCTTTGGCATCTAAAACTTTAGCCCGATCCAAATTCTGAAAAAACACCAATCCCACTAAACACAGCATCACCGCAAAGGCCGTCACCACAGCCTTTGAACTGGATAAACTACCAACCCCGTCTCCAGGCGCGCCTGCCATTCGTAAAACGATGCCGACAACGAGCGATACCACCACAAACGGAGCCAAATAAAATAATAAAAACGGAATAAATAAGTAGGCCACATACAAAATTCCAGCAAGCCCAAGCCCGCCGACGATTATAAATAAAACAAAGTTTTCAAAATGTTCATTTCCACCTTTTGAACTCATTTAAATCCCCCTAAACCTTCTCTGGCATTCCGCGCGGCCAAAGCTTTGATAAAAAATGACTGTAAGATTCAATTAAAAATCCGTCTGTTTTACCTGCAACGTCCTTAAGATCTCCATAAACCCGGTCCGTATAGCCAACCCATATCACCCGGTGAAGTAATGGCTTTGATCCACGCATCACAGATCGTAGTCCCATTAGTTTTTCTTCATACCGACTTTTCTTCCGAGGCGCGGTCTCAATTTCAAAGGCCACGCGCTCCCCTTTTGAAGTAATAAAAATACCATCCGGCACAAGTTCACTCGGTAACTCATCCCACGAAAAATCACTCTCAAAACCCTGAGCCCGAAGCTTGCGCTCTGGAAGCCATCTAATAATTTTACCCGTCCGCTCAATTGCAATCCGGCAATCATTAACCTTTGTGTCGTGTTCATAGTTTCTAAAATCGATCTGTGAAATAACCTTAAGATCCGCCAAATGTGGTTTTTTAGATCTTAAAACTTGCACCGCTAAAGCCGTCACCAGGTACAAGCTCTTTGCTTCAGAATATACTTTTTCAGATTTCAAAAACCCATGCCTTTTTAAAATCTGAAGCCTCTGACGAGTGACATGTAACCCTGCCGGCATTGGATCCGTAACCACCTTCCGGCAATCAAAAAACCGAAAATAAATCTGCTCGAGTGAACAAAACTTTTGCTCCAATATAAATCCAAAAATATCCAAATCCCGATCGGTTAATCTAAAATTTTTAAGCTTTTTATCTTTATCGGCCTTTAACTTATTGCCTATTTTTTGCTCTATTTCTAATTCCATATATTCTCTCTTTTTTCTTATTCATTCTCTAACTCCCCAAACCCACCAACCACTTAATTCCACTTTTCTCTAACCCCATCCAACTCGTGACCACTTCATCTCGTAGGGAGGGAGTGGTCACGAGTTGGATGGGGTGGGTTCAATCACCTAACTGCTTGAAATCACTAGATCCATAGGTTTTGGTTTTCTTTAAAAATCCTCAACGAACAAAAGAATATTTTTGAGGACTTTACTGCAGGAGTTTATTAGCTTAGAAATTCAAGTTTTGAAATACGAAGAGTTTACAAAATGCTTTTCTAATCGGCACTTATTGGAATTTCGCGTTTAAATGGCTTTGGTTGAGTTTGATTTTTTCAAACATCGAAACGGTGCTTTTGGAACTTAAAAATTAAGCCTTGGGCTTTTTAAAAGGTTTGAAGCATGTTCTAAGAAAGGTATCTTAAGATCTTTTGCAAAATTAATTTTCTAGGCTTATTAATTTGAATTCTTCAAAAGCTACTTTTTCAAGCAGCTCAGTGCTTGTAACAAAAGTGCTGTGCTTGGCTTTGATCGATTCAATGAACTGGGGATTTTGATCTACAAAGGTTTTAAACTTTTCCTGAAGCTTGATTTCTAAGAGCCGTTTTTGCTGATTTTCTGATTCCTCAATCCGCTTTAGCTCCTGATCGATCTCTTGCTGCAAAGTTTCAGAATACTTCTGGCTAATATACTCTTTGCCAGACCTCAATACTCCGAAAAGTATTGAAGCTAAGTTGCCGGTCTTTCCGTTCTCAACATCAAAACTCAAAGCTTCGATACTTTTCTGCACAAGCTCCAAAGAACACAACTTATCATCAACCAATTTTTGTAGATTGTTTTTTGAGATTCCAAAGCGTGATAAATTATTAGGCAACGTGATTTCTGCTGAAATATCGGGCTCGCCTGTATTAGTAGTTATTATATTTAAATTATTACTACTACTATAAGGGCCGCTTGTTATCTGTTCTGTTACCCGTTTGGTTACCTGTTTGTTATCTGATTGGTATCCGTTTGTTATCTCTTTGTTATCTGATTCTCTAATTCGAAGGTCCTGATAAAGCTCTTTTTGGATACTGAATTTGATCCATCCACCGCGGCCTGTTTTACTGATCTCTCGCTTAATAACTCCTTTTTTAACTAAGCGGTGAATTACCATCTTAGCCACACCAGGATTGATTTTTAGACTTTCGTAAATATGTGAAAGTGTAATTTCCGGAGATATTAAATTTCCGATTCGCAAACATTCTTTAAAGATCAAAAGTAACAGATTTTTTTCATTTCCCACAAGCGATTCAAAACCTGATTTTGTTATCCGTTTGTTATCCGTTTGTTGACCAATTGTTATCCGTTCTGTTATCCGTTTGGTTACCTGTTTGTTATCCGTTTCATTTTTTTCAGATAAATTTGTTATCCGTTTGCTATCTGTTTGTTGCCTGTTTGTTATTGCTTCTTTTTCTATTCTGCTATCTGTTTGATACCCATTTGTTACCTGTTTGTTATCCGTTTTTGGATGAAATGCCGCGCGCTCTGAAGAGTTAATTTCTTCATCCATTAGATCCATAAAATCAGTAACATTTGTTTTTGTCTTAGCCATTAGATCATACCGGCAATATTTTCTGTTAATTTCCTATATCCTTGCGCAGCTCTAGAATCAGCAAATTCGTAAATGATTTGCTTTTTAACTTGTGCCTTTTTGATTGTTGAATCTATTCCGATTGGCTCGAATACATTGCACTTTGAACTGAACTTCATTTTCACCGCTTCATAAGCTTGTTGCGAAACTGTCGTTCGTTTATCAAACATAGTGGGTAAAATTCCTAAAATAACTGGGGATTTTTCATAGAATTCTTCTATGATTTTCTTTTGTTCAAATAAGTAGTTTATATTAGAGATTGCAAAAGCATCCATTGTTGCTGGAATCAGCCAGTAATCTGCGAAAGTCATAAAGTTTAGTAAAACAAGATTCATCGCGGGACTGCTATCGATGACACAATAATCATATTGGATATTCTGTTTTTTAAAGCGACCCTTTAAAGTTTCTTCTCGCCTATGAAATGCCGCCATTTTCATATCTGCTTCAGCCAATTTTCGTGACGAAATCATCACATCAATTGTACTATCGTCGACATTTATTTTTTGAATAGCATCTTCAAACGGAGTGTCTTCAATTAAAAACGAAGTAAAGTCTTTGTCGCTATTTTGTAGTTTTAATCCAAAATAAGTTTTTATACTTCCTTGTGGATCGCCATCGATTAGTAAGACCTTGCTGTCTGGTTTAAGTAATTTTAACCCAGTAGCAATTGCCACCGCTGTTGAGGATTTAGCAACCCCACCCTTTATATTCGTTACGAGAAGTGTTTTCATTGTAGTCCTCCAATGACCCTATTTAAATTAGATAGGTGAAGACCAAAGGGCGCAATAAAATTTTTTGTAAGCCATGCGTTATCGCGCGATATTTAATTTTCGTTAGCCTGTTTAGACTAAGACTAAAAATCAGAAACAAATGGTCCATTTGCTTGCATCCGGAAATTTAAGGATGAGGAGTAATAGCTATAATTGTTATTTGATTTTTTTGAGGACCATAACACCAGAATACTCGATAGGCTCCTGGTGTTTTATTTTGAGCATAGGCTTCAAAAACTTTTTGTTTAAAATCATACGGATGAGCAAGGGAATCATATTCATGCGTATGAAGGCCAGGGTGCCTTGGATTACTTTGTAAGTACTCTAAACACTTATCTACTTGTTTAAACAGACCCTCAACTGGGGACGCCTTGGCCTTTTTATTTTTTTTACGATTATCTAAAGATTTCTTGGCAGCATTTTCGAGTTCTTCATACTTTTGATTTGCTACCTCTAACCAAATTAACTCAAACATCTTTTTCTAGTCTTTCAGTTCTGATTTCCATGACTTCTTTTTTGAAAAAGAAGATACGGCTACAGTTTTTCCTTCACGCGCCTGTCTAATGCCAAGAGTTACCATATTTAAAGCCTCTTCATTTTCAAAAAGCCATTTCTCATTAGCTGGGATAGTTACTGCGGGTTTTATGACGTATTCGCCGTTTGCACGTTTTTGTATAATAACCGTAGCTCCGGCAAGCTCTTCACTTAAAAGGAGACGGCCCTTAGAATCTATTTTTTTTGCAGCTGTCATAAACACCTCGAATACAGTTTATCAAGAATAGTCTACAATGTAAAGTGGGAAATTCCCACTTTACATAAGACTTTATGTGCCTAAACCCCTATAAAGCGTTCCTTTGGAGATCCCCAGGGTCCTACAAATCTCGCCAATAGGAATGCTTTTTTCGTTATGTAGTGTCTTAGCAAGCTGGATCTTGGAATCATCCATAAGCCGCGGTCTTCCGCCTTTGCGGCCACGATCAGCGGCTGCTTTTAATCCAGCTAAAGTCCTTTCCCTAATAAGCTCCCGCTCAAACTCCGCCAGAGCTCCAAATATATGTAAAAATAGTTTTCCACTGGCGGTTTCTGTATCGATGTTTTCTTGAACCGATTTTAAACCGATCCCACGCTTTCCAAAATCAGCCACAAGCTCCACTAAATGTTTCAGTGACCTCGCCAGTCGATCAAGCTTCCAAACAACCACAACGTCACCTCGGCGCAAATACTGAAGCATTCGATCAAGGCCTTCTCGATTTGATTTTGATCCGCTCACGGTGTCCTGATAAATATTGCGATCTTCGCATCCTGCTTTTTTCAAAGCATCAATTTGAAGATTAAGACACTGCTCCTGCGTTGATATCCTGGCGTAGCCAATAAACATAAAGCTCCTGTGGTTGAATAACCAAAGAGTTTCAAAAAGGTCAGCATAGGGCAATTGGTAATTTGATTTCAGAAGGAGGTTTTAAGACGGCTTTTGAAACTAAAAAATCTATGTAACATAAAGTTTTATGTTACATAGATTTGATTTCTAAGAAGTACCAAAAACGCACGTTTTAGGGACTCGGTTTAGATTTTTTAATAAAACTAATTGGAATTTCCGGGGGGGGGGTAAACTTCGTTCTGAAATGAAAATAAAGAAATTCTTCAATATTGTTTTTGTGATCTCATTATTAGGTTTTGGTGCACATTCCCTGACCGAAAAAATAGTGGCGCAAAGCTGGCAATTTGATACGGGGTACTTGTGCGAAGATTACTTTGGACGCCCATGTCTGGCTATTGATCGAACTTGCCCCGGAGCTTTTGGCCCGCCTTCGGGTCCGTGCGCGCCAGTAGGCGCGACTTGTGGTTATCCGGCGGGAGGTGTATTTGAAACTTTTGAATGTATGTACTAAATGCTGAGGCTAAGACAAATAAAAGGCCTTTTCGATCCCGATCCAAAGTATCCCCGGCCGGCCCCAAGGGGTTTTTTATGAGTTTCACAGCTCAACGGTTATGTTACGAGGCGGCATGACCACCGCAATCTCTGTTTA
>JBKDFX010000068.1:0-3460 GCA_046336825.1 Bdellovibrionales bacterium | reverse complement strand
GAGGGAGCCTGGTTCTTTGCGAGCGCAGGAAGAAGGTCGAAAATGCCCGCTCGGAAAGAAAAACTCTCAACCGGGAAGAGCGAGTGAAATCTCTACACTAAATTTTTGCGTCAAACTTCCGGCTAGAAAAAAGCTAGACATGCCCGCTTTTTCTAACCCTACTGTGGCCAATGAAGCTCAGCTTCGAAGAACCATTGTTCAACTTGAATTGAAGCAAAAATCAGAAACTCTCAAAGATCTACTTCATAAAAAATGGGTAATAGAAAACTTATCTTCAAATAGTATAGAAAGTTTGTACATACAAAACATTGACAATCCTCAACTCAATGTCGCTTTGGGTATTTTGGCATCACAGGGATTGATTTTTTCACTGACGCTTAGAAAAGGACAAACTCTGGCCCAAGCAGTTTCTGCATTTAAATTGGCTGCTAAGGAAGCTCCTGGAGCCTACACCACAATATCAATTGTCTTTGGCGCTGTCGCTACCGTTTTATTTTATATTAACACAAATTATTCCGATACAGCACAAGCAAGAGATTCTTATTTGCAAGATAATAAAATGGGTCGTTTGGAGTCCGCATACAACAGCTTAATCAAATCTATAAACATAGTATCATCCGAAATCATTGAACTCGAGAAGCAACTAAAATAATAAATTATGTTCAGGACATTGACTTCACTATTCATTTTTTTACTTCTCGGCTTTCAAGCTAAATCCGAGATTATTTTTGTCGATGGATCAAAAATAAGTAATGAAGTTGTCAAAAGCATGTCCACAAAAGATCAATGGGTTTATTTATTCTTAACTGATATTTGCAGAAATGGATCTTTTCCTTCTTTTCGAGACTCCATTTCACAATCATTTAAAGCTGGCGGGGACTTGTGGTCACTAGACCCTTCTCGCTTGCAAGGCTATTACAAACGAGGCATGACCAGCACCCACATTGAAGCTATTTTTTCATCTGAGGCCACACCCCACGCTTTAGAAAATTGTTTCAGCCATTTGAGCCCAGAAATGAAAGCTGAAAGAAAAAATCGGTTGATGTTTGAACTTATGTTTTGGGACTACGTAGGTAATCATTTTGGATTTTTTGCGGGAACAGTCGGAATTGGACGTTTGATCGGTGGCCTTTTTTCAGCTCTTAACAATTATGCATGGAAGCCCTTTAAAAATTACGCAAAAACCAAATTCAAATTGAGTGATAAACAACTCAAGTGGCTGGATGGAATTTTATTATCAGGAGCAATAGTAGTTCCTGCTGGATTTCATGTTAAGGATAAATATGATGAACAAATAGAAGCCGAAGAATATGAAATAGCTGCCCAAAAAAGAAGGCTTCAAAACGCAAAAGAAGTAAAAAATATTCTTGTTCAAATTGAAATTCAAATTCATCAATCTAAAGACAAAGATTTCTGGATAGCCACTCGAAGTTCAATGAAAGATCAGCTTCATCGGCTTTGCCGCGAAATCACTCAAATTTCGACCGATCATTTATCCGTTGATGAAAAAGCCATTTGCCAGAATTAATTTTTTTGTAGTCGTAAAAAGTGTGTCTTGATACCTTGAGCCGTAAATATTTTCTCAAACCCCGTGATAAAGTTTTGACTGGCCATTTCAGAGTTGTGCAAATCACGGGTTTGAAAAATCATTTTATATCGAGTCTTTGGGACCTCTTCCAACGTCCAATCATAAAGAGCTTCACTGTCAGTTTTAAAATTTAAAAAGGAGCCTGTCTTTTGTAATTCAAAAACTAAATCCAGAAACCACGCGTTGGTCATACGATTTTTAGGTTTTAATGGGCTTGTCCATGGATCTGGAAAGTGAATAAAAACATCGTTGATTTCATTCACTTCAAAAAGTTGATCCACATTAAAAGCATGAAAGCGGGCAATGGCTGCATTTTTGGCACCTGTGCGAAGAGCCCGACGAATGGATTGAATTAGGGGTTTGTATTTTAGCTCTAATCCCACCAATCCACGTTGAGGGTTTTGACTGGCCCGGTGGGCGAAAAAAAGTCCATTACCAGTTCCGAATTCCACATCCAGAGGTGAGGACTCTAAAAGATTTAAAATATTTCTCCACTTACCTTTGTTCGCAAGGGCCCTTGTTTCATCAAAAGCAAAATCCTTGAACTCATTATTTAAAGCCAGAGTATAGGCATTTTGCACAGGCAGATCAGCTGTCACATTGACTTGGGGGCGGGGTGGTCGTTCCATCATAGTTAAGTTCTAGTATTCGATTTTCTTTTTTTCGCCAACCAATTCTTCTGGCTTGAAAGATTTACGGCGAATGAAAGCTTTTGAGCGAACAGGACATTCTTTTAAATCACAACTGGTACAATCCACGGGTTGACAAGGGTCCACATGGAAAGCCATTTCACCATCAAATTGGTAAACTTTGACCATATCCTTTTCAATTTCATCCATAAATTCATGGGCTTTGTCGATATTCCAAAAACGGGGAAGTACTAAGTGAGCGTCCACATGGTGAAAATGACCAGATCTAATAAAACGAACTTGATGCAAATCGATTAAACCTTCTCGAAGGATTTTTTGAAAGGCATTTGAGATTTCCTGTAAAATTTTAGGATCCAATTCGTCGGTAAGACCCGAAAATGATTGCCGTAAAATTTTGTAGCCTTCTTTAAAGAGAAAGGCCGCCATAATTAGCGAAATCACCGGATCCAGCCACATGAGACCTGTAACTTTGACCACACCCAAAGCCAAAAGGACTCCGACTGTTGTCCAAACATCACTCATAATGTGAGCTGAGCTGGCATTCAATAAAACCGAATTTTGTTTTTTGGATGCTTTTTTCAAATAGAAAGCGAGGGCTATATTCAATCCATTCGCAGCGATCAATGCCACTAAGGCCGTATTTTGAAAGTTAAGCTCACGTCCCACAGTGATGGCTTTAATGCTTTCAATTATGATGGCAAATCCCGCAAAGAACACCAACCCACCTTCAATGGCCGAAGAAAGAAACTCAGCCTTACCATGCCCGTAGGGATGATTTTTATCTTTGGGTTGAGTGACAAACTTCATGGCTAAAAGGGCTAAAATTGAAGCCGTGATGTTAACAAGCGATTCAAGAGCATCTGATAAAATAGCCGCTGATTGTGTTTGTAAAGCGGCCGCTAGTTTGAGGGCAAATACAAAAAGGCTGACTATGAGGTAAACAAAACTGGCAAACAAGGAGGTCCCTTCGACTATGAAACCTTTTTCTTTTCTTTGCTCTTTTCTTTCTCAATTTCATCAAAAAAGCAAACACGATTTCGACCTGTCCGCTTGGCATGATAAAGTGCGTGATCAGCTCGCCTCACAAGTTCGCGTGAAGAAATGGATTCGCCCTCTTTTGTTAAAGCAAATCCCACAGAAGCTGTCAGCTTTATAGAGTCATTTCCACTGCGAAAAGTTGTCTTTTCTATGGCTTTTCTAAGTCTTTCGCAAAATAATAGGG
>JBKDFX010000067.1:0-9702 GCA_046336825.1 Bdellovibrionales bacterium | reverse complement strand
CGTTTTTGCTGAACTAAATTAAACCCTTGAATGGCCTGAGGTGTCCCTCTTCTTTCGACGCAAGGTCCAGGCCATCACGAAAAGAAGAACAACTCCCAATACATACCCAAAAACTACCGCCGATGTCCCTAAGTTCTCTAGGGGATCTAGGCTGAGAAATATCTATTTTATCACCTGTCATGCGATTCTTTAGACTGAATTTAAAAAAACTTCCCTTGGTTTGCTCCTGTAATTTTACTGTTTCTAACATTTGATTAGAAATCTTTATGGAAACAGGAATGCTCTCACCAATTATGAAATGTGACGGCATGGGGTTGAATTGAAGCAAGAGAGCATCCACTTTTTGCACTCCTTTTTCTTGGGAGCTGATTTCAATAGGATATGAGTCTCTCAATAAAAATAAAATTATTAAAAATAGGAGTTTACAATTTTTTTGCACCAAAAAAGGCTAAGGGTAAATCGATCGGGACTCAAGTCTGGAAATTTCCATTCTAAAGAAGCCCCGTGAAATTTATTAACTTCGTTATCTTTCTTTACATCCCGTCGCACATAACGGGTAAATCTGCATAAACTTCAGTTCGTACTTCAGCTTTTGTATTGAAGTAAAAGCTTTCACCGCCCACTCGATGAACAAAAAATTGAACAGATCCAGTTGGCTCTTTTTTAAGACCACACACCACAAAGTCAAAACAGTGAGCGGCTCGACACTGGGTAGGCTGATAGAATGTTTTCAGAACGAACTGATCCTTCAGCGCTGTTTTTAGTTCTGGTTGTTCCATTAACCAAAACAAATGAGCTGATTTGATATTCGCCATGGCTGTGGTCCCAAATACGAGCGCTAGGACCATGATTACTTTTTTCATTTAATTTCTCCCTCATTATCAATTTTTTTATCCCAAATATAGGTGATGCTTTCATCACCCACTTGAACTTCCATGAAGATTTGTGAACCTTGCAAGGAAACTCGCGTCCGCGTTTCAGATCCCATTTGCATATCAGGATCCTCATAACAACGAGACTCATTTTCTTTAGAAACCCAAGACACCTGTTGATAAAGCATCTCTCCGTCATAATCATAAAGAGCTTTTCTATCACAGAATCCAGGCTCATCCTTGCGGAAGTAGCTCAGTCGATTGACCCCATCTTCATAAAATTCAAATTTCATGACTAAGTTGGGATTCATCGGGGGAGTCCATTCCCCCGAGATCAACATTCCTGTAAAAAGCCAAGTTCCAACAATTGCTGATAACACGAATCAATCCACATTTAAATAACGATCAAGATAAGTGCCATCTCCGTTGACGAAACGTACTAGATGACGACCAGGATTGAGTTTTCCTAAGTTAACTTCCTTTTGAAAAGGAACCAAAACCATTAAACACATACCCTGACTGACGGTAGCAAAAGATCTCACTTCGTGAGTTGTCATGGCCACATGTTTAACATCAGATTTTTTCCATCTGTAACAACCATTTTGAAAAATTCCATTGACGACAACAACAGCTTCATCTCGACGGTCAATTTTACTTGGCACATAAACGCCATTGATTCCCACCTGAACTTCCCGTTCTGGCACAGCAGCCCAAGATGGCACATAATTAAAAAGACCTAAAAGTAGCATGACTAACAATCCATTGATCATAGAACCCCCTTTGATGGCCTAAGGGATAGCAAGGCCTAGACCAAGGTTCAATTGAATTAAATTGTACATAGGCAATTACACAGAGACGAAATGTCTCACAAACGATTTTTTGTTGGAGATTTTTCGCCCCTAACGCACGGGGGCGATTGTCTACATTATAAAGATTTAATAATAAGCTGCTTGGACTTCAAGCTGTTGTAAATGTTTCTTTTTACCTTTAATTCGAATTTTGTAGAGACCTTTTTCACAGTTCACAACTCTACTTTTCATTTTTTTGGCAAACTTACCGTTTGATTTAGAGTTTTTATTTGAAAACATAAGGGCCGCCTTGGATTTTCCGAAACAAGAACCCTGCACAATCACTTCAGTCGGCTCATCAATTTCCGGCTCAAGGCCAGACTCTTGCTCGTCTGATTCCGCAGCTCCGATTTCTATAACTTCTTCAGTATCGCCTACTTCCTCGGTAACACCTGTTTCTTCAGTATCGCCCACTTCTTCGGAGTCATCTACTCTTGGAACCTCTTCTGTTTCTTTATCAAATTCGATTTGCTCAACAGCATCTACTAAAGAAGGAGAAACTTCCTCTTCACTCGCGACGGGGTCTTCCATATCAACTGTAGGAGTGGTTTCATCGCCAGCGTCAGGATTGATAGAAGGAGGACTTGTTACAGGTGTTTCATCGATAATTAGCATGGGTGGCATTTCAGGATCGGGTTGAACTATATCCACCAATTGGGGCTGAGAAGGTGGTTCACTGGGAACCGTGACTTCATCTGGAATAAGCGTCACGGGTGCGGTCACAAGAACAGGGCTTTGATGATCGGGCTCCTGGGGAGAGGAATCACTGGGCTCAGAAGGCAGAGAAGAATATTTTTGACCTGAGCTTGAAACACTGCACCCAATGATGAGGCTTGAAAGCAGTGTTATTAGAAGAAATTGAATACATAAATGAACAAGATTTTTTCTCATGACTCTTGTTCGGAAAACTAGATTTAAAAAAAAAGTAATTCTGAGTTAAAAAAATCCTAATGAGGCCAACCCAATACCCAGACCTAGAGCTAGTGTCGGTAGAACCACTGTCACCACTCCGATATCAAGATAGGACTGTTTATGAGAAAGACCAGATACTGAAAGAAGGGTAATCACTGCACCATTATGAGGCAAAGAATCCAATCCACCACAGGCAATCACGGCTAATCGATGCATAACTTCAAGAGGTATTGAAGCCGCCTGAGCCATCTCAACAAAGTTTTTCCCTAAGGCTTCAAGAGCAATACTGAGCCCACCCGAAGCAGAACCGGTAATTCCCGCTAAAGTGGCCACAGAAATACTTTGCACAATCATGGGATTATCTGAAATTCCCATCAATGAGTCGCGTATAATTAAAAAACCTGTCAGTCCTGCAATCACAGTTCCGTAGCCCACTTCAGAAGCCGTATTTAGTATGGGCAGTAAAGCGCCCATCGCCCCCTCATTGAGGGTCTTAGCTGGATTTTTGAGTCGTTTCCAATTGAGGACAAGAGCCAAGATCAGAGCCACAGAAAGCGAAACTATTAAACTCCATAGGCCGACTGACTTTTTAAATTGTAATTCTGATAAACCTGTCCACTGGATAAAGTCAGGTGAAGGTTTAAAAACAAAATAGGTCAAAATAAAATTTAAAAATAAAACAACTATCAACGGAAGGAGCGAAATAAAAACTCCAGGCCCCTTATTTTCCAATTCAAAATTTTGAGACTCAAACTGAATCTGATCTTTTGTGAGATCGTGCTCGTAACCCAAATTGAGCTTAAGAGCTCGACGAGCTCGGTAACTCAACCAAGCAACCCCACCCAAAAACATAATCAAGGATGCTGTGAGGCCTAAGCCCGGTGCTGCATAAATATCTGTTCCAAAATAGGGAATGGGAATTGAGTTTTGAATCTGAGGTGTCCCTGGCAGAGCTGTCATGGTGAAAGTAAATGAGCCCAAGGCCAAAGTTCCCGGGATTAATCGTTTGGGAATTTTGGCCTCTCGGAATAGATTCTGGGCGATGGGAAGGACGGCAAAAGCCACGACAAAAAGTGAAACTCCGCCATAGGTCAAAAGTGCACAGGCGAGTGTCACTGTTAAAATGGCCCAACGAGGGCCTAAAAATTTTTGAATAAAAATAGCAATGGATTTGGCACTTCCACTTTGTTCCATCAAGTAACCAAACATGGCACCCAGAAGAAAGAGGGGGAAAAAGGATTTTGCAAAGCCCGCAAACCCTTGCATAAAAACTTCCGTGTATTGTGCCAATGCAAATTGTTGGCTTGAAAAAACCGCTGCCATCACGGCCAATAAAGGAGCTAAAAATAAAACGCTGTATCCGCGGTAAGCCAGTACAATAAGAGCTAAAAGTGATAGAATTATAACAGTCATGTCAAACATGGGTTGAATATGCCCTCAACTCATGATTGAAGTAAACAATTATGACAAACACGAATAAAAAGTGGGCCCTTGTAACGGGTTCAAGCTCCGGAATAGGTTTAGCCTTTGCTGAAAAATTAGCTGACTCAGGTTTCTCGATTATTCTTCACGGCATAGAGCCTCTTGAAAAACTCAAATCCATTGGTCAGCAGCTACAAGCCAACCGCAACATTGAAATTGAATTGGCCTCATTGGACTTAAGTGATTTAGAACAGCTGCAATTTTTTATCACCAATTTGCAGTCAAAAAAAATTTCTCCTGACGTCTTGATCAATAATGCAGGCTTTCAATTTGTCTCACCTGTAGAGGATTTTCCCATCGAGATATGGAAAAAAATGCTAGATGTTCATTTGACGGCTCCTTTTTTTCTCATACAAAAACTCATTCCCTCTATGCGAAATAAAAAGTGGGGTCGAATTATCAATATTTCTTCCGTGCATGGGCTCGTCGCTTCAGCTCACAAATCAGCCTATGTTTCGGCGAAGCACGCCCTCGTTGGACTGACTAAAACTGTTGCTCTTGAAACAGCGGGTTCAGGAATCACAGTCAACGCCATTTGCCCAGGATGGGTGCAAACACCTCTAGTTGAAAATCAAATTCATGACTTGGCAAAACGTGAAAATTTAAGTTTTGATCAAGCACGAGAAAAACTACTGGGTGAAAAGCAACCGTCAAAAAACTTTGTGAAAACATCAGATTTAGCAGGACTTATGAGCTTTATTATATCTGATCAGGCACAAAATATGACAGGCTCAATCATCACAATGGACGGTGGCTGGACTTCTCAATAAGGGCCACGGACTGTAAAAACATTTCGGCAGCTTGAGGAGGAAGCAAAATCTGATAACCCTTGGGCAATAAATCATTTCGTCTCAAACTTCGATCCAACTCGGGATTGTAGGCCAAAAACTCATCAGTTCCGAGATTTGATTTCGCCAACAGATCTCGTGTTCTTGCACTTTTATTTAATTTCACTTTTTCAAATACAAGGGTGGGTTCGATGACATGATCTGGCCAAATCAGATCACGGTAGGTGTAAGCATGCAGTGCCGCCAAAAAACAGGTGTAAAAATTGGCTGAGGCAAAATCAAAGTTGCGGGAGCGATATTGCCTTACAATTTTTGCAATATCTCTTGAGCCTGTGGCCTGCATGGCTTTACGAACTCCACCGGGCCCATGGTTATAAGCTGTTAATGCCAATCCCCAGTTTTTATGAAGAATAAGATGATTTTCCTTTAGCAATTGAGCCGCGGCACGAGTTGATTTCCAAGGATTTCGGCGTTCATCAAACTGATCGTTCACCAACATGAATTTCCGGCCTATGCCTGGCATAAATTGCCATATACCTGCAGCTCCCACTTTACTTGTGGCCCCAATAACGAAGCTGGACTCCACAAAGGGCAATCGGGTCAATTCAATGGGCAATTTTTTTTCTGCAAAAAGTTGCTCCATGCCCTCGATATATCGACCACTTAGAGTGAGTCCATTTTCAAAGAAATTTTTTTGACCTGTTTGAACACGAACGCTAGCAGCCGCTGTCTTCAACACTCGATGACGAGCCCCTTTAACAGTTTGGAGCTGCTCCCACCACAATTTCTCCTGCTCATCAAAGTTATCAATTTTTTTTGAAGCCATGTTTTTAAGTTTTTTGCGAATATGAGCCACTCGAGCTGACACCGCCTTATTGGCCTTTTGCACATTAAGCCACTTGGCCTTTGAGGGAGCTTCTAAAATTTCAGATATATCAATGACATCGTAAATAATGTGGGGATGAAGCGAGTCATGAACCACTTTTTTGGTCGAATCAAACTCAGTGTAAATTCGAAACCAAAATTTAGTTTGATTGAAAATCAGTTCTGGTATTTTAAATTGGGGATCCAGTCGGCTCTGAAAATCGATCAAGATTCGATCCAAGGACTCTTCAGTTATTTTAGGAGATTCCTCTTGATCTATATTTAAAATTTCATCTAAACCCAGTTCAGAAAAAAGAGGATCAGCACTGGAATTTTCCCAAAAAGGGACCTCTAAATAGTTTAAGTTATTTTGAATTTCCGAGCTATCTGGAGAGCTTGTTGGAGCCAAAGAGTTTTCTCGAGCTCCCCGATTGCCGTCGGATACAAAATTTGTCGATAAACCAGACAACTGGCTGACCCCAAGCCCCAAACCAAATGAAAATAAATAACCACTGAAACGCTTAAAGTTTTTCATGCGATCCATAGCATTCGCAAAATCTTAGCCAGCCAAAATGAAAGCTATTGGACAAAGAGAAGCTTATCCCTGTAAATTCAACAGGGATGAGACACAAACAGTCTGCCATTTTAGGATTTATGAGCTTATCTCTGATTACAGCGTGTTCAAGTTTATTTACGAAATCGAACTGCCAACCGGTGGACAGTGTTATCTATGAGGGTGATTTTAAGGCAGAAATAAGTGCCTACTCTTCATTTGGATCAGATAGATCAGATTCCAGGATAAAAAAGTTGTTAATCATTTTACCTCCCACTGGCGGCACTAATCTTATCGATCGCAGTTACGCTCAGATGTTTTGCCAAAAAGGTTATCAGGTTATCACACTCAATAATTGGACCGGGGCCGACGACACCAGTCCTGATTTTTCACTTCATCAAAGGGTCCATGCACGTGCACAAAAAGCTCTCAACCTTGTTATTAGCAAATTTCCTTCAGACTTTACGGGTGTCTTAGGAACCAGTTTAGGTGGAGTTTTTGCCTCCACAGCCGCTCATAATCTCGAAAATATCGATGCTGTTTTTACAATTACAGCTGGAACTCCCATTTCCGATATTATCGTTCACTCTCAACAAAAAGACTTAATCAAATTAAAATCACATAGATCTCAAGCTTTAGGGATTACGGAACCCCAAGATCAAATTCAAAAGATACGACAGGTCTTTTACTTAGAGCCTCTGGATCTTCCCCCCAAACATAAAAGCAAATGCCTGGGAATGGTCATTGCCCAGCAGGACACAGTTGTGCCCGCTTTTTACCAGTATCAATTACGGGATCTTTGGCAACCTCATAAGGTCATCGAAGTGAATTACAATCATTTCTGGGGAATTATAAACACTTGGCTGTTTTATAATAAAGAGATTCTCAATTTTTTTGAAAACAGCCAGCGCTCTCAAAGCTTTAAGGATGGGCCACCCAACTGTTAAATATTTCAGTCGTTAAATGTTCGAGCACATGGTTGAGTACAGGCTCAATTGATTTTCGATGATGAAACTCAATCCCCATTCGAACCACCTGACGTCCATTATGCTTCTCTGCTTTTATATATCGCACATAGCCCATTTGAATAAAAGAATCAAAGTCTCCTAATTTTAAATCGAGGAGTACAACGGATTGCTGAGAAATTTCTAAAGCTTTGTGAGATAACCTCAAGCTACAACCCCCTTGAGATAAATCAATCAGCTCGCACTGTTCATTCCACACCGTCTCGTTTGCACGCATTAAAAAAGCTTGGTTCTTCATCAGGCGAGGAATTTTAAATCTTCGGTGCTGTCTCTGTTGCAATCGATACAAAGGGTTTAGAAAAATTAAAAAAAGTTTCCAGTCATCAAATCCGAGTTCCGTGCGTGAGAAATATCGTTCTCCCAAAAAATCAAATCTGACAGTGACTGTTTCAATTCCGAGACGAACATCCTGGATGGGTTTTATTTGAAGCCTGAACGGCGGGTTCCAAACTTCGGCTCGAGCCTCAAACTCAACTCTATTTTTTGCTCTCACTGTGAGTGAAAGTTTTTCTGCTGTAAAACGCCTGAGGATCTGGGATTTTTTCTCCAGATCCTCAATTTCTTGAAAAAGCTTTTCTGAACGATTCAACTTTAATTACGAACTTGTTGTTGAGGTCTTTGAACTCTGACTGAAGCTTCAACTGCTCTTTGGGCATTGATAAGACCAGCACCTAACTCATTATTACCATTGGGCTGCAAAGGCGTGGCTGTCCCCATAAGAATTTGTTTAATTTGATTAGGCAACAGTGACTTGTTGGCCGCTTTCATCAGAGCCACAACTCCGGCGACATGGGGAGTGGCCATGGAAGTTCCATCGAAACTTGAAAAGTTAGTCTGCACAACTACCAAACTGGCTCTCGCCACTTGACCTTGTGACATCACTTTAACAAGGGTTTCACCCACTTGCTGTTCAACCATGAAGACAGGAATTTTCAGTGTGCTTTCATCTTCCGTAAGAGATCCACGGATGAGCCCAGGAGCATTGTTGAACACAACAAGACCAGCAGCACCTGCACGGATAGCATTCACTGCTTTTTCTGCAAATTTAATTTCACCACGAACAACAAGAGCAAATTTTCCACTGATGTCTACTTTTTGAAAATCTTCGGGACGACCTAATCCAGCAAAGACCAATTCATTAATCATAGGTCGAACTGGCGCAAAAGATCCCTGGAAAGTTGTGGATTTCACCAACTGAAAGTTTTGACCACCGACTGCCAATCGAACCTCGGGATCTAAGCCAGTTCCCTGAGGAACGGTAGAAATCACATCCACACCAGGAGCTACGATGGAAAGTTCTGGTCCAAACTGTGAAAAGGAGGCTTTTTGATTGTTGATATCAGTGGCACCCACAGCAATGACACCTGGCAAGGCTGCGGGATAGCTGACTTTTGCTTCTCCACTATTACCAGAAGCTGCGATCACCGTGATTCCAGATCTGAGAGCAGTCTGTATGGCACGACGTTCAGAGGGAGTCGAAAAAGCTCCGCCCAAGGACATGCTGATCAAATCCACCTGCATTTGCACTCCCCAGTTGACACCGGAAGCGATGGCGATATTTGAACAACCTTTGAAACAAACTCGCCCCATCAGAACTTTGGCTTGGGGAGCAACACCGGTGAAACCTGAATTGTCGAGAACCCCTGCAATGGTTCCAGCGACATGTGTTCCGTGTCCCCCTAAGTCAAAGAAGGGATAGGGTCTGGGAGTCGGGTCATTAACAAAGTCCTGGCCCGCTTCGAAGTTAGCGGCCAAGGAGGGATGATCTTTGTCGATTCCAGTGTCTAGAACAAGAACTCGTGTTCCTAAACCAGCCTGGGAGGCCTTCCAAGCCTCAGGGGCTCGCACGGCTCGAATTCCCCAGGGAGTTCTCTGGCCACTGTTTTGTTGGCGACGGACCTGTTGCTGAATCTCTGAATTGAAAGTGATACCGATCACTGGTCTTGGATCTTTATGAAAGATTTCTTTATCTACAAATTCAACTGCGGGATGGGACTTTAAGTTTTCAATTTCACTTTTTGAAGGATTTTGAACAACCAATCCATGAATTTTTTCAAGCTGCCCTTCAAACTTTCCAGAAAACTGCGAACTTTGTAAGTGCTGGATCAAGGAAGCTCTTTGTAATTGAAGGCTCTGCTTCTGAGGAGCTGTCATTGAGGAAGTAGGATATTTCATAGCAATGAAATATCGCGAGCTTGTCGTGGCAATTGCCAATCCTGACGCTGCGAAAATTAAAAGAGCAACTGCACTTCTGACGGTTTTCATAAGGCTCGCATTTCTTTTTTTCATTTGAGTTTCCCCACTTCCTTGGACTGATGTCCGTTCAGCAGTCTCATATTGGAATCAGGCCTCAGGCAA
>JBKDFX010000066.1:0-13908 GCA_046336825.1 Bdellovibrionales bacterium | reverse complement strand
GAGGGAGCCTGGTTCTTTGCGAGCGCAGGAAGAAGGTCGAAAATGCCCGCTCGGAAAGAAAAACTCTCAACCGGGAAGAGCGAGTGAAATCTCTACACTAAATTTTTGCGTCAAACTTCCGGCTAGAAAAAAGCTAGACAGAACTGGACTACATTAATATACTCAAAGATCTGCAGTTGAGTTTTGTTGCTGATCACACAAGCTACCAGCTTAGAGACCATCAAGATTTAAATACTATTTTGAAATGGCATCGCGATAATGGATATGAAAGAGAAGTTCGAGAGTTTTATAGTGCTGTTGACAAAAAAGGTGGTACAGTATTTCAAGCAAATACCTGTCGAATTGCTGTTGTGAATAAGTAAAAACCAAGTGACTTTATCAATAATTGATTCAATCTAAATAAATGAAAATATTGATAATAATTTTATTGATTATAGCAGCTGTCGTTGTTTTTTTTGTAATGCGAAAATCAGAAAAGCCAAACAGGCGTATTCAATTTGAGATACAGGTGGAAGACTCTGGTCAGCCCATTTCTCAATACCAATTGACATTGGTTAATAATGACAAGGTTTTTGCTAGTTTAGCCGGCGTTCGCATGCAATCCCAAGTGAAGACTTCACTAGGCGCTGTAATTAAGACTGAGCCGACTCTGATCAACAGAGACCTGGGGCGCCATGCTCTCGTGATTAAGACTACGCAGCCTCTCGCACAGGTTTTTGAGCTGCCACAAAAAAGCTCTGAAGTCTTTGAATGGAGTCCATGGATAGAAGTGGCTTATTTTGAAGATTCTGAGGTGGCCGCTTGGAAGTTTATGGATAAGATAGTGAAAGATCGGAAGACAAACGATCCGCTGAATCCTAAAATCAAAATTCGATTTAAGTCTGAAGCTTTTAACGTGGAAAAAGAATTTCAGGAATACAGAGCCCAAAGTCAGAAGCTGACTCAAGAGGAAATTCTTCGGGTACGAAAAGACTTGTTAAATGGAAAAGAAGAAGTGGCGTGCCAATTGATTACATTGGATCCTAGGGCCACAGATCAAGAGTTTTTATTTTGTAAAAATTCGATTGAAAGTAAAGTTGATAAAATTGAAAAGTGGGAACTTTTAAAATTATTTACAAGTAACGGTTCAGGCCGTGCTTTTGTGTCTTGGTGCAACGATGAATATTCCGATGACTCTAAAGTTGAAAGATCTTGGACTGATAAGAAGAATTCCATACCATCAGAGCATCAATTATGGTTTCTTAAAATCTTTTATGAAACCTGGCTCAATTTGGATGATAAAATGTTCTTGGAAACCATGCCTAATATTCGCCATTGTATTTCAGACATGTTTCGAACTCAGTGGACCGATGAAAGTTTTGAATTCATTTCCAATATACTTCCACCGCTTTTACAAGATCGTCTAGATAAGGCAAAAATAGAATATTCAAAGGAAGAAGTTGAGTGGTTTAATGAGGCCATGGCAAGTGTCAGAAGAAACCCTTAGATTTATTTGACTAAAACCTTTTTCCAACTGTCCTGGCTTTTTGCTAGCAAAATTCCAGTTACTGCTTGAAAGTCTCCTACTTGGGCCCTTTCCTTTTCAAGCCTAGCCAAACTTGAATACTTATTGAATATTTCCTTAAGCTCATTTCTGAATTCAAGTAATAAATTTTTTGACATGTAAAGTTCAAAAGCAATTTGTCCTTCTTGTTGTTGTGGATCCGTGCTTACAAGATCGCGAATTTCATTAATAAAAAGACTCAAATATTTTTTTCTCAAAGGTCCATTTTCATTCATTTGAAAGGGGCCTCGACAGTTCATTTTTAATTTATCATTTGGCATAAGCTTAATGAGTTGAATTCTGTCCAAAAGAAATACATTTCTTCTGATTTCTGATTCTTTCATGTCAGCATTTATCTTGATCTGTTCCAAACTAAAACCTGCTGCAAGTAAGAGTAACACATAAAGTGCTTTGGGATTCTTTGATAATTCAATTTCCTGTTCATTTGAAAAAGTAAAGGGAGTGATGGCACTTCTTTTTGCCATTTCTATGAGCTCAAAAAGAGTATAACCAAACCAATTGGCAATAATCTCCAATCTTTGGATTTTAAAATCGCCTTCTTTCATCAGTTTTTTGACAGCAGCTTCAGTTAATTTGAGTTCAGTGGCTAGATCTCTGTAATTAAGGCCATTTTTTTTCAATAGTTTTTTTATCACTTCGCGCAAGGACTGGGCTTCTTGAGTTACGTTTGGCTTCATTTTTTCAAACTACTCGGCGTTACCCATGTGTGCAACTAGGAGTTAAAAAAAATATACTTTATATAAGTTAAAGACTAATATTACTATTCTTTATATTATATGGGTGACTTGGCCCTATTACCTGTTTATTCAGAGCCCTCAATAGCAAGAGGTATTTAAATGAATCGTCACTTCCTATTTTTGATTAAACTTTTTTTACTTTTAATAATGAGTTCTAAAGTGGCAACAGCTTCCCCTTGTGAAACCCAAAAGTTCAGAATGGGTTCATTAAAGTTAGCTTTTCTTTCAGATGTTGATGCAAAACGTGTCATTTACACTGCAGATGACTTTATTTCGAGGTTGAATAACCTCAACAGAGCTTTGCGGCTCATGGTGAATAGAAATGTTTCCTATAACGAGTACTTTGATTTTGTTCAAAAGACTGTTCAATGTTGGTCTCAGCCAGAAATAAGTGAAATTTTGAAATCAGCGCGCATTTTAGAATCAAAAATGCAGGAAATAAATTCGCAAGGTTTTCAATTATCTGTTTATTTTGTCAAAAATAACGGCCAAGACGAGGGCGGAGCCTATTACACCCGTGGAAATTTTGTAGCTGTTCCCAAAGGAAGAATTAGCACTTCAACATTGGCCCATGAATTTTTTCATATCTTTACAAGAACACATAACCATTTGAAGGATCGAATTTATTTTCTTGCCGGTTTTTATCCACAAAATATTTCAGTTCCGCCCGCCCTATCTGCTCGTTTGATTATTAACCCTGATGCGCCCATCATGAGCCACGCTATCAGGGTCAATTATAATAATGAAGTTGTAGAAGTGGTTCCCTTAATTCTATCTCGAGTGGATGTCCCTCAAATTGATCCGCAAAAGCCCAATTTCTTTTCTTATGTCAATTTAGTTTTACTTTCGCTTTCAAATTCAGAACTTATTCCAGTCAACAAAACTAACTATTTTGAAGTGACGGGTGGTAACACAAATTATATTATTCATCCCGAAGAAATTATGGCAGATAATTTTGCATCTCTTATGACCGAAGAGAATGTTCCCAATAAAAATTTGTTGTTAAAACTGCAAAGCCTATTGAGCCGTTCAAGATTGAACATAAATCGCTAGTACATCATTGAATTCAATTTTCTCATTTTGAGATAGGGTGCCTAAGTTAGCTCAACATTTATAAAAGTCCCTTAAAATATTCCTCACACTTTCTAACAAATTCGGTTTCACCTAAACATTTTTTATCTTTGATTTCGATGAATTTTTCAGGAGTTGGTGTTTTTTCTTTTGCTGACCAAGAAATGAGATTCTTTTTCAATCGATTCAAAGAGCGAGCACTACGCCCACTGAGTCCATCTTTTACAGATAGGCCCTCATCAATTATTTCTTGGGATACTTTCCAAATTTGTTTGTGATTTTTTGGCGATACCTCAATCAAAAGCTGTGCGTAGCTTTGACCCCATTGACTTCTTGTCGCAGCTCCAGTTGCTGTGGCATGAGCCTTTTCTGACCATTTGAGTGCAGATTCAAGTCGACCTTCATCGATATCCAAATTAGCCAATTGAGTATAAACTAAATTTTTTGAACCTAATTTATCCTGAAATTTTAATATAAGTTGCCGTGCCTCATCCGATTTTCCCAATTTTTTGAAAATGTAGGGGAGTATATTAAAAACGACAACACGTTCTTGGGATGATTTGGATTTGTTTAAAGTTTGTAAAAGTTCATCTTTTAATCTCTTTTGTTCATCTGAAGTAAGGACTGGGTATTCCGGGTGATGAAAACTAGACAACTCACTTATACCAGCCAACACATACCCGCGCTGTTGAAGTGTTAAATCCTTATGTTTATATAATTCCCAGAGGGCTTTTCTGTAGTTCATAATGAATCGAATAAGTTCAATTCTGTTTTCACTAGGATCGGGAAAGAAACCTCGCGGAAACGTTTCAGCTCCAAAGGTGATATCTTCAAAGAAAGTAAGTGTCATTTTTTTATCTAAAATGATTTTATTGACCAGTTCTAATCCTGCATCAAGAACCAGTGAATCTAATTTTTCTCCAGGCTTTAAAGTAGCTAGCCGGTATCTTAGAATGATGAAATCAAAAAAATTCTTTTCGTTTGCAAAATGGCTGGGGATTTTTTCAACAATTAATTTAAATTTTGCAATAAATTCTTCTTTACGGCTTTCCCATTGTGGATGATTTTCCCATCTATATTTTGCAAGACGAGTCCAGCTTTGCGGGGAAATTTTATCTAAAGTTTTCTCCTGAAGAATATTTTCGAGTAACTCATCCATATTTTGAGAGTTTTGCTGAGCTTGAAGGAGCTCTTTTGCAAGCTCAGGAGCTGACATCAAGCTATTCAGTCTTTGTAACTCTACTGCATTTTCATTCAAGACAATCAATGATGGGTAGCCAGTTGCGCCAAATTTTTCTCCCCAAATTTGAGCATCCTTGTTATCTCCATCTAAATAAATCATGACAAAGTTTTTAGTCGCTTCTATGAACTCTGGATTCGGGAAAACATTCAATTTAAGGGCCTCACAGGGGGGGCACCAACTGGCCCCCCAATAGAGGATCATGGGCTTTTTCTGAGTCTTGGCCATTTTTAGAGCGTCCTCGACAGGTCCTTTATGCCAAGAAATTTGAGAACCTAAGGCTGTTGTTGTTGAAATAAAAAAAACTAAACAGAGATATATAAATTTTGCATTCATAATTATTGGGTAGCATATCCTATAAATGATTACGAGCTAATTTAATTGGGATTGTCTTCACAGATTCACAATGCTAGTGGCACATCTGAGGACTTATGAATTCAATTAATTTTATCCTTGTTTTAGTTTTTTTAGCTGTCTTTCCAAGGCATCTCAAAATTTAACATCTGAATGCCAAAGCTTTCTGTCCACGCTGCCAGCTACTTATCAAAGAGGTTGGCTGACGGTCCCAGAGAATTGGCAAAAGCCCAATGATAAAAAAATTCAAATTTTCTTTTACACAAGATGGAAGTCTCCTCAAAAACCTGTTTTGTATTTAAATGGTGGACCCATCGGGACTGACCATTACAGCTATCGGTTTTTTGAAAAATTCGAAGAACGTCACGGTATTGGATTTATCTACATTGATCAAAGGGGAACCGGCTGCTCTTCACAGATACCACTTTCTCAAAATATTGAAATTGCAGCTCGAAGTTCATTTTATTCGACCGATCAGATAGTTTACGATGCTGAATTCTTAAGATTAAAATTGCTTGGTCAAATGACGAATTGGCGCTTATTTGGTCAAAGTTTTGGTGGTGTGATTGCCACTCGATATCTCATGTTATTTCCCGAACACATTCAATCAGTTCATAATTATGCGGGTGCATTATTTGATCATTTTTACCAATTTTTCGGAAATCGGATTCTAAGAAACAATATTGTGGCTAATAAAGTTCTAGGCCAAAATAATATGCGACAGTTGGCTAAAGTCAGGTCCTATTTTCGTGAGGATGACTGCCTAGAACCAAGCCCTAAAACCAAGGTCTGCGGGCTGGCCTTAGCTCAGCTCTACTTTGAAGAAGGATTAGGCGATAAACAATCGTGGCCTCTTTTTATCAAAGAACTTAATAACGAAATAATTCGACCCGATGGTCGAGTCAATTTAGAACTGATAAAATCAAAAGTAGGATTTGGTTTGGGGTACTTTTTTTCACCTCGTTTTGTTGCCTCACGAGCCGTCTGGAGGCAGGAAGCTCAAACCTCACTTGGGACCGGTCCCAGTCGGAAAGACTGTCAGTTGGCTTACCAATATTTAAAATCTAACGGAATCAATGTGGATAATCTCGTTCTTAATCATTGCTTGATTATTTTATTTGCAGACAAAAACTTTGATCCCAACTTTGTGAACCAGGTGGTTCAATTTTATCCTATTCGGAAGCTTTTAACGGTTAAAGAATTTGAAAAAAGACTAGGACAAACAAAAATACCCTATTTCTTTTATGCGGGTGAGCTCGATATTTATGATATCTCAAGTGATCTGATGAAAAACCTATCCCGCAAACACCAAAATTTAAGATATATCGAATTCCAAGGTGAAGATCACTTTGGGTATTTTAATCAAGACTTAGTTTGGAAAAATTTGAGTCAGTATTGAAATTGATAGTTTATTAACGGCCCATTACTGATTTAAAGCACTGGTTCACTCTTTTTTTAATGTGATCTAATTTGTAACTTGGTGCAATTGAGGGCACTAATGTGGCTTCGTTAAATCTAATACGATCATTAATTTGAAAAAAAACACTTAAATATTCGTTTATTATATCATTAAAACTCCATGATACATGAGCTCTTTGAATTAAATGATAGTCACGATCAACTTTTCTTGTTTGTTCTTCGTATTTTTTAATGGCTTGCTTTTGTCGCTCTAGTTCAGAGTATTGCTCATTTGCCCATGTGACCCAAAATCTTTCAGGTCCGTCAGTGTAGTCGGTTTTTAGTAAGCTAAACCTTTTACTTGCCCAAATCAGTTGAGCTAATCCTTCTGCCATTCCGAGTCTAGTTTCAAACGTAGTGCCATAAAGCATACTCAGTGCGGAAAATCGGTAACTCCAAAACGACGGATTTTCTGGATTAGGAAAATCTCTAAATACTGAGTTTTGTCCTTTATTAACTGAGTCAGACATAGCAAGGTAATTGGAATAATTACTAACAGAATCAGCCTTACTTTCAGAATTTCTTATTGGTTTACTATTCGCAAATGTATAGCCTGGATCGGGAACAAACTCTATTATGATAGGAATTTCATTTTTTTTGAAAACTGAAGAGATAAAGGATCAAAACCCTACGGAAACCAATATGGGCTTTTTTATTTTCAATTCACTTTTAGCTTGCAGCACCTCTGCGGCTAACTCTTCTGCAGTTATAATATTGCCATGGGTATGATGACGATAGTTATAATTGGTGGAGTTGGGATGACGACTCGTGGTTACTTTGACCCAGTTAACTCCTTTACGAGATAATTCTTTAAAAAAATCCGAATCAGAATCGGAAGTTACCATTATTTCATCACCAACAAATACTGGGTGCATAAAATTGCCCCTCAGATCAGGTATGAAAATATATGTATGAGCACCAGGAGCAGAAATATTATATTCTGCGCTGAAGGCTGCGCCCTTGGGATTTAAAAGTTTGATAACCCCCGCAGTTTTAGAGAGCGAACTTGCTAAGGAAGTACTGAATATGCATAAAAATAATGATGATAGGGAAGCTGCCCACATTTTAAACCTACTCATGGTTAATTATATATATTTTGATTCTGAGTGCACAGATTAGACCAGTTTAGGTCAGTTTTATTGAGTATGATCAATAACATATCGACTAAATCGTGGATAATAAGCTCAATTTTGTTACTGTTAATTATTAACTCATATCCAGTTATTTCACCTTTGATAAACTCAAAAATTTCCAAATAATTCAAATTTTAGAATTAAGGTTAGTGCTAGCTGATTATTCTGATACAAAATAAGACAAAAAGGTGGTTTTATAGTGAAAAAAATCAATACAATTACATTAATATCAATATTGTTACTTATCTCTTCTGCAGTTAATGCTAATTGGGAAACAGTGTCAGTAACCGACAAAAAAATGATTTTGAAGTGTAACTCTGATACAGGAACTGACGGTGATTTAGTTTTTGAAATTCCAGTTCTGGCTCGTACATCAAAAATAATATGGAAGGGCTTGCAAGTTCCTGCTGATGGTCCCTCCACAGGTGAAATTAATGAATCCTATAAACTCGTTATCGATACAAAATTAAAATCAGCACTCTTTTCCGATGTCACTGATTATGGACCTTTAAAAAGTCATGAAGTTCAAATTTCAAAAAGTGAGACTAATAAATTCGACATAAAGTTGAACGCAGCTGGGTACCGAATTGTAATTAACGGAGAAATTTTATCGGAAGATCAGGATGGATTTCCTAATCAAATTCTAGCTGCGGATTCTTACAACAACGATCTAGGATTATCCTATTGTTGGCTGAATTTATATTCGCATAATGATCAGTTAAATCTTAATTAATTTATTCAGAGTTGGTGCGCGAGAGCCCGAAGTAGAAGAACCACTTTTGGGCTCGCGGCCTCAGTTATTTCGAACTGATGCCATATTTCAGGTTGAGTTTGATATTACCGTAAAGCCAAAGGCTCTTTCGCAAAGAGATCTCAGAAATCTATTCAAAAATATGGATCATTAAAAGCCTCTGCGCAAGTTCTGGGGGTCTACGAAGCCTTTGTTCGTCAAAATGATCGAGAAAATATATTTAAACAAAAGGGAAAAGTTGAGGCCGTGCGCTTTTAAAGTAATATGGTCTTGGGCATGGCTAAACGCAAACCACAAAGAAATATATAACAGAAAAAGAGTCACCCCTGGCGAATGTGCCCTGCGGGTGAGCATTGGGTAGGTACTCACCCCAGAAAGGTCCCGAAAGGAAACACTCAGGTGGCAGGCCATTGTCGTATGAATCGCTCCGGTAAAGATCAGATTTATTCAGGTGAACTCAAACAGATCGCTTTGAAGTATTTTGATAAAATCAAGCTGCGGCCAACTCCTGATAATTTGGATTTTAAATATCGGGGTAATCGGTTCGATACAATAATTGCAGGTTGGACAAAGTACTGGAATGATGTGCTAAACCCTGATGAAGATCTTGATCCAAATTTGGTAAAAGCGCTCATCGCCACTGAATCCGGCTTTGACATAGAAGCGAAAATCAAGGCTGGCAAAAAGGCAGACTATGCGCGAGGTTTAATGCAAGTAACCGATTGGGCATTGGAAATTTTAAAAGATGAGAAGGGCGAATTGCGTGATCATCTGATCGATCTCGACCAAAATGATATGGCGGAAGCTGAATTGAATATAGCGGCAGGAATCAGATGGTTGCATCGAAAGCGGGAAACAGCTTCGTCGAAATTAAAACGAAAAGCCACTTGGATTGAGGCCGCGTTTAAGTGTTGAAACTGAAAATGAGATTCTTTTTTTTGATGTGCATGTCGAGGATCGGCTCGATTGTGAACAAACGCTAGCGCATTGGCGTGACTTGATTAAGGGAGGAAGAGAGGTTTGTATTTTTGCCGCTCACGTGCCTTATGTAGATATGGACTCAGATGGAGATAGACCACAATCACTTTGGTATATAAATCGTATCAAAGGCGTTGGCGGATATTGGAATTTGTTCGAAGAAAGTCCTGAATATCAGACAGAAAATTAAAGTTCTTCGTCACCGCCCGCTTTGTAAGCGCTGTCATGGTCAGGATGAAGAGAAATAAAGCGCATATATTGACCATCACGACACACGCGGGCGCGAAACTTCTTTGAAATGCGGATGGAGGCGATCTTTTTACCCGATCGGGTAACCTGACCCTCAATTACTTCCCAGTTGAGTCCTCTTTTTTGGGTTTTAGAAGAAGTTCTGTATATTTGGTCCCAAGTCATCTTTTCAATTTTTTTAACAGCTTCTTCGACTTGATCGAATTCTGCTATTTCCATTTCTAGCAATTCAGCTTGCAACCTTGGAAAACTCAAATCACACAAGACAAACTGATGTTGCGCCGAGATTTGGGTTTTCCTACCTGGCACGAGATTTTTTTTGCTTTCTTAGCTGAGTCAAAATATCGTTCGATTTAGGAGCTTTTGGAGGCTTATTTTCTTCCCAGTCATTAAATTCGGTAAGAGATTCTTTGGCTGTTTTTGTATGAAAGGTTTTTTGAGAATCGGGAACGAATACGCCAGCCCGAATGTGCAGCTCGCCTTCAGCGACCTCTTCTATCACAATTTGTCGACCAGCCCAGGCTTTTCCAATACTAATCTGACCGTTACTGGCGACAGTCAGAAGTTTAGTTTGCTTTGCGCCCATATCATCCTCCAAATTAAAGATAGAATACTGTAAATTCCTAAATTAAGCAATTCCTAATATCCTATCGGCAAATGTCTGTGGTGTCTTGAGCTTCATATTTAAAGTGTTTCTTTCTGGTTCGAGTAAGGGCATCGGTCAGTTTTGTATCATTTTGATATTGTTGAGGAATATTAAATGGTGCGCGGAAAAGGACTTGAACCTTCACACCTTGCGGCACAGGCTTCTGAGACCTGCGTGTCTACCAATTCCACCACCCGCGCATGTCATTAGGGATAGCGAAGGCTGAGCTCAGAGTCAACGCCTGGAAATAACCAAGTGACTTCATGTTTATTACAATTCAGATGAATAAGGCGTGACCCAGGTATTTTTTTAAATTTTTCAGTGGTGTGGAAGTCGGTCTTCCCTTTGTATTTTATGGTGCAGACCATTTTTATATTGGGGTGGTGATCAAGCCACCTTTCTACCAATTCTAAAAGTTTTGAGGGTTCACATATGATGTCTGAAAACAACCATTGGGGATCCTTAATTTCATCAGGCCTTAGTTTAAAAGCATCTTTTTTTAAAAATTGATGACCCCGGATTTCTTTATCTAACTCAGCTTTATCGATGCTTAGAACCTGGCAATTCAGCTTCAAAAGAACCCAGGTCCAGCCACCAGGGCAGGCTCCAAGATCAATGACAGCTTCATGAGGTTTAGGAGGTTCAAGATGAAGAGTAAAAAGCTCCCATAGTTTCATATAGGCTCTCGACGGCGGTGCTTTATCCTCAGTTATTTTGATTTCAGTTATGGGATAAGGGTAACCTGTTTTATCTGAATAGAACAGGGTGGACTCATCATAGAGATACCAGAAACCATAGTCCCTTGAGGGTAATTTCTGTATAAAATTGTAGGGTTTTAAATCTCTGACTTTTAAGGATTCCCGAATGAGTTGATTTCTTCTGTGGTTTTGAAATGCATCACAACCCCAGTAGAGATTTTTATTTTTCAATTCTGATGTGGCTTCTTTGATGGACTTAAAATTCAGCTTTTGTATATTCTCTAGTCGCAATTGAGCCCAAATTAAATCTAGTTTTCGATCCAATAAAAAAAGACGGCCGAAGCGGGCCGTCTCTTTTATTTTATGGAATTGTAATTCGTTGAGCAGTTCTTCCTGATAGTCTTCAAAAGCAAGATAGCCCCACATAGAAAAAAATTAAGCTGCTACTTTTTGAGCAGGGCTTAAAATTCCACGGGCATGACAAACAGTTGTCAGGTCATTCCAAAATTTTTCTTTGATTTTTTGCTCAGCAGGTCCCAATTTGATTTTTGGAAAATCTGTTTTTTCAGCATGAGCACAGAAATCAGGCTCCTGACAACCGCGAACCACTTTAATCATGAGATTGAAGTGAGCATCTGTGAAAGTCTTTTGATCCACTAACATTTTTCTAAGACCTTGCTCGGGAGTTTGTTGTAAAAATTGATATAAACCAGCGTAGTCGTATTGACTCATTGAGGACTCCTTTTTTGGTTAAGTCTTCACTTTTATTATCGGTAAAAAAGTGGATCACCTGAGTCCATCTCGACTAAAATCTAGAAAATCTAGGCTTTTAGGTTCATCAACCGCTGTAGTGTGGGGCCCGACAAAGTGACTACGGCTGATTTTGGATCTGCAGATCCACCCTCTGGCCAATGAGAAGTTCCCCCTGGGTGTTGCACTGACAAAAATAGGGTTTCATTGTCGGGCGCAAAGAACAGCCCCGTGAGTTCAGCTTTTATAGGAGCAATGGCTAATCGATGGGCTAGGCCTGCAAACTGACCTCGAGTAGGAATGAAGAAAAGACCATTATTACCAAAACCTTCATAGCCAGGTTTATCATCATCCATATCCGATACCATCCAGAGATTTCCATTTTTATCAAAGGCTAAATTGTCAGGGCTAGAAAAGCCCGAATCTTTTCCTCCGCGTAAAAAAATTGTCGAGGTGAATGTTTCAGCCAAATGATCAGCACCTGATTCGCTCAACTTAAGAATATGACCATGGGGATTATTTTTATTATTGGTGCAAGTCAGGTAAATATCTCGATTGATGGGATCAACTTCGCAATCCTCGGGCCGATCTAGCGGAGTTCCACCGACCAGATGTGCAGCATCACGGGTTCTGATGAGCAATTCAGTTTGATTGCCAAATCTTTTTTTCAGCTCAGAATTTTTATTAACATCCAAAGGAATCCATTTTCCTAGAGTGGTGTTGGCCACGTACAGAGTGCCTGAATTGATATTTCCCTTTTCGTTCGAAACAAATTTATAAAAGCACTGATCTGCAGAATCATCTCCCATGTAGACGACAATACGCCCATCGTGGGCCGTGACAACAGTGGCCCCTTCGTGAGCGAAGCGCCCTAGCTCTACAATTTTTTGAATGTGCCCTGTTCGAGGATTGATTTCATTCACCCATCCATAGTGTTCAGGTGGTTGTGGATCAGTGGTGTCCCATGCCAGCCGGTGATTGGCAGGTTTGTATACATACTTTTTAGTTGCTGGATCAAAAACAGATTCACCATAAAAATGATGATAATTTTCTTCGCAGGATAAAAAAGTGCCCCATGGCGTTAGGCCTCCACAGCAATTGCCTAAAGTTCCTTTGGCTTGTGATGAACCTAAAATCTTATTTGAGTTCGAGAAGGGAATGGGAGTTTCACCCGTGTAACGTCGGCTTAAGTTTGAATCCTGGATTACTTTCCAACCAGCAGAGGTTTTTTTTACATGAAGTAGGCTTCCCCCCACCTGGTATCTTTCTAATTTTAATCTTTCAGGGCTCCTTGGCTCTCGAGATCGCTGACTGTCCCACCCTGTTAAATATTGAGGCCGATAGATTTCGTGATTGGCCCAAAGAAATCCTTCAAGTGGGTGAGTGGGATCTAAAGGAATGTATCCCAAGTAATCATTGTCCTGACCAAAATTGTCTTTTTTTGATATGGGATCAAAAGCTTTAATAAGAATATTCCAATTAATACCAGCAACAGTTTGAAAGGTGTCGGCATTTGAAGTGGGCAGGTGGGGAATTGCAGATGAGCTTTTGCCCCAGGTGCAACCCGTCATCGCAGTTGTCGATAAAATTGACGTTTTACCTAAAAATTCTAAGAAATTTCGTCGTGTCATCATAGGGCTTTTAATTTGTCCTGTTCATTTGAATTAATCAAGTTGGACTCTTGTCCTGACGATAAATTTACATATGCCTGGTTTGGATTTTTTTCTTGTTCTGTTTATTTTCGTGGGGTTAGGCGCTGGCTTTGCGATTTGGCATCGCCGACTGCTCCGAGAGTATCAAGAGCAAGTCAAAAGCTTAACTCACAGTAACATCATCACCCAAGCTGAAAATGAAAGACTTTTTATTTATCGAAAAATGATTTCTAATTCACCTAATATTTTTTTACTGGTGGATCAAAGTTTACAGGTGATTACTTCTAATCCTGCAGCTGAAAAGTTCCAGTGGTATCATGGAAAAGGCTTTGATGAATCTGATATTTCTGACAACTGTAAACTGCATTTTAGTATTGAGCTGAATAAAGTTCTTAAAGAAGCAATTCCTGTTCGTGGAGAAATGAAGCTGACTAAAAACAGTCAAAATGATGACTGGAATTATATACTTTATAGCATCTATCCAGTGCATGATAATTCAGGGCGAGCCATTGCTGCGTCAGTTATGGCTGTGGACACTACTGAGCAAAGAAAAGCAGAACTTCGATTGCAAAAACAATCAGAATTTATAGAGGGAGTTCTCAATGCTATACCAGATCCGATTTATGT
>JBKDFX010000065.1:0-13808 GCA_046336825.1 Bdellovibrionales bacterium | reverse complement strand
GATCTTTATTGGTGCCCACCGAAAGCCAACAAAAAAAGAAAGATTCATCCTCGGGATCTGATGATTCTGATGGCGGAACTCTGGGGAAAGACATCATGATTGGTCGGGCTCGCTCAAAAGGGGGAGCTCCGCTGTTGCCTGGCGAAAATGTGAAAAGTGAAATGGATCTACCCGATTACGACCCCAATAAAGCTTCGGGTGGACTCATTCTGAATCAAAATGCAAAAGCTAAAGGGGCTCCTTCGAACCTTTCCCATGATAAAACCCATCTCAAACAAGGTGGAAATTTTAGTGAGGAATCCGTTTTTGTTAAGGGTGTCAATAAAACCTTGGATGAGACAGTTGTTAAGGGCACCGGTGAAATTAAGAGTCATCTTGAAGACAACACTCACTTGGCCTGTATTGTTGTGGAAAGCCCAAAATTTAGTGGTTATTTGGTGGCAGCTCTAGGGAAAGATAAAAAAATTGACGATGAATTTGTCAACCTGGTGCGAACTCGACTGATGAAATTTCTCATTGATAATGGGGAGCCCATCGAAAACGAAAGCAATATGCAAGTAAAAGTAAAGCGAGTGGATTTCGAAGGCTGGGCCTTGGAATATGCTCAGTTTTTGCGCAAATCTGTTCATAAGGGTGATGAAGTGGCCATGGCCTTTTTCCCCTTCGTAGACGCTCAAACAAAAGTGGGAACTTCTGCCAAGGAAGAAATGGTCTCAGTGAAAACATCTGAAATCGAAGCCGGTAAACCCTTGGAATTTAATATGTACATTTATTTGCCGACCAATAAAAAATACATCCTCTACACTCCTCAAGGAGCCGTCTTTCAGGACAATCAAAAAGATCGATTGATTCGGCAAGGAGTGGATAATGTTCACATTCAAAAAGAAGACATTCAAAATTTGAGCAAGTTCAAAGCTCAGAACCATTTGAACTCCTTGATCGATCAATTTGAAGAAAAAAAACAAAGTCACCCATCCAAAAAGAAAGCCTCTTAAATTTTTACCGCCTCACGTCATGCGTGGACTTAAAGACCCTCCCTTGAGTATCACTTGATGCACTCAAATCTTCAATCCAATCACTTATTTGGAAAGGATCTTTCATCCATGACGAACTTCGTTTTGTTGCCTTTAATTGCGGGAGCTGTGGGCCTGGTCGTGGCGCTACTCCTTTATGTTCGTGTTAAAACTTTGCCTGCGGGCAATGAAACCATGAATCGAATTGCTTCTTATATTCGTGAAGGTTCCATGGCCTTTTTAGTTCGCGAATATAAAGTTCTTGCTGTTTACGCCCTCGTGGTGGCCGGTGCTCTTTACTGGCAGTTAGGAATAGACTCAGCCATTTGGTTTATCCTGGGAGCTTTTTTAAGTTTACTCGCGGGTTTTTTCGGAATGAAAGCGGCTACTTTTGCCAATGTCAGAACAACTCAAGCCGCAGCTCTGGGTTCTAAGCCCAATGCCCTTCTTGTGGCCTTGGACGGGGGAGCCGTCATGGGTCTTTCCGTGGCTGGACTTGGTCTGATTGGTTTAGGCGCTCTTTTTTATTTTTACCAAGATACAGATAAAGCGGGAACAGTTCTGCACGCTTTCGCAGTGGGGGCTTCTTCCATTGCCTTGTTTGCTCGGATCGGTGGAGGAATTTACACCAAAGCTGCGGATGTGGGGGCAGATATTGCCGGTAAAGTGATTGAAGGAATTCCTGAAGATGATCCACGAAATCCTGGAGTTATCGCCGACAACGTGGGTGATAACGTGGGTGATGTGGCTGGCATGGGTGCTGATATTTATGAATCCATGGTGGCTGCCATTGTTTCGGCCATGGCCATTGCGCTTACAATTCCAGTTTCAGGAATCCAAAACCTCATGCCTCAAGCGGGTGAAGTTGAACTTCGCGCCATGGCAGTTGGGCTTCCTTTATTTTTATCAGCTGTGGGGATGGTGATTTCCATTGCCGTTATCTTCATCACTCGAATGCTTAAAAACATGCGACCTGCAGTGGTTCTTCGTTTGTCATTGATGATACCTGCAATTCTTTTAACTATTGTGAGCTATTTCTTGATGCCCACTCTGGGTGTCACCCAGGGTGTGACATTGGCTTTGGCTGCTGGAGCCATCGGCGGAGCTTTGATTGGTCTTATCACTGAGTATTACACGGCAGCTAAACCCATTCGATTGGTGGCTCAAGCTAATATGACAGGGCCTGCCACCGGTATTATTCGTGGACTCGCCGTGGGAATGGAATCTGTGGCCATCCCCACATTGATTGTGGTTGTGGCGGCTTATTTTGCTGACTCAGCTTTGGGTCTTTACGGAATTGCTCTTTCTGCAGTGGGAATGCTCGCAGGAACAGCCGTCGTCATGACAGTGGATGCTTACGGCCCCATCGCTGACAATGCAGGTGGTATCTCTGAAATGTCGGGTCTTGGAAAGGAAGTCCGAGAGATCACAGACGAATTGGATGCTGTGGGAAATACAACAGCTGCCATCGGTAAAGGTTTTGCTATTGGTTCTGCCATCCTTACGGTTTTAGCTCTCTTCAGTGCCTTCAATATGGAAGTGAATCACGTCCGCATTAAAGCGGGTATGTCAGCTCTTTCCTTGGATTTAACAACAAGTGGAGTGTTGATTGGACTTTTGATTGGATCCATTCTTCCCTTCCTCGTGGGATCCACAACTATGACAGCCGTGGGTCGTGCTGCAGGTAGCATCGTTGAAGAAATCCGAAGACAATTCAAAGAGATCCCAGGCCTTCTTCAGGGAAAAGCTGAACCTGAACCAGCTCGCATTGTGGATATTGCCACTCGCGCCGCACTTTTAGAAATGATTGTTCCTGGTCTGATCGCAGTGCTTGCTCCCATTTTGGTAGGTTTCACTCTTGGGCCTGCAGCTTTAGCAGGTACATTAGCAGGATCTTTAGCTGTCGGAGCCACCATGGCACTTTTTATGGCCAATGCCGGTGGTGCTTGGGATAACGCTAAAAAATTCATCGAAAAAGGTGGTATTCCTGGACACCCCAAAGGGTCTGATGTTCACAAGGCCGCTGTTGTGGGCGACACCGTGGGTGATCCCTTTAAGGACACTTCAGGTCCAGGTGTGAGCATCTTGATCAAAGTGATGAGTGTGGTTTCACTTTTGATTGCTCAGTTGATAGCTCTTATCGGCTAAAAGACTTTCAGGACCTGAACTCCAAGTCGGTTGCACTCGTAAAAAACCTCCCTGATTCTAGCAATCATGGGAGGTTTTTTTATGTCAAAAAAAGGAAGATCATTTTTTGACATAGACATCTATGCAGCCAATTCAAAGAAGCCTTAGGCTTAGTCTTTTTGATTCCTTTCTTTACGCATTGATGGTGGGAGCTGGCGAATCCTACTTGCCCGCCTACGTTCTCTCTCTCGGCATGAGTGAGTGGTTGGCAGGGCTGATTGCCACATTGCCCTTGTTGTCGGGTGCATTTCTGCAAATCCTTTCACAAGAGGCCCTAAGAACTTTTAAAAATCATAAAATTTGGGTGGGAACTCTGGCTTTTCTACAAGCCATTTCCTTTATTCCCTTAGTTTATTTTGCCTTGGGAAGTCAGCCGGGCACATGGACTCTGTTTTGGATTTTAACTCTCTATTGGGGAGCTGGGTTCAGTGCGGGGCCCTCGTGGAATTATTGGATGGGTCACTTGCTCACTCCAGATCAGGCCCAAGCCTTTTTTTCAAAACGAATGAAGTTGTCTCAAGCGGGAATTCTGATCGGTCTTTTGTTGGGGGGAGTGGCTCTGCATAACCAAGTTAAAATTGGCCCCTTCACTTCTACTTTTGGATTGATCTTCTTTTTTGCTTTTATTGCCAGATCCCTTTCCGCTTGGATGCTCTCAAAAAAACATTATGAGAAGGATTGGTCTGAAGAGAAATTTATTTATCGAATCCGAGAATCTTGGCAGGTTTTTTGGCGTGAAAAAAAGAAGCGAGATTTTATTCTCAAGCTTCTGCCTTTTCAGATGGCTGTTTATATTTCAGCCCCCTTTGTTACGCCTTACATGCTTGTGCAGTTGAAAATGAATTATGGTCAGTATATGTCAGCGATTTCTTTTTTATTGATAGGTAAAATAATCAGTCTCAGCTTTTTTGAAAAATATAAAAAATGGGATCATTCTCGGGCCTTTGGCGCGGGTTTACTTTTTTTATGTCCCAGTCCCATTCTTTGGCTATGGAGTGATCATTTTGTGATCGTGCTGATACTGCAACTCTTGGGCGGTGCAGCCTGGGCTCTTTTCGAAGTGGGGTTGGCCTTGATCTTTTTTCAAGATATTAAAAATGAAGAAAAAATTCCGTTTCTTACCTTTTATAACTTTTTAAATGCTGCAGGTCTTTTAATTGGAAGTGCCATCGGCGCGCTTTATTTGAAATCTCATTTGATGGCACCGCAAAACTACTATGTTCTGTTTGTCACCGGTGGTGTGATGAGAATCATTTTTGGTTATCTGCTTTATTCACAGACAAAACATTTTGTGAAACGTCGATGAAGGTCTTTATCTGAATAGGGATCCTCAGATTTTTTTAGTTCAGTTCGTGTGTAGCCTGAATTTAAATCCAAAACTTCAATGCTCTTCTGGGTATCATCAATCTTTAAGTGAATTCTCCAAGTTCGATAACTGAGGATAAAATTTTCCTCACTTATTTTTTTTAATCTTTTGCGGCTTTTTTGGTGAGGCGAAGTGGTGAGTTGAGCCGTTAGAACATTTTCTAGGTCATGAAATCCAGATTGCTTGAGCCAACTGATTTTACTTTCAGCCATTTTTGAAAGATGAAAAGTCCAATTTTCAACTTCATCGATCCATCCGTGTTTGGGATGTACAGCCGAGTCCGCCTCTTTAACATAAGGTTTGATGTCGAGCAGAGGAGTGTCGCTGATCAAATCACAATTTTTGAGGTAGAGTTTTCCCTTTTCAATTTTTTCGATCTGGACTAAGGACAATCCAATGGGATTGGGCCGATAGGGGGCACGAGTGGCATAAACACCGATAAGTTTATGAGGAGCCCTGGGCGGTTTCACCAGAGGTTTGGCTTTTGACTTAGCTTCATGGAAAATAAAAATCAGCCAACAGTGGCTCATGTCTTCGAGGCCTTTGAGTGCTAACTTGTGGTCAAAGCCAGGGCTGAATTCAATGTAACCTGAATGACTGGAGAGGTGAGCTTGCCGAGGAAGAGCTGATTTAGTTGATAGTTTGCCGCGAAAATGTCCAATTATTTTGAGTGTGACTGGAGCCATTGTCTTCGCCACTCAAAAACACCCACAGCTGCAGCTTGGGCCACATTCATTGAATTTTTAAATCCCATCATATCAATGGAGCGAACTTCATGACACAGCTCCAACAAATCAGGTCCTAAACCAAACCTTTCATTACCAAAAATAAAAATCGTAGGACGTTGGGGAAATTCTGTATCACAGGAAATCGCACGCTCGGCTGTTTCCCAAGCGACCACATGATGAGTTTCATGGTGTTGTTTAAGAAATAATTTCAAATTTTCCACCCATTCCCAAGTGACAAAATCTTCTGAACCCATGGAGGTTTTTTGTACTGACAATTGTGTGGGGGTAGGCGTGTATCCAGACAAAATAATTTTTTCTGCTCCAAGTCCATCGGCCATTCTAAAAAAAGCCCCCACATTAAATGCGGATCGAATATGATCTAGAACTAATATAAGAGGAAAGTGGGAACGATTTTTTTTCTGATCAGATTGACGGATTAAAAATTCATCATCTCTCACTGTTTTGTTGAGCCAACGCTCCAGGGGAACTAATACATTCTGAAAAGTTTGTAAGCTCATTTGATCCGAAATATGCCGAGACAGTTCAGAAAGTTTATCGGTGTGCTGACCCTCAAAATTTTTGAGATCCAAAATCATTTTCTTTAAAAAATGAAAATCCGCAGGGGAGGTCAGATGAAAGCGTTTCTCCAGTTCACGGCAGTGTTTATAGAGCTCAAGAATTTTTTCACGGGTGATTTGTACGGGCATCTTATTTGACCGCGTCCCCAGGTTTGGATCCAGAATCGGGGTGGATCACAAATAAATCAGAGCCCCCACTCCCAGCCGCCAAAACCATTCCTTCAGACATGCCAAATTTCATTTTGCGTGGTTTTAAGTTAGCTACAATCACCACTTTTCGTCCGATAAGATCTTCAGGTTTGTAGGCCGCTTTGATTCCAGCAAAAATTTGCCTTTCACCCATAGGACCCAAGCTGACTTTGAGTCTCAAAAGTTTATCGGCTTCAGGAATGGCTTCAGCACTAATAATTTCAGCCACTCGCAAATCCACTTTTTGGAAGTCACCAATTTCAATTTCTGAAGTCGCAGGGGTGTCCGCAGTGGTTTTTGTTTGGGCCTGTTGTTTTTCTTTTTGGATGGTTTCGTTTAAGGTTTTAGTTTCACTCATAATATGTTCAATTTTTTCACTTTCGATTCGTGTGATGAGGGGTTCGAAAGGGGCCAGTTGATGATTTTCAATGATTTGATGTATGTCACTCCAGGAATTAAAAGAGGACTGAAAAAGTTTTTCTACTTTTAGAGTGTATTCAGGTAGCACAGGTTTTAAATAAATGGCTAAAATCCGAAAGACATTCAGAGTGCTTGTAAGGACTTGAAATGTGCCCTGAGGGTCCGACTCCAGCGTTTTCCATGGGGCTTTTTCATCAAAGTAGCGATTGGCCAGCTCTGCCAAGCTACGAATTTCATTCATGGCCTTTGAGTACTCTCGTGATTCAAAATATTCGGCAATCAATCCTGCTTGAGCTTGAGCTTGCTCCACCAGTTTTTTTCCTTGGGAATCACAGGTTGTCATCAAGCCCTTATTTTGTTTGCCCAGCATTTGGGCTCCACGGGAAGCCAAATTTGTGATTTTTCCCACCAGTTCTGAGTTCACCCGTGACATAAAGTCATCAAAACTCAAATCAAAATCATCCAAGGAACTATTTAGTTTTGTAGCAAAATAATATCTTAAATAATCCCCTTTTAAATGTTTGAGATAAGTCGAGGCAGCAACAAAATTGCCTTTGCTTTTACTCATTTTTTCACCGTTGATCATGAGCCGCCCATGAACGTAAACAGCTCGAGGTGTTTGAAAATCTGCTGTTTTCAAAAGAGCAGGCCAAAATAGGGTGTGAAAGTAGGTGATATCCTTACCAATGAAATGATAAATCTCAACTTCGGGATTCATCCAAAACTGATTAAGGCTTAAACCCGCTTTGTCAAAGTACTCCTTGGAGCTTGAGATGTAACCCATGGGTGCATCCACCCACACATAAAAGTATTTGTCTTTTTCTCCTGGTATGGGAAATCCAAAATAGGGTCCATCTCGGGTGATGTCCCAGGCTCGTAAGTCTCCCTCAAACCATTCGAGCATCTTCTTTTTCACTTCTGTTGAGGTGTGACTTTCTAGCCAAGACTTAAGAAATTCGCGGTGAGGTTCCAGTTCAAAAAACACATGGTCGGAGTTTTTTTTGATTGGTTTTGAGCCACAAAGTGAACAGGCGGCATTTTTCATTTCAGAAGGAGAATAAGTAGCGCCACAAGAGTCGCAGGAATCTCCGTATTGGTCCTGCGCGCCGCACTTGGGACAAGTGCCCTTCACAAAACGATCTGGCAAGAACATTTTGTCATGTTCACAAAAAAGTTGTTCCACAGGTTTTCTTGAGAGGGCCTTTTTTTCAAGCATCTTGGAGTAAAAATACTCACACATTTCTTTGTTAGTGGGGCTATTGGTGGAAGAGTAATGGGTAAAGCCTATTTGGAATCCACGGTAGGACTGGGTGTGTTCTTTCCAAATTTCAGCAATTAGGGCCTCAGGCGTGGTTTTTTTTTCCCTGGCATTGATCATCACAGGGGTGCCGTGGGTGTCATCAGCACAGAAGAAATGCACTTCATGACCTTGAAGTTTTTGAAAGCGACACCAGACATCAGCTTGAATGGCCTCAACTAAATGGCCCAAATGAAGGGGCCCATTGGCGTAGGGCAGAGCTATGGTCATCAGAATTTTTCGATTCTGGTGATGGGTCGAGGTGGATGTGGCTGAGGGTTGTTTGTGATGAGTGCTTGTCATAGAATTTTAAATGTAGTGGGGAGGTGGCTGTATGTCACGACAAGTGTTATCAGATGAGGAAGTGATTGCAAAACTTCGCCACGGCAGCCCCCGTCCCCGGGCTCCCATAGGAGCTTGTTACTTGAGTTGGCTTGAGGGAATCATCACTGATGCAAAATGGATGTTGATTGGCCTTGATGACCACATGGTTCATCGAGGTGATGGTGTGTTTGAGGCCCTCAAGTTTATCAATCGAAAACCCTACTTGCTAGAGCCCCATCTTGTGAGAATGAAAAACTCGGCTGAAAAAATCGGTCTTGAATTTAACAATTATTTCAAAGAATTACCTGAGCTCATTCAACAAGTCATTGAGGTGTCTCAGCTGAAAAATGGTTTAGTTCGGGTGTTTTTATCAAGGGGGACTGGAACATTTTCCACCAACCCCTATGATTCAACTCAGGCTGAGTTGGCGGTGGTGGCCATGGAGTTGTCTCCCCCCAGGCAAGACTTATTTGAAAAGGGAGCTCGAGTGGGAGTGAGTCATATCCAACCCAAAGAAAATTTTTGGGCGCAAATTAAGTCCTGTAATTATCTGCCCAATGTGATGATGAAAAAAGAAGCTGTCGATCGAAAGCTGGATTTTGTGGTGGGTTTTACCGACTCAGGTCATCTTACAGAAAGTAGCACGGAAAATATAATTCTTGTGGATGCAAAGGGACTTCTCTGTCGACCGACTCAAGAGCGAATCTTGCGAGGTTGCACCATGATACGAGTCTTTGAACTGGCTCGTAAACATCAAATTGTTGAGGGATTTGAGCGCCAGCTGACTTTAAAAGATATTAAAGAAGCCAGGGAAGTGATGATGGTGGGAACTACGCTTGATGTTTTGCCGGTCACTCAATTCGAAGGGCATAATATTGCTGAGGGTCAAGTAGGACCTGTGGCCAAAAGACTTCTAGAAGCTCTCAAGCGAGATCAGCAGTAACTATATTTCCAGTTGAATTTTGCTCAGCAGTGAAGGGTCTTCTAAAACTTGCGAGCCTCCGATGGCGATAGCCGTTAGAGGTTGAGCTGCAATTTTAACGGGAATTCGAACTTCGCTTTGAATTCGAATATCAAAATCTCGAATCAAAGCACCACCACCAGCTAAAACTAAGCCTGTTTCGATTAAATCGGCGACAAGTTCAGGAGGAGTTTTCTCTAGGGCTCGATGGATTCCGTTGATGATAACTTCTAAACAATCATTGATGGCCATGCCCACATCTTCGCTTGTGATTTCTAAAGTTTTACTCAGCCCGGTATCGGCATCTCGGCCTGAAATTTGAGTGCTTCGAATATTTTTTCTGGGAACAGCTGTTCCGTAATGAACTTTTAATTCTTCAGCTAAGGGCTCAGAAATAATTAATTTTTTAGTCTTTTTAAAATAGTCCAGAATGCTTTCATCCATTTTGTGACCGCCCACTTTGACGGCTTCGCAGTAGACTATATCTGATAGGGCAATCACAGCAATTTCAGTGGTGCCGCCACCAATATCCACAATCATGCTGCCTCGTGGAGATTTGATAGGCAGGTTAGCGCCAATGGCAGCGGCCATGGGTTCATCAATTAAAAAAACTTCGCGAGCCCCGGAGCTAAGGCAAGCTTCAACCACGGCTTTTTTTTCAACTTCAGTGACTCCGTAGGGAAGAGAAACAACAACTCTCGGTCTGGAAAAGGCTTTTTGAACCAAAGGTCGACTCAAAAAATGTTTAAGCATTTCCTGAGCAAAATCAAAATCAGCAATAACTCCATCGCGAATGGGTTTACAGAGAAAAGTATTTCCAGGGGTTTTGTTGAGGATTTCTTTAACATCAGAGCCAATGGCCAGAATCCTTCTGCGGCCGGGAGAAGTTTCGGAATAGGCCACTATGGAGGGTTCATTTAAAATAATCCCAAAACCACGCGCCGCCACCAGAGTGTTAGCTGTTCCCAAATCCACATAGATATCAGCCGCTGTGGGAGATTCGCCTTTAAACCAATTCCAAAACATTTTTAAAACCCTGACTTTTCATTGAAAGGAATGGCAATGGAGAGGGCCATGTGTCCTACGCTGTCGTCCACATCTAAAGCAATTTCACCAGTAAAAGTGTATTCAGGCAGATCGGGTGCTTTCCAGTCACTGCCCACCATAAACTGTAATCCAGATTTGGATTTTCCAGCTAATTCGTAGGAGCTCAGGCCAATGGCGGCATAGGGGATCCAGAGTCCCTGTTTTTCAGTTTGAAACTTTTTGCTGACCATGGGGGCGAGGTGCAGAGTTGTTAGATTGTCACTTTCGATTCGAGCATGCCAAATACTGGCCTTTAAACCAATGGCTGGTTGTCTGGCCACATCGGGGAAGGGAATGTACTTCAAAGAAGCCCCAGTGTAAAAATCAAGTTCGCCAACTCCCAATGTGAATCGTGATTGAAGAGAGTCATTCCAAGCAGCATCAAGAAACATAGCCACATTGAGACCTGAGGGTTCACTTGTCATCACTTGAGGCGAGAATCCAATTTGGTAACGTTTGTCCTGGGGTAAAATTTCACCGGATTCAAGCACCGACATATAGGCTGCCGAGCTGAGTGATACTTTGAAGAAAAACACAAATAAAAGGAGTTTGTTAATTTGAAGCATTTAAAAATCGTAAGTGAGACCTGGTCCTTTGACAAGAGTTTGTCACCCAAAGCATGATCAAATCATGCAGATTTTAATGGGCCTAATTCAATCCTTAGCCGTCTTTGGATTTTTCATTCAGATTTCAACAGTTCAAGCGAAGCCTGTGGTTGACAAAAAATACCCCCGAATCCTCGAAGTTGAGGGTGTGGTTTTTGATTTGGCTCGGAGTGGCTCCCGACCTCTTAGTAAAAACGATCGTATTTTGGAGTCTTTTCACCCCACGACTCAATCCGATTCAAAAATGATTGTGGCCATCAATCCTCAACTCACTTTGGAGCTGGATGAAAATTCAGAGCTTGTACTGCCCGCCATTTCTTGGGAGACGCGTCAGGTCTCTGAAATTCGAATTGTTAAAGGCCGAGTTCATATTGAGGCTTCGGAGAGACAAAAAATACTGAAAGTAAAAAGTGAACTTTTTGAATCTGAAATTCCACCAGGTCATTTTATTTTTGAGATCAATCAAGCTGAAGCAAAAGCTCAACTGATGGTGCTTGAAGGGGAGTTGTCATTTGGAGCTCTTAACGCCGATGAAACTGTAAAACTGAAATCAGGCGAAAAGGTGGCTTTTCAAGCGATCAAGGAGAATAACGAATTTCAGTATGATCTTCTATTAAAAGGGCGAAAAGTGCCCAAGGGGCAGTTAGGTTCTGTAGAAGCACTGTCAGCGCAATTTATAAAAGCTAATTCCAGGCAGGAGAAGCTAAAAGACAAAAATTTGAAAATCAAAAAGGCGGTGTCGGCGGCCGCGAACCTCAGTCGTGATGAAATTTGTCATGCTCCCAAAGGAAGGCTCAATCATTGTGTTTGGCGGATGGAAGATAAAAAATGCATTCGTCGGCGCTGCACGGCAGATGGTCTTTGGAAAGACCCCCAGGAAGTCGGGCTGTCCCATTGTCAAAAAAAGGCGCAAGTTCAGCTCTGCAATTACTAGTGTGACAGGTACGTAGATCGTAACGGTGCGTCTAGAATCCCTCTACCAAACACATAGACCGCTTAACACAAATATTACTTAACGCAAATAACAGAGGCTTTCGTATTTTTTTTATGTAGTAGAGGGATTTGTTCAAAGCTGCCACTCACGGCTGAAAAGACTCGCGCATTTTCCAAGTCTATTTTTTCAGTTTGTATCCAGAAATAACGTTGTCGAGCATCGAGCTGAAAGGTGCCCCGAAATCCCACCGATTCGCCTTGCAAAAAGTCCTCCTCACGCGGGAGCCGATGTTTGAGCCGAGAGCAAAAAGTTCCAGCATCAGCTTGAGAGCGTCCCCCGACAGAGCTAATATACCAGGATTTTCGATTTCTCAGGTCAATCCAAAAGACATCACCCTCACTCGAGATTCTTTTTTCAAAGAGTCCCCCTTTTAAGGTCTTACATTGATAGCCTTCGGGTTCAATCATCAGATCAGCCGTATCACAAACAGGCATTTGTTTAATGATCTCTTGAAGTGCAGATGATTGTTGTGTTGCTTTCGCAGTTTCTTTAGGTTTGGCAACTGGGTTGGCATAAGTTATTAATGTGAGCGATGTCATCAAAAAAACAATGATGATTTTATTTGATACTTTCACTTAGCCTCCCATTTCGCAGACCAGTTCACCCATCAGTCTATTAAATACAGAGCACTATGGCTTTGATTAATATTCATTCTGAGACCTTGGTCTTGTTTCAAGTTGAGCCGTCGAGCTTCTAACTCTGATGATAAGATAGCGATTTTTTAAAATATTTAAGAGTTCTGTAGCCTTAGCTTTTACAGGCGTTTTATGTTCGACAAAGCCTAGGCAATTTATCTCATTCTGAGTCTTTCAGATCGAAAATAAGAGGGTGTTTTTGGCCCTTAATTTTTAGTGCTGCATGGTGGGGGTATCGAATGTCTTCAAAATTATTAAGGACTGCAATTCTTCTAGTATCTAGCACAGTTCTTGTATTCTCATTTCAAAACTGTGGTCAGCCGGGAGGTGTATCGGCAGCCACAGACTTACAAAAGGCTGGTGTTGATCCTCTGGTGGTCGATGTTGTGGCTGAAATGGACAATCAAGAAGTGAACAACCCTTACGACCACGGAAAAAAAGACGACGGCAAGGACTACTCTTACAACGATGATGATAAGCATGATGAAGACAAAGACTACAAATACGATGATGAACTCGAAGATCTGTTAAAAGACTATGCTTGCGAAGACTTAGCCATGGGGTCGAAAAGTAAAAAAGTCCTCGTTTGTCATTATCCTCCTGGAAACCCTTCTAATCGTCACGAAATCTGTGTAGGTCGAGCAGCACTGAAAGCTCACTTATCTCACCACAAAGATTCTGCCCACATGGACCATCTTGGAGAATGTAAAGACATTGTTCATGAGGATGGAGAGCATAGTGATGACGATCGCCAAGGAGATGATAACCAAAGCCATGATAACAGCTACGACAGCCCATCATCCAACTCAGATAAGTCAAAGGGTCGTGGAAAACGTAACTAAAGACCTAAAACTGACAGCAGAGCTAATATTCAAGTTCTCGACTTGTTTTCAATAAGCTCTGCTGTAATCTATTTAAAATGACAACAACTAAAGCTTCAAACAAACGCAAGTTTATTCGATTTAAGCCTGATCCTGATGCCGTTGCTCTTTTGGATCTGAAGTCAGGTTCTCAATTTTCACCCATGCTTCATGCCTTAATTTTTGAAGAGTCCCATGGAGGAGTGGGGCTCTTGGTGATTTCTGAAGAGAGATTAAAGCTAGGCCAAAAAATGAAAGTTCAAGTGGGTAGACTTGCGCCATTGAAAGCTGAAGTTCGCTGGTGCGAGAAAATTGATAAAAAAATTTTTAAAATTGGGCTCATGTATCTTGAGTAAAAAATACTAATAACAAGCTGGCACAAGTAAGTAGTTGGCTCTTTTTGTATCGTAAGAGTCCTTCTGTGTCGGCCAAATAATTCCAACCCCTTCAAGCATTTCTTTCCAAAGAGATCTACTTAATACTGGATAGGGTATCTTTTTGTACAAAGCCAACTCGACTCGGCAGTCTTTGCCTTTCAATCGTCCTTTGATTGTGTGGACAGACA
>JBKDFX010000064.1:0-14616 GCA_046336825.1 Bdellovibrionales bacterium | reverse complement strand
AGAGGCTCTGAATCGAACAGCAAAGCTTGTGCAGGCCAACGCTTACGGATATAAGAGCTTCAGAAATTACAGACTGAGAACGCTAAGTGCTTGTTCTTAATTTACTTTTTTGCGTGACCAACAGTTAAAAGAGAAGTGCCGCCCGATAGATTCGAAAAAATAATGGCGGAGAGCGAGGGATTCGAACCCTCGAAGCCCGCGAAGGCTTGCCAGTTTTCAAGACTGGTGTATTCAACCGCTCTACCAGCTCTCCGGGGTCAGTTCTATGGGATTTAGACCCCGGAAGTCAAATGATTCAATTATAAGACTTTAAAACCGTGGGCCACTTAATCGACCCATCTTCCTGCTGATAGTTTTCAAGTATGGCGATCAGTGTTCGGCCAACAGCCAAACCTGACCCGTTCAGAGTGTGCACAAATTGAGGCTTTCCTCCCTGTGGTCTGAAGCGAATATTGGCTCTGCGGGCCTGAAAATCCTCAAAGTTTGAACAAGATGAAATTTCACGATATTCGCCAGGCCCAGGCAACCAAACCTCTAAATCGTAGGTTTTAGAAGCACCAAAACCCATATCCCCCGTACACAATAAAGATCTTCGGTAAGGTAGCTCTAAAAGTTCTAAGACTCGCTCAGCATGGTGGGTGAGTTGCTCGTGGTTTTCATAGGATTTGTCGGGATGGGCAAATGTCATAAGCTCTACTTTATGAAACTGATGCTGACGAATGAGTCCCTTGGTGTCCCGCCCGTGGCTTCCAGCTTCAGACCTAAAACACGGGGAATAGGCACAAAAAGACAGAGGCAGCTGCTCCTCATTGAGGATCTCACCGGCAAAGTAGTTAGTAACGGGCACTTCAGCAGTCGGGATAAGGGCGTACTGAGTCCCTTCTAAGTGAAAAAGATCTTCCTTAAATTTAGGAAGCTGACCTGTGCCGATCAAGCTTTGGTGGTTAACAATGTAGGGTGGAATCATTTCCGTGTAGCCATGCTCGCTGGAATGTAAATCCATCATAAAGCTGATAAGACTTCTTTCGAGTTTTGCCGCTTCGCCTTTTAAAAAAGCAAATCGAGTACCCGTGACTTTACCGGCTCTTTCGAAATCAATAATTCCTAACTTCTCACCAATTTCCCAATGTTCTTTAGCTTTAAAAGAAAACTTTGTAGGCTCACCCACAGTTTTGACAATTTTATTTTCTTTCTCAGATTTACCAACAGGCACAGAACTATGCGGCTTGTTGGGTAAATAGAGGGCGAGACGATACACTTCTTCGTCAACTGCAGCGGCCTCAGCCTCCATTTTTTTTACGGCTTGAGCCAGAGTTCCCATTTCTTCGATAAGCTTTGTTGCGTCCTGCCCCTGACGCTTCATTTGTGCAATTTCTCCGCTGACTTTGTTTTGTTTGGCCTTTTCACTTTCGGCCACTGTAATCAGTTCTTTTCTTTTTCGATTTAACTCTAAGACCTTTTCTAAAATTTCAAAGCTGGCTCCGCGATTGGTGAGCGCTTGTTTGTAGTCTTCTAAAAAATTAGGGCCCAGATCTGCTTTTTTATCCAATAGCTTTATATCAATCATGTTTCACGTTTTTCTTTCTTAAATCACTTGTTGAATCCGACAAAGATCTCAAAGGCCCTAAGGGGCCAACATGATATACATGCGTAAGATTTGCAGGACAAGGGCCGTTAAAATATCAAAAATTAAAACTTTAGTGAATGACCAACTTGACGAAACTTTCATAAAGGAAAAAGTCATGACTATCACAAAAGAGAGTACAACAAGTTGGCCTGTTTGTAGAATCTCTTGAAAGATGAGTCCAAGAACATAACCCAAAACCATTCCCGTTAATAAGCGCAAGATAAATGTGGCAGCCCCGATGGAAGATTGGCTGGCCGTTGTTTTTACATTGGTCGATAGATTTTCAAAACCTTGATAAAGTCCCATTTAACCCCCCGATCCTTGGATCATCATTTGAATTTGAATCTTATCTGGTGCATTTGGAGATAGCTCTAAATACATTTCATAGGACTCAATGGCTGCCTCTTGATCGCCCCGCAGCTGAAAAAGTGCACCCTGTTCTTTATAAATATCAGCATAACCATCTTCACGCTGTTTCGCCAAGGCCAACATATCTTGAGCTATATCCAATGACCCTGATTGGCGATAACAAGAAGCTGCTTTCACATAAATTTCCACAGAAGGTCGCATTTTAATGGCGTTGGTGAACTCCTGGGCACAATCTGCAAACTGCTTTGTGGCTAAATAAACTTCACCCAAAAGTACTGTTGGATCTGCTAACTGAGGATTGCGTTTTTTTTCCTCTAGAGCATAGGCCTTGGCCTGCTGGTAATCTCCTTTAGAAAAGGCGGCCTGACCAATTGCATAATTGAGACGTGGGTAATTGGCATTGACCCTCATGGCTTTTCTAAAATTATCCATGGCCTGTTCAAATCTGCCGAGATCTTTCAGCACCTGACCAGAATAGTAAAAAGCCTCTGCATCTGAAGGGTCCAATATGGCTGTTTCTAAAAATGTTTTCAGTGCCAATTCATTTCTACCCAGAGCTCTTAAGCAAATGCCTAATCCCATCTTGGCTTTTTTGTTTTTTCGATCTGCTCCAAGAACTTGCTCGTAAATTTCCAGAGCCTGTAGGTATCGTTCTTCCTGCTTAAGGAGAGCAGCCAGACCCAAGCGGTAATCTAAAGTGTAGTTAAATTTCTTAATGAGCTCATTAAAGTATTGTACTCCCGTGTCGACCCCGTGCTGAGCTGCTAACATTTCAGCGTATACAAGTTGAGCTTCAGTGTTGGTCGCATCTAGCTCGACAGCTCGAGTGGCATAAGAGCGCATATTTTTTAAAGCCTCTTCTTTTTCCTTGGCCAATTTTTGTGTCTCAGGAAGTATGGTCGTAGCTCGCTGTCGATAGGCTCTCGATAAAAGTACATAGGTTTCAACATCACCATCAAATAAGTTTCGCGCTCTTTCGCCAAACTGTATGGCACCTACCATATTATTTTTACGTAACTCCAACCAAGCCAGTCCGCGAAGTATCTCAAAATTTTGTGAACTGATTTGCTGAGCGCGGGTCAAAAGTGAAAAGGCCGCTGGAAAATCATATCTTTGACTGAGATAATCTGCCTGTAAAACATAAGCGGTTATTAGTTTTGGATTGGCTCGAATAGCTTTGTTGAGCCAATCCAAAGCATCATAGGTTTGATTGAGCTGCCACAAACATTTGCCAGCTTTCATTGCAGCTTCTGCATTTTTAGGATTCATTTCAAAAGCGGCTTTGTACTCAGCTTGCGCTGACAAACAATCCCCTTGGCGAAAGTATTGATCACCCAACAAAGTCATGGACTGATTTTGTTCACTTTCTCCTCCAATTTCTTCATTTCCCCCCAGACGCACAACAAGCTCTCGTGCCAATTTATTTTGTGGCATCAAACGATAGGCTTTTTGTGCTGCCTGTAATGCTTTTGCTTTTTCGTTTTTGTCTAACCACAACTCAGCGAGTGTGTACCAGGCCTCCGATGCCAATTTGGGTAACAATTGCCCCGGTTGGTTGAGGGCTGCATCTAACATTCTGAGCGCAATGTCTTTTCTTTGAAAACCTCTGGCTTCTACTAATCCAATTAAAACGATTCGCTCTTTGCTTTGCAAAATGGGTTTGGGGACATTTTCTAGAACTTGAAAAGCTTCTTGGTATTTTCTTTCGCGGAAATATAAATTGGCCAATGAAAGACTGGGTCTTCCCCATCCTGGCCACATCTCGCTAATTTTACTATAGTAGGCAGCTGCATTGACGAGCTCTCTATCAATTTCTAAAACCTCTCCCTTCAAATAATACCCGACAGGCAATAAAGAAAAGCTTCCATAGTTTTCTAGCAAACTATCGATTTGTGCTCGACCTTGAGGAAATCTACCTGTCACTAAGAGTCGAATGGACTCACACAAAAGTCCGTTGGCATTGGTTAAATTTAACCCTCTGGTTTGCTGCACCAATTGCTCTACAGTTTTTAAATCTTCTGGATCTTGATAGGAGAAATTCCAAAGTTCTTTGTAAACAAAACATAAAAGCCCGCGGGCATCTAAGTTGTTAGGTTGACCTTCAATCAAGGACACCAAATTATTTTGGGCTTTAAGAAGACTTTCAACGCTGCTCTGCTCAATATTAATGAGTGCTAAGTTGAACTTGTCTTTGGCGAGTTGCTCTGAAATAGCTGGCCGATTGGGCTGCACTTTTAAAAGCCTGATTCGATCACTCTTTTTTTCTGCTGGGAGAATAAAAAGTATCGCTAAAAATACAGTGGAGATTGAAATCAACAAAAGAAAAAGAACTTTACGAAAATTTTTTTGGGGGATTTCTGGATCCTGAAATTTCAAATCTATAACGGGTGGCGGAGGCGCACCGGCTCCACCGCCATCCTTTAAGTTTTTTGTGATGCTGTCCTTAACAAATTTATCAATTTCATCTCGCTTATCAACAAATGTACTTGCCGGCTTAGGAGGTTCTGGCAAGGGCTCCAAAGGCTGAAAGGGTTTCGGCATAAAAATGGTTTCTTCGAAATCCTGCTTTCTTTCGACCTTCTCAGGTTTTTTCATGCCAGTTTCATTTGCTTTTTTTTCTAATACTTTTAAAAGTTGATCATAAAATTCAGGCTCTTTTGAAATGGCCACCCATTTTCCTTCAGGATAGGCGGAAATCATTTCATCGCCCATGAGTGATCCCTCAGAAATACGGTGCAAAACTTCACGGGTGGTGAAGGGTCCAAGAATTTTGCCCTTGTGATTGCGAATTATCCAGCTTACCTGCGGCCGATCACTCATGGATTTAATTATGAGTGAGTAAAATGCGTTTGTGGATTGGCCTCACCAGTTCTGGCCAAAGGTACCATCAAATTAGTTCCACATCGGAATTGTTGATTCCGTTTTGGAACCGAGATTCGGAAGTTAATTTTACTCAAATGCCTCTAGATTTTATTTGGCTGTCTAAAAGTTTGGCACTTGTTTTGCTGATAGTTTTTAACATCAGGAGTTCAACAGCGATGAATTTGCAAGGTCGAAAGGCTCAAGTAAAGAAGAGCAAAGTTGGTAAAGCCCTTATTGCCATTTATATTTTGGCAGTTTTAGCGATCTCTGCAAACGCCCGAGCCTCTGATATTTTAAATTTTATGTTCTAAAGATTTCTAATTTGGAAGAGTTTGAGGACCCCCTCCCCAGACAAATCTCGAGAAGAAGTTGAAAGCCCGATCCAATCCCCTCCAGGTTCGGGCTTTTTTTTACCTTCAAGCACTCATTGTCCAGAAAAACCCGCCCAAGAATCTCGCCGGAAAAACCACCCGAGTGAGCAACCCGTCCTTAGACGGGTGTGGTTTGACGAGCTTTTACGCGATCTAGAACACTGAAAGCTGTGGTTAAAACTGCTGTGGGATCTCCCATGTTACTAGGCACAATAAGAAGATCTGAGTTTGCCGCCATTTGACCCAACTGTTTCACATATTCTTCAGCCACTCTTAAGTTAGCCGCATCTCGACCGCCCTGTGAGGCTAAAGCTTCAGCCACCATTTTGGTTCCATCAGCGGTGGCCCGGGCCACCGCTAAAATAGCCTCCGCTTGACCAAGGGCTTGGTTGATTTGTCTTTGTTTATCAGCTTCTGATTGTTTGATCATGTCCTGCTTGCGGCCTTCAGCATTGTTAATCATGGAGTCCCTAGCTCCTTCGGATTCCAAAATCTTAGCGCGCTTTTCACGCTCAGCTCGCATTTGTTTTTCCATGGCATCCAAAACATCTTTCGGAGGGTTGATGGATTTAATTTCGTATCGCAGAACCTTTACACCCCAAGGTTGGGTAGCCGCATCAATGGCCATGACCACTGCGTTGTTCACGCGCTCCCGCTCTTCAAAGGTTTTGTCGAGGTCAATTTTACCAACCTCTGAGCGCAATGTAGTCTGAGCTAACTGAATGATTGCGATTTCATAGTCATTAACACCATAACTTGCAGCTTTTGGATCCATGACACGGTAAAATATCACTCCGTCCACAGTCACTTGAACGTTGTCTTTGGTAATACAAATTTGCGGAGGAATGTCTAAAACCATTTCTTTTAAATCTGTTCGATAGGATACGCGGTCCACAAAGGGAATTGTGAAATGCAGACCCGCTTCGAGCGTACGGCTGTATTTACCCAGTCGTTCCACAATAAATGCTGATTGCTGAGGAACAATTCGAACTGTGAGTGCCACAAAAATAATAGCAAACACGATGATTATGACTGAAAGCACTTCCATGCTGATTTCTCCTGTTATTTTTTTCTTAAAAGTAAAGTGTTGCCGTCGACTCCAACAATCAGAGCTGTTTCACCTGATTTGAGGGAATCATTTCCTACATTTTTAGCTACCCATGTGGTTCCCTGATAGCTCACCCGAGCTTGCTGACTAGATTCAATACTTTGATCGATTTGAATAGATTTACCGATGTCATTGTCCATGGGAAGGGACTTCATGATTTTATCCTGCATGCGTTTTTTAAAGAACACCGTTGTTAAAACAGCTGTGACTCCACAAACAAAGGCTTGCACTAAAATCGGTTGCTGCAGATGTGCAGAAAGGGCTGCTGCGAAAGCTCCCACGGATAAAAAAAGTAAATAAAAAGTTCCCGTGAGCATTTCACCTGCAATCAACACCAACCCAGCCACAATCCATAACGTAATTGAGTCCAATTATTCTTTCCTTCCAATTTTAGCCCCAAGAGAGGCTAATTTATTTTCCATTTTTTCGTACCCACGATCTAAATGGTAAATTCGATTAACTACAGTTTCACCTTTAGCCGCCAGACCAGCAAGCACAAGAGAAGCACTCGCTCGCAGATCGGTGGCCATAACGGGAGCTCCCGTTAATCCTTTTTCAGGAATTCCACGAACAACTGCCACATGGGTTTTAGGTGTAATATCAGCACCGAGTCTCATCAGTTCTGTTACGTGCATAAAACGATTTTCAAAAACTGTTTCTGCAATAACAGAGGTTCCATGAGCTAATGTCATGAGCGCCATGAATTGAGCCTGTAAATCTGTAGGAAATAGTGGGTGAGGAGCTGTTGTAATATCAACAGCTTTCCAGGATTTGTTTTTTCTGACCGTGATGGAGTCTTGACCTGTGTCTACTTGAAAGCCCGCTTCTCGAAGTTTTGCGTTAAAGGCCTCTAAATAACTAGGATCAATTTTAGTTACAGTGACTTCTCCACCCGTAATTGCTCCAGCAATTAATAGCGTTCCCGCTTCAATACGATCAGGGCAAGTGGTGTGTTCGGCTGGCTTAAGGCTAGACACGCCTTCAATTCTGATGACGCTTGTTCCGTGACCAGAAATTTTTGCGCCCATTTTGTTTAAGTAGTTAGCCAGATCTACAATTTCTGGTTCCTTGGCCGCATTTTCTAGAACAGTTGTGCCCTCAGCCAGTGTTGCCGCCATCATCATATTTTCGGTCCCACCCACTGTGACTTTTTCAAAAAGAAATGTGCAGCCTTTTAATTTTTTAGCGCGCGCATGCACATAGCCTTCTTTGAGTTCAATCTCTGCACCCATGGCTTTCATGGCTTCTAAGTGAAGATCAATAGGGCGAGTCCCGATGGCACAACCACCTGGCAAAGATACTATCGCTTCACCTGTTTTTGTTAATAAAGGGCCCAAGCAAAGTATTGAAGCTCGCATTTTACGAACCAATTCGTAATCCGCTTTCTGTGAATTGGGCTTTGAGTGAATTGTCAGTGTGTTTTTAGAAAACTCACTTTCACTTCCTAAACTTAGCAGAAGCTTTCTTGCCGATTCCACATCCGCCAGCTCGGGAACATTATGAAAAATGTGTTTTCCATCGGCTAAAAGCGAAGCAAACATCAATTTCAAAGCTGAGTTTTTGGCTCCGCTAGCAGACACTGTGCCGTTAAGTTGGTAACCGCCTTGAATGACCATTTTATCCATGGAAACTAATTCCTTTCGCCTAGAATGACTCGGTCATTTTTTGATAAGTCCTGAATCACTTGCACTTGGCTAAAAAAATGAAAGCTTTCAAACCAAGTTTTCATTTCCTCACCCTGATCATGGCCCATTTCCATTAACATGAGGCCCGGGCTTTTTAATTTGCCTTGAGCTTTTTCAGACCACGTTTTGAGCAACCGAGTTCCTGAATCTGCAAAAAGTGCCAGGTGAGGTTCAAATTTTCTAACATGATCATCAACTTGTTTATCATCAGGTGAAATGTACGGTGGGTTTGCTAGAATAAGGTCAAAGGTTTCGTCGGTTCCTTTTAAGAATTCAGCTGCATCACTTTCGATAAAACTCACTCGGTCTAAAATTTTTAAATTTTCTGCGTTTTGACGAGCCACCAAAAGAGCTGCTGGTGAAATATCTAAAAGAGTAACCGTTGCTCCTGAAATTTTTTTGGCTAGGGTGAGTCCAACACAGCCGCTACCGGTTCCTAGATCTATGATTTTAGGCGCACTTAAGCTTTTCAGCTTTATGAAATCCAGGGCCTTTTCTACCAGGGTTTCCGTTTCGGGACGCGGAATCAACACATCTTTGTTTACAATAAAATCGAATCCATAGAACCCTTTGACGCCTGCAATGTAGGCCAGGGGCTCGCCCTGAACTCGCCTTTTTACAAATTCACGAAGTTTAACGATTTCATTTTCTTTAAGGGGTTGGTCGTATTTCATATAGAGCTGAACACGGTCTAAACCAAGCCCTGCCCCAATCAGCCATTCAGCTTCAAAGCGGGCTTGTTCCATTTTTTTTTCTCGGAAAAACTGAATGGTTTTATCTAAAACTTCTTTTACTTTCATGACTGGCTCTGCTGCTTAAGAGCTTCAGCCTGATAATGGGCCATAAGAGGATCGATTAAGTTTTCAAATCCACCCTTCATCACGGTGTCAATTTGATGGGTTGTTAAGCCAATTCGATGATCTGTAATTCGGCTTTGAGGAAAATTATAGGTTCGAATTCGTTCAGATCGATCACCCGTTCCAATTTGTTCTAACCTGACATCAGAGGCTTCTTTGCGGGTTTTATCTTCTTCAATCTGTTTTAGTTTTGCATAAAGAATCTGAAGGGCTCGTTCTCGGTTGGCACTTTGCGCTTTACCTTCTTGGCAGCGCACCTCTAAACCCGTTGGAAGATGCACGACACGCACTGCGGATTCTGTTTTATTAACGGACTGTCCTCCCGCACCGCTGGCTCGCATGGTTTCAATGCGGAGTTCGTTCATGTTAATTTTAACTTCTTGCTCTTCAACTTCAGGAATGATCGCCACCGTGACAGTGGAGGTGTGAATCCGCCCTTGAGCTTCTGTTTTAGGTACGCGCTGAACTCGATGGACTCCAGATTCGTATTTCAATTTGGAATAAACACTGTCGCCCGTGATACTTGCGATAATTTCTTTAGCCCCGCCTACATTTCCTTCCGAAAAAGATAGTAGCTCAACTCTCCAGCCTTGAGTGCCAGCATAGTATGAATATCCGCGGAAGAGTTCTTCAGCAAAAAGCGAAGCTTCATCCCCACCAGCACCAGCACGAATTTCGAGGATAATATTTTTGTCGTCATTAGGATCTTTTGGAATTAAAAGAAGCTTTAAGTGCATTTCAATTTCAGGAAGAGCTGATTCGATTTCTTTGATTTCTTCTTTGAGAAGATCTTTCATCTCGGAATCGCTTTCAGTTCCTAAAAGCTTTTTATTACTTTCAACTGTTTGAGTTTTTTTGCGAAAGTCACGATAAACAGTGACAATTTTATCCAGGTTGGCCAACTCCTTCATGAGTTGACGGTACTGCTTTTGATCAGAGGCAATATCAGGCCTTTGCAAAAGCATTTGCACTTGTTCATAGCGATTTTCGACTTCTTCTAATTTTGAAAACATTCGGTGATGAGAATAAAATAAAAATGCGGCGTTGTCGCCGCATTTTCTTGCTGAATATCGCTGAGGGTCCTTAGTTCGAAGGACTTATTTCTTTGCGTATTTCTTTTTGAAGCGATCGATACGGCCTTCCATATCCATCACACGCTGCTTACCAGTGAAGAAAGGGTGTGAAGCAGATGAAATTTCCACTTTTACAACGGGATAGGTGTTGCCGTCTTCCCATTTCATGGTTTCTTTTGATTCAATTGTGCTTTCGCCTAAAAACGCGAAATCACAAGAAATGTCTTTAAAAACGACCTTACTTACTTTTGGATGAATTTTATCTTTCATAGTCTTTTCCTTAAATTGCTAAATGAAACGGCATTGTATACCAATCAAGAAGCACGCTGTCGAGAACTATCTGAAAAACGATAATTCTCAATGTTTTTATATATTTAGTTCCCGCTCATCGCCTTTAAAAAGTCTCCGTTGGTCTTTGTTTGACCCACTTTATCCATTAAAAATTCCATGGCATCCACCACATTCATGGGGGCTAGAACTTTTCTCAAGATCCATAGACGGTTGAGATCTGTTTTATCGACAAGCAAATCTTCTTTTCTTGTGCCTGACTTATTGATGTCCATGCATGGGAAAATGCGTTTTTCCATAAGTTTTCTATCAAGATGGATTTCGCAGTTACCAGTTCCTTTAAATTCTTCGAAAATAACTTCGTCCATCCGCGACCCTGTGTCGATAAGGGCCGTTGCAATAATGGTTAAAGATCCACCCTCTTCAATATTTCGGGCGGCTCCGAAAAATCGTTTTGGTTTAGGTAACGCGTTAGCATCAACACCACCTGAAAGTACTTTTCCAGAGGTGGGAACCACTGTGTTGTAAGCACGAGCCAGACGAGTAATGGAATCCAAAAGAATCACCACATCGTGCTTGTGCTCAACAAGGCGTTTTGCTTTTTCAATGACCATTTCAGCCACTTGAACGTGACGTGTGGGCGGTTCATCGAAAGTGGATGAAACAACTTCACCCTTTACTGTTCTTTGCATGTCCGTCACTTCCTCGGGGCGCTCATCAATTAACAGAACAATGAGTTTCACTTCGGGGTGATTGGCCGTGATGGCATTGGCGATATTTTGCATCAGAACCGTTTTGCCCGTGCGAGGAGGCGCGACAATAAGGGCGCGCTGACCTTTTCCAATGGGAGCCATCAAATCCACGATTCGAGTGGTGTATTCAGAAGGGTTATGCTCAAGCTTGAGTCGCTTTTGCGGATAAAGCGGCGTGAGGTTATCAAATAAAATCTTATCTTTACTTTGTTCCGTAGTTTCAAAATTGAGAGTATCAACCTTGAGAAGGGCAAAATATCTTTCGCCTTCTTTAGGAGGACGAACTGTACCTGTAACAGTATCACCTGTTCTTAATCCAAATCTTCTGATCTGCGAAGGCGACACATAAATATCATCAGGTCCTGGCGCATAGTTGTAATCAGGGGATCTTAAAAATCCATAACCATCAGGTAAAATTTCTAGAACACCAGCGCCAAAAATATCCACGTTGAGCTTGGCCGCTCGCTTTAGAATTTCGAAAATCATGTCTTGCCGTCGAAGGCCAGCTGCATTTTCAATTTTCATTTTGGAAGCTAAACCTGTCAGCTCTTGTATGTTTTTAGCTTTTAAATCCTTAGAACTGAGCCATGTTTTTTCTTCATCGGTGAGTTGAATATCGCTCAAGTCCACGTCAACTGAAGTGTCAACAGCTCCCATTTCTGGTGGTTCATCACCCACATCATTTTGGTAAGGATTGACTCCACCACGTCGATCTCGAAAGTTGTCCCGATTTCCACGATGCTGGTTTCGATCGCCGCGATCATTGCGGTCATTTCTGTCGTTTTTATGGAAATGTCTGTTTTTATCAAATCGGCGATGGGGATTGTGCTGATGCCGATTTTGTTGGCCCTGAGGTTGTTGTCCCGATTGTTGCTGTTGTACTTGAGGTGCACCACCGCTGGTCTGAGGGTTCGGCGCGGTAGCGGGAGCGGATTCTTGAGATGCTACAGGTTGATTTTCTTGCGGCGGTGGCACTATTTGTTTTTCATTTCCCGTGGCAGGTGGCGTTGATGGTGCGCTGGACTCAACTTTAGTCTCTGCTTTGATTTCAGATTTGTTTTCAGCTTTGGTCTCTACTTTGGCTTCATTACCTGGACTAGAATTGGCTGCTCCTTCTTGTGAGGCTGCTGACTTTGTTCGAGATCCTCGTTTTTTGACAACTTCAACTGGCGAGCTTTTTGAATCCGACAATCATTACTCCTGGGTTTTTATTTTATTTTTTGTTTTATGAATTTCTAGTGTTTTTAGTAGCTTATAAGTTTTATTATTTGTGTTTGATTTAGGGTTAATTCTGATTTCTTTGCCAGGATCGCATATAAACTAGAAGGATCTGGCTTGCGGCTAAGTTCTAATAATCCTATCGGCAAGTCAACAGCATTTCTATCCTGCTTAAAATATTACCTGGACTCAACATTTCTTAGACACATTCCGAAACTAAATTAGGACCTCATTTAACATATAAGGAGACTCGCGTGGAATCCAAGGTACCGGCCCCCCGAACACCACTTGCATTAGCTGTTAGCTTCAGAAAAAGCTATGCCCGTGGCGAAGCGACCGGCGTTCTTAGAAATATAAGTATTTCAGGAGCTTTCCTTGAATTTAAAAGCCACGGCCTGAAAAATAACGACAAGTTGCAACTCACCTTTGAAGTCAGTGGTCGCGTACGTAAAATTCATGCCCTCGTTGTTTGGACCAATTCTGCTGGTTGCGGAGTTAAGTTTCAACCCGCTAACAACCGTGACGTGCAAATTGTGGACGATCTTATTTACTTCGTAGAAAGCAGCCGCACGGACAAAAAGAGCGTTCTTGATAAGATTCTAAAGAAAGTATCTTAAGTTTTTTAGATCCCTTTAAAAAAAGAATCTTATGTTTTCATCTTTTAATTTATTCTAAGAAGTAAAAAATATTAAAATCAAAAAGAAACCCCGCGGTTAATGCGGGGTTTTTATTTTTTTGAGACTCAACTAGCCGACGTGGGTTTCTCCAAGGGCTTGTTCAAGTTCCTTCTGTTTTCTTTTTCTGCGAATGAGGAACAACAGTAAACCGACTACTACAGCTCCGCCTCCGGCCATTAAGATCAGCTGGTCATCTCCGGCTGCGCCCGAAGCTCCTTCGTCTTCAACAGCTGCAACAGCTGGTGGTGGCGGTGGTGGAGGTATGTCCATGGGTGGTGGTGGCGGTGGTGGAATATCGGCAGGCGGGGGCGGCGGAGGTAGCTCAGCCGTTTGTTGACCGTCCATGGGTGGAGGAAAATCAGGAGGTGGGGGAAAGTCCTGGTTGGCCATGTTTGTATCTTGGACTGGGGGAGCAGGCTCAGGCATTGGGGGAGGTGTTGCGCCCATATCGGCCATGGGCTGCGAAGGCGCTTGATCGGACGGTGCAGAACTGGCCATGTTGGCATCCCAGTATCTGATTTCTGTTCCTGCATCTATATCTTGTTTAGACTCTACTTGGTTATAAGCCCAAACCTCTTTCCAAGCCTCAGGATAACCTAAAAGATTTTTGGAAACTCGACGAATATTATCGCCCTCTTGAGCTGTATATATTTTGGGTGGAATATTTTTCTCTTCAAAAAATGTAAGAACTTTTTCAGCATCATCGGGACGTACAACAGAAGCATAGTAAACTTTATCGCCTGGCTTAACATCTCGATTGTTATACGTCGGATTGATTTTCTTTAACTCTGAGGTTCGATCGTCACCATAAATAGTTTGGCTAATCGATGAAAGAGAGTCCCCGGGACGGGCAAAATAAATTCCGTTGACCCATCTTTTACCCACTTTCCAGGGTGTTGCTGCTACTTTTTGCAATGATCGCACCGCTGGCTTGGGCTGCTGATCTAAATCGGTCATAGCTGCAGGAGTTTCTTGTTGCGCCACTTCCGTCATATTTGTTGGAGGCGCAATTTCTTCACCACCAGCTGTGGGAGCAGGTGCTTCGGGCTCAATTAAAGTTGTAGGCTCAGGAACTGGCTCCGCATTTGTGTCTGCGACGGGGGGAGAATCTTCAATACCTTCATTAAAGGACTCAATGGAGAGCTCTTCTTCCGTTGCGGTGTCTGCGACAGCCGTATCTGGAGATGTGGTCGTGTCGGCCGTTTGATTATTTGGCTCTTCGCCAAATTCTCCCTCGAGGGACACTTCGCTGCCGCCACCGTCTTCACCTACGATTTCTTCTGCGCCTTCGAGTCCTTCTTCGGCTACAATTTCTTCTCCATCGCCGGATCCACCTGAGGTGCAAGCTGACAAACTGATCATTGTGATGGTAGCTGCGAGTGCTAGTATGAATTTCTTCATCATGCGATCTTCCTTGATTCGGTTAAGATGAGACTTCTGTTTCATCTTGGTCATTGGAACATGGTTCCGAAAGTGATGCAAAACAGTTCAAGACCAGGGTCTAGTCCAACTCAAATTTATCACCTATTTTTATCTTATTTTTTTCAAACCAGCCCTTGGTCATTTCAAGGGCGTACTGGGCTTTATGCTGACTGGGATAGGTCGGCGGACTCACTTCGAGCTCTGAAGTCGACTTCATATCAATCACTTCTTTTAAAATTCGATTTTTATCAAAATATCCGATGCTCAAATCAATCCACGTATTTTTCATCCAAAAAGCTCGGTAGTC
>JBKDFX010000063.1:0-15669 GCA_046336825.1 Bdellovibrionales bacterium | reverse complement strand
GATCCACCCCGTCTTAGAATGGGCAGGTTAGCAAATTCTTCGACAGATTGTGCTTCTCCGTACTGCCTGGCATTGAGCTCTTGCGTTTTATTGGAAACATAGCCTGCGGCTCGATCGATGTGTTGCTGCTGAATGGAATCTAAAATATCAACAACAGTCAGATCAAAATTTTTAAGTTTTTCGTGGTCAATCCAGACTCGCAGGTTTCTAGAACTAAAGCCAGCTACAGAAACTTCTCCCACTCCACCCACTGTTTGAACTTGATCTACTAGAAATTGTTCAGCAAAATTGATGATTTCTTTAAGAGGTTTGTCGGACCACAATCCGATAAACATAATGGGCTCTTCCTCAGGATTTTGTTTACGGACGATGGGGTTTTCAGTTACGCCAGCAGGTAACCGAATTTGGGAAATGGCAGCTTGAACTTCTTGAAGTGCAACATCCACATTTCGATTGATTTCAAACTCCAAAGAAATATTAGCTGATCCTTGGCGAGCTGTTGCTTTGATTTCTTTAAGACCTTCCAGTGAAAGTAACCGCTGCTCAAAGGGATCAATGATTTCGGACTCTACTATTTCAGGTGAAGCTCCGTCATAGGAAATACTAATTCCGATAATAGGGAAGTCCACGTCTGGCATCTGGCTTACGCCTAAACGCAGGAAGCTGATTCCACCAAAGATGATGAAGGCTGACATGAGAATCCAAGCGAATACGGGGCGGGTGATTGAAATTTTAATTATGTCCATAGCAGTGAATTTTCTAGCAATCATGACAGGTGTTCAAATTCAATCGGCACTTTTTGTTATGTGTCACGGAATTCAACAATAACGGAGCGTCAAAATGTAAAAGTGATTGTTGCTTAATTTCTCAGTCGATATCTTGAGCCGTGACAAAAAAATCTATCTTTCTAATTTTATTTATTCCTGTCTTTTCAATAGCTCTTGAATGGAAAGAATTTCTAAATCAGTCTTTGACTAAATCTCCCCAGATTCAATCCATTCTTTATGATTATGAAGTCCTAGACGCGAGAGAAAAAGAATTTCAATTTGGCTTGGATTGGTTTTTGACTGTCGATGTGGGGCTTGAAAGAGATCGTCAAGTTTCTTTAACCAATACCAATTTTGATTTAGAAGAATCTGATCTCTATTCAGTCAATTTAAGAAAATCTTTTTTAACAGGAACTGACATCTCGTTTGATTTAAGAAGTGATAAGTTAGAATCAACAGCTACTTTTTTGGCGGCTCCAAGAGACGGACATTTTCATTCCTACTTATTCACGTTGGAGCAAAATTTGTGGCAAAATGCCTTTGGCGCTGGATTGCGAAAGGCTTCTCAAGGAGTTCAACTCGAAACAAAAATTCAAAAATTTGAATTGGCCGAAAGAATTGAAGAATCTCTGATTTCAGGTTCAGACCTTTATTGGCAGGCAGTTCTGGCCTATCGGCGCTTGATCGAATCCGAAGCCGCATTGAACAGATATGAAAGCCTTTACAAAAATGTTCAGAATAAAGCACGAGTCCGATACGCAGCCCCCGGAGAACTGGCGCAAGTTAAAGCTGAGTTTTTGAGCCGTCAGCGCTTGGCAAAAGTTAATCGTATTGAGTACGAACAGAGGATGGTCAACTTAAGAATCTTTCTTCCTGGCATGAACAATACTGGCTTGAGTTTACCTAAAGAATCACCCAAGTATTCAATTGAAATTAAGTTAAACGCAAAACCTGTTGATCAAACAAGGGCCTATCAATTGGCAGATTATAGAAGACAACAAAAAAGCTATGAGGCTGAATCCGTCAGCTCTCTCAATCAGCCAAGGCTTGCCTTTGTAGGTCAAGTGGGGGCGACTGGCGCTAACATTTCAACTTCGGCCTCTCAAGAACAACTGATTGAAGGTCGAAGGCCCTACTGGTACATGGGAATCAGGTTCAGTCATTCCTTTGGTGAAAATGTCCAAGACACAAGAGCACGAAAAGCAAAAGCCGATGCCCTCTCTCAAAAAATCAGATCTGAAATGACCATCAATCAGTTAGTTGAGGACCTGCAACTCCTCACTAAAAATGTAGAAATACTTGAAGCCAATTTAAAAGTACAACAGGAGCTTCTCGATTCTCGAAGGCAGGCAGTTAACGAATTGACTCGCACGTTTAATCAGGGTCGAACAGATATCAGTTTTCTCATTGAATCCATCAATCGCGCAGAAGAAGCCGAAGTGGAGCAGGTGAGAGTGCGGGCTGATCTTGAAATGGCCTATTTGCGTTGGTTGGTACTCACGGATCAGCTCAATTTGAAATAGTCCTGTCATAGAATTTGACACTTTTGCCATCATTTGAGTTTCCTCTCAAGGGTCCCTTCGTCTAGACCGAAAAGATAGTGTTGATACATTATTTCGGGAGACAACTATGCTTAAGAAATACTTCTTGGCGAAAGCTGGACATCAAGTAGGCCCCTACACAGTTAATGAGATTTTAGAAAAACTCCATGCGGCTGAGCACGCTTGGAATGATTATATTTATGAAGAGTCTCGTGAAGACTGGATGTTATTATTGGAACATCCCACATTTGCTGAAAAATACAATAAAGGCTGGGCACGCAATTCAATGCAGCCTACCTCTTTGCATCCCTTTCATGAAAAAAAGTGGATGGTTAACAAGGAAGATAAAAAATTTGGTCCCTTCACTTATTTAGAAATCATTCAGATGCTGCAAGAGAGAACGCTCGTCGAGCAGGATCATATTGCGATGAGCAGCAGCCCAGGTTGGAGACCCGTAAAAGATTTCGAAGAATTTTCAACTCAAAAAGTAAAAGAGCTGATTGCCCGGGGAGATAAAGAACTCAAAGAAGTGTTCAATCGACGTAAGTATCCTCGTGCGGAGTTTGAAGGAACATTAATTGTTCATGATAACAAAACTGTATTTCGAGGGCAGTCCTATCAGATCAGTGCAGGTGGCGCTGGATTGTACATTCCCAGCCAAGCCCTGCAGCCTGGACAAACACTATTGTTGCATTTTCATCCCTCGCCTGACGTTCCTGCGTTTAATGCGGTGGCCTCGGTTGTAAACAAGTTTCAATCCAGTCGGCAATTGGAAGTCACACCACAAAAATACGGAGTTAAATTTACAAGTATTTCACAAAATATCAGAGAACGGATCTATTCGTACACGAGTCGAAAAAAGGAGGCCGCTTGATACGTCAAAGCTGGAAGCTTTTGATTTTTGCCATGCTGGCAACAGGATGTTCTAATGGAGCACGCTTTGGTGTTGCTCCCACAGAAGATACTTTTAGTTCAACTTTATATAATAATAAAGTTGATATTGTTTGGCTTGTTGATGACTCCTCATCAATGAACATTCCCCAACAAAAACTAGCTCAGACTATTCCTGAAATGGTCTCTGTTCTTAATTCCTTGAAATTAGATTACAGAATGGTTGTGACCACAACATCCATGGGTGTGGGCTTTGGAGGAGGACGCTATATTGGCAATCCGTCCATTTTAACAGCCTCTACTCCCGATTTAGTAGCCGTTCTGCAATCTCGGCTTTTGCGTGGTGAAATGGGTAATAACTTAGAAGAAGGACTATCAAGTTTACAAACACTTTTGAGTTCAGATTTTTTGAATCAGGCAGGTGCTGGCTTTCACCGTGAAGAGGCCCTTTTATTGATAAATGTGTTGAGTGATGAAGACGATCAATCTGCGGGATCGTCAGGTAGCGTTGTCCAATCAATGGTCAACCGCTTGAATTCTTTTAAAAGACCATTTCGTCCTAACGTGGGAGGATGGATTTTAAATTACATTGGAGTCACTGGCACTTGCATGAATGGTATTGGCCAATTTTTAACAGGTCAGAGATACATGGATTTGGCAGCTGTTTCGGGTGGATCTTCATTTCCTATTTGTAGTGCAAATTTAGGGGATGCTGTAAGAAGTCTGCGAGCCCGAGTGCTTGAAATTTTAACGGATTATCCTCTGGCGCAGAAGCCCAATCTGGCCTCAATTAGAGTCTATAAAGACGGAATACCTGTTCCCGAATCTTTAACAAATGGTTGGAGTTATATCCCCAACTTGCAGGTTATTCGTTTCTTTGGGACTGCCGTTCCTGCTGTGGACTCAAAAATCAGAGTTGAATTTACTCCTGACTCTGCAGGTTAGGACTCAAGCTCTTCACGGACCTCTTTTTTGCGAAGTAGGTCCTTGGGTTGACCTCTTTGAATCACTTCACCTCGATTGAGTACAAGCATTTGATCACAATTTTCTATTGTACTGAGGCGATGAGCTATTATGAGACATGTTTTATTTTTCATAATTTCTTGGGTGGCTTTTTGAATAAGGAATTCTGTTTCACTGTCAACGTTGGCCGTGGCTTCATCCAAAATTACAATATCTGGATTACGGACTAGGACCCTTAAAAATGCGATCAGCTGCCTTTCGCCAAGAGACAAGTTACTGCCTTTTTCTTGCACTTGAAAATTGAGATCTCGACCTGTTCGATGAAGATAATCTCTAAAGCCAACAAGCTCTACGGCATGATTTATTTTTTCTTCGGTGATATCATTATCGCCCAAAATAATATTTTCTAGCAGGCTACCTCGAAATAAAAAGGGGTCTTGCTGAATAAGTGCCAGACGAGATCGTAAAATCGCAGGGTCAATGGTTTGAATGGGTTTATCGTCCAAAAGAATTTTTCCTTCAGTCACTTCATAAAAGCGCAAAAGAAGAGATACGAAGGTAGTTTTTCCAGAGCCAGTTCTACCTGTCAGGGCTAAACTTTGTCCCGTTTCTAAATTCAAATCGATATGACGTAGCGCCCAGGGCAGGCTCTCTTGATATCGAAAGCTGAGGTTTTCAAACGTGAGTTTTCCCTTAAAACGATCAAGGACAATTTTATTTTCATCAAACACTTCTGTTTTCTGAGAAAAGAGAGTTCGTATTCTATCGGCACTTGTGAGTGAGTTTTGAAATTGTTGATACTTCTCTAGAATCTCACGAATGGGATGAATGATGTCTTGTGAATTAAGAACAAAGGCAATTAATGCAGCTAGGGCAATTTGACCCTCAAGGGCCGCACGCCCTGCCAGAAACAAGGCACTAATCACCACAGAGGCATTCAGCAAATTCATCGAAGGTTGCATGAGAGCATAAGCTTTTACAGAGCGCATACTTAGATTCCAGTATTGCTTGGAAAGGCTTTTCATTTGGTTAAGGGCCGAATCCTGCTGATTAAGAATTTGAACAATTTTAATTCCATTAAAGTTTTCAGACAGAAATCCATTGATCTCAGCCAACTTCTTTTTCTGATCCTGTAAAATAAGTTTAATTTTTTCCGTTAACCAATAGGCTAAAAATGTGAAGAGAGGTACAAAAACTAAGCTTAATAGTGTCAATTGGGGTGAAATCAATAAAAGAGAAATCAAAATGGAAAGAAGAATAACAGATTGAACAAAAACGGTGACAACGCCATCGGTAAATAGTTCAGCCAACGTGTTTGGGTCATTGGTGAGTCGGGTGAGAATTCGACCTGTGGAGTTTTGATTGAAAAACTCAAGGGGTAACTTTTGCACATGGCGCACAAGATCCACACGGACTTCATGAATAATTCTATTTCCTAAAAAACTAAAAAGACTGAATTGTCCAAATTCAAAAAAAGTTCGAGAAAGTTCTAAAATTAAATAAAGGCTAGCAGCGGTTGCTAAAAAAGCGACATCTTTATTTTGAAATCCTTTTTCCGCAGCTAAGCCAATCAGAAATGGAACTGTTCGCGAGAGTGCAGCGAGTAGAAAAACTAAAAGCACCAGCAAAGACACAAGTCCAATGTGTCTTTTTAAATAGGGTTTCATGAAACGAAAAAGGTCGGAGTAAGTCATTCCTGAAGATGACTTTGTCGAGTCCTGGTCAAGTTTCATGTGAAACCTCGCTGTTCTGAATTCTCACAAAAACTTGTAAAGTTGGACTTTTTAGCAAGGCCTCATCCCAATTTCCACAATACTCAACAACTCCATCTCGAAGAACCAGAATCCGATTTGTCACTTTCACCGAGGAGAGACGATGAGCTATGATAATATAAGTTTTCTCTGGATCAGCAAAAAGCTGTTTTCCAATTCGATGCTCAGTTTCAGTGTCCACAGCGGATAGGACGTCATCTAAGATCATGACTTTTGGATCTAAAGCTTAGGCTCGAGCTAGAGTGAGTCTTTGTTTTTGTCCTCCCGAGAGATTCACTCCTTTTTCACCGAGCAAAGATTTCTCACTTTCGGGAAGTCGACGAATTTCATCTTCCATTTGAAACTTAGAAAGCTCTTGCCATAGTCGACGATCGAGAGTGTCAGAGTCATGTTCAGAAGTCCCGTACCCCATGAGAACGTTATCAACAACGCTGCGGCCAAATAAAAATGGCTCCTGTGGAACGAGCTGAATCACTTGTCTTAGTGATTTGAGTGTATAATTTGTATGGGGAATCCCATTAATAAGAATCTGACCTTGATCGATAGGGTAAAGTCTTAAAATAAGATTGATAAGAGTGCTTTTCCCCGCTCCGATGGGGCCAAGCAGAGCCCATTTTTCACCTTTTTCCATTCGAAAACTAACGTTATGCAAATTCCAATTCGAGCTGCCTTCGTGTTTGTAAAAAACATTCTTGAACTCGAGGGAGTCAAAATTTTTGAGCTCAAGAGATCCTGTGTCTAAAATTGTGGATTGAGTTGTGAGTGTATCTTTGATTCGAATAAAAGAGCCCATGCCTTTTTGCCAATAGGAGAGTCCAAGTCCAAAGGCCGTCATGGGCCAAACCATTTTTTGAATGTAGCGATGAAAAGCAATAAAGGTTCCCACAGTGGCCGTGCCGCTCAAGATATCATCCTTGGCCACGTACAGAAGAATGACTCCCCCGAATGTAGCCGAAAGCTGCATAACAGGCATAAAAATCGCGTCGATAACAGAAGTTTTGAAGCCCTGTTTTTCATATTTTTTGGAAAGATCCTCGAACATTTTGAGACGAGATTTTTCCAGCGCAAATCCTTTAACTACACGAATTCCACTAATATGCTCTTCAACAAAACGAGTCAGTTGAGCATAAATATCTTGATGGATTTTTGAGTTGGCTTCTATTTTACCCATAACAACCCAAATAAGTAGAGGAACAAGGGGAAGCAAAATAAGAGACTTCCATGTCCACTCAGGATTGAGTGTCAGCATGATGGGAATGACGATTGTCGTGTAAATTAAACCATCGGCTAAAATTAAAAAACCAGGTCCAATGCCCTGACGAAAAGATTGTACATCATTGGTCATCAAGCTCATTAATTCGCCTGGGGGATTTTTTTGAAAAAAGCGTGTTCCCATACGAATCACATGATCGAAAAGTCTTAAGCGAATATGTTCACTGGCTGTTGAGTGAAACTCTCCCCATTGTCTGCGCCAACCGTAGCGAAAAAAGGCCAAAGAAATCATAACGGCCGCGAACATGAGGCAAGTTTTTGTTAAGTCACTCATGGGAGCGACTTTTTCAATTTGGTCGATTCCCATCTTAATGAAAAGAGGCCAAATCGAGTCCAAAAAATTGGTCACGATCAATAAGCTAATTCCAAGGAAAAATGGTCTTTTGTTGTTTTTTATGTAAAACAAAAAAGGATGTTTAATGAGCTCATTTTGATTTTGTTGCATGGCAGGTTCGATAGAACTTTCGAACCTGTGTAAAGTCAAACTTTATGGAGCCACGATTTCAAAATACACGGGGTAATGATCGCTGTAGCCTGCTTTATTGGGATCAAGAGAAGAGTGATTATAGCGATGCGGAACTTTTTGCGGTTGATCACCGGCAGGAGAGGATTGGATGGCTCCGAGGGTGTCGATTATTTTAAATCGATTGATGGGAATTTTGAGCCCTTGATCTGCAAAAAAGTGACTTGAAACCATCACGCGATCGAGCATGTTCCAAACTTTGTCACGACTGAAATAGTAGGTCCCTGGAGGGTTCGAAAAACCAGATGATCGTGAAACAAAATCAAGATCAATCAGCCGATGAGTCCAGCTGGGATCTAGAATTGATAGGAACGGGCGAGGGTGCTCTGTGCTGATAACATTGAAATCCCCCAATACGATACTGAAGATGGGTTTGCGCAAATTGCGATTTTCGATATCAATTTGTCGACGAATTTGATTGGCTGCCAAAGTTCTTTGCGCTTCGGGGTTTGAAGTAGAAGGCCAATGATTAATATAAAAATGGGCGTCCTCGGAGCTGATTTTAAAGTGAGCTTGGAGGATGGGGCGTGTCAGGTTGTTTCCTAGAGGAATGGCAACGGGTTTTGTGCCTATAAAATTAAGTCCTTGTCTTTGATTAAACAGAAAACCGGTGTCGACACCACGCTCATCATCCCAGTGGCTGATGGCCCATCCTGAATAGCCGAGAATTTGAGCAAGTTCTCTAAGGACACGTTGATTTTCAATTTCTTGAAGAACTAAGATGTCTGGCTTTTTGGGAAGCGACTGTATCATTTTTCGTATTTGTTGATACTTGATTAAAACTTTTTCTCGAGTCCAGTCAGTTTCTAAGCAGCCTTTCAAATATTGAGGCTGGCTTGTTTCTTTGCAGCCTGACTCTTTGAGGGGATGGGCCTTAGGTAGAAAATTGAAATCCCATTTGCCCGCATCATGTTCAGAGTCAAAAAGGTTTTGGACATTCCAAGTGACCACAGTCACTCGATTGGCTGACCAAGAAAGTAGACCGATGAGTTGAAAAGAAATAACGAGAATAATAAGTTTTAAATTTTTCATATTATTGTCCTAACCAAAACCAACTTAAGAGTCTTGCCAAAACTACAGACGTGGAAAATTTTCATATTTTTTTGGTGACCCGTGCTGTTGGTCTCAATTTTGTTGGTCTCAATTTTGTAAAAGTTCAAAGCATGCAGAACGTAGGCTGTCTTTTATTTACCATCTTTATCTCGTTGGTATCTCATGGAGAACCCCTGAGCCTAAATAGGGATCTTGGTCAAAAAATTGACATTATTTCTAAGGCGCTTTATAGGGCTTCCTTATTTGCAGGATCCTTTGGGGGAGGGGTTTGGTAAAGATTCAGACCCCCTTTATCGTTTTGATGGATTTGACTGCACAACTTTTGTTGAAACAGTGTTAGCCCTCTCCAGATCAACAGATTTTCAAGATTTTGAAAGGCGAATTCTTGAAATTCGCTATTTTCATGGCATCCCAGAATTCACAGAAAGAAATCATTTTACCGATAAGGATTGGATCCCAAACAATGTCCGCAAAGGAATATTGACTGACATTACAAATTATCTGAGTTCGGAAACCGCTCAAGCAGAGGCTGTGATCGACAAGTCAGCCTGGTTCAGTCGGGTCCATAAAATCACCCACTCAACTCCACCTGAAAGGGCTCAATTGCCTTATATCAAATTGGTGAATTTATTAAATGATGCTGAGATTCTAGATCGAATACCCAGTGGTTCTATTTTGAATATCATTCGACCTAATTGGGATCTGAAAGAAAGCATCGGTACTAATGTGAATGTTTCCCACCAAGGTTTTGTTATCCGTAAATCCGATGGGGAATTGACTTTTAGACATGCCAGTCAACAGTATTTAAAAATTGTGGATGAACCCCTACTCAGTTATTTGCAACGCATGCGAAATGTGCCGACCATCAAAGGCATTAACATTCTCAAGCCTTTGTAAGAGTGAAAACCGCTGCCAAACAACAAGAATGATTGAAAATCGAGCATCCTAGTGAACGCATTGCGCTAGGAGGAAAAACCTAAGCCTGGAAAAGACTTAATGCTGTTGGCTTTGATGAAATTCCAGGGTACTTAATGGAAAGTCTAAAAAATTATTTTTGAATCAGGGGGACTAAAATGAGCACCTCGGGTGTGATTGAGAGTCAAAATCCTCAGAGTTTGGGCACGCAAGCGGCTGACGATCTATCGCGAAATTTTGCCTTTACCACTAAATTGGATGCCATCGTGGCTTGGGGACGAAAAAATGCCCTCTGGCCATTACCTTACGGTACGGCTTGTTGCGGAATCGAATTGATGAGTGTGATGGGACCTAAATATGATTTAGCTCGCTTCGGTGCCGAGGTTGTTCGTTTCTCGCCTCGACAAGCCGATCTGTTGCTAGTGGCGGGCACCATCACTGAAAAAATGGCCCCTATTCTGGTTCGAATCTATGAACAAATGCTAGAACCAAAATACGTTTTATCCATGGGGGCTTGCGCCTCCAGTGGTGGATTTTACCGTGCCTATCACGTCTTACAAGGTTGTGACAAAGTCATCCCTGTGGATGTTTATGTGCCTGGATGTCCCCCCACTCCTGAAGCCGTTCTCGATGGCGTTATGCTACTTCAAAAAATGATTGCGACTCAACAGCCTCGCCCTTGGCGAGATAATTGGAAAAATCCCTATGACCAGACTTGAAGAAGTTAAATCCGATTTAAGCCGAAATTTCGACATTTCTAATATGCAATTCCTGCATATATTTGGAGATGATGTCGTTGTTACCGACCGTAAATCCATCATCCCCTTATTGAAGCATTTTCGAAATTCCTCTCGATTCGATTTTTTAATGGACATTTGCGGTGTTGATTATCCCAATCGCGAAAAAAGATTCGAAGTTGTTTATCACTTATTTTCTTCTAAAGACGGTTCTCGTTTGCGAATTAAAGTCCCCTTGGCAGTGAATGAAACGATTCCAACAGCACTGTCCGTTTGGAGAGGAGCTGACTGGTTCGAACGTGAAGCCTATGACATGTTCGGTATTATTTTTGAGGGACACCCCAACTTACGTAAAATTTTGACTCATCATCAGTTTGTAGGCCACCCTTTGAGAAAAGATTACGAAGCTGATCGACAGCAGCATTGTAGTGAAGTTTTACCTGTTCATTTTGATCACACGGAAACTGAACGGGGAGATGTCTTAAATGAAAATTTAGTTCCATTGAATATCGGACCTTCCCATCCAGCCATGCACGGAACCTTGCGTGTGATGGTTGAGCTTGATGGTGAAACAATCGTACGTGCGAACAATGAAATCGGATATCTGCATCGCTGTTTTGAAAAAATGGCAGAGACTCACCCCTACAACCAAGTGATCCCTTATACTGATCGACTTAATTATTGTTCAGCTCCCTCGAATAATGTGGGTTATTGTCGTGCAGTTGAAAAGATGTTGGGAGTCGAAATTCCAGCACGAGCTCAAGCGATGCGTGTTATTCTCATGGAACTATCGCGGATCATTGACCATATCATCGCAGTCGGAACTGGTGGAGTTGACCTCGGTGCTTTGACCTCCTTTTTTCATTTGTTCACTTATCGTGAAAAAGTGTACACGCTTTTTGAAAAACTTTGTGGAGCACGTTTGACTGTCAGCATGACTCGTATTGGAGGCATGGCTCAAGATGCACCAGAGGGTTGGTTCGACGAAGTGCTTGTGTTTTGTAAAGAAATGCGAGCAGGCGTTGATGAGATCACTAAGCTCATGTTGGACAATAAAATATTTGTTAAACGTACGCAGGGTGTGTGTCCTGTTAAATCTAATGAAGCCATTGAATGGGGTTACACAGGTCCTATGCTTAGGGCCTCAGGTGTTAATCTGGATTTGCGTAAACTGACTCCCTATTATGGATACGATGCTCTCGATTTCGATGTTCCAGTGGGAACTAACGGAGATATTTTTGACCGCTATCTCGTTCGAATTGAAGAAATGAAGCAAAGTATTCGTATCATTGAGCAAGTCTGCAAAAAAGTTCCTGGTGGCGATTACACGATTCGTGACAAGGGAATTGTTTTGCCTGAGAAGAAAGATGTTTACGGAAACATCGAAGGGCTCATGAATCACTTCATGCTTGTCATCAAAGGATTACGCCCACCTGTTGGTGAAACCTATGATGCCACTGAAGCTCCCAACGGTGAACTTGGTTTTTATCTTGTGAGCGATGGATCAGCCAATCCCTATCGACTTAAAGTGAGGCCTCCTTGCTTTGCAATTTACCAATCTTTTCCCCACGTGGTTCGTGGATCAATGATCGCAGATGCGATTGCCACAGTTGCAAGTATGAACGTAATCGCTGGCGAACTGGATCGATAACAGGAAGGTAATATGTTTCAACTATCTCAAGATGGAATTTCTGCTGTAAAAAAAGAGCTTTCCCGCTACGAGACGAAAGAGTCTGCAATCATACCCAGCCTGTATATCGCTCAAAAAGAAAATAAAGGTTGGGTTTCCAAAGAAGTGATTTCTCATCTCTCGGTTGTGATGGAAATTCCTGAAAGCAAGATCAACGAAGTTTTCAAGTTTTATACTATGTTCAACCAAAAACCAGTGGGTAAATACCATGTTCAAGTGTGCACGACGATCTCCTGCGCGCTTGTAGGTAGTCGAGAACTTTCCGATCATCTTTGTCAGGAGCTCAAGGTTAAGCTCGGTGATGTGACTGAAGATGGGCGATTTACTGTGAGTCGAGTCGAGTGTTTGGGCTCGTGTGGAACAGCCCCCATGATGCAAGTGAATGATCGGTATTTTGAAAATTTAACGAATGAGTCTGCAATGAATATTTTACGAGGTCTAAAATGAGCGAAGTGAAGTATCTCACAGAGTTTTATCACTTAGAAGAGTATCAAGGTCTCGAGGGTTACAAAAAGCATGGTGGATATGCTGAGCTTCAAAAAGCTTTCAAAATGAAACCAGAAGAAATCATTGATGAAGTAAAAAAATCAGGACTTCGCGGGCGAGGCGGAGCTGGATTTTCAACTGGCATGAAATGGGGATTTTTGCCCAAAAATAACGAACCTCGTTATTTGCTTTGTAATGCTGATGAAGGTGAACCTGGCACTTTCAAAGATCGACTCATGATGGAGAGAGCTCCCCATCAACTCATCGAAGGTATGATTATTTCTGCCTACGCAATTAACTCTAAAAAATCTTACATCTATATCCGCGGCGAGTACGACTACCCAATCGCTTGCGTTCGAAAAGCCATCGAAGAAGCTTACAAAGCAGGGTTTCTAGGTAAGAATATTTTAGGCAGTGGTTTTGACCACGATATGGATGTCTACGCAGGAGCAGGAGCTTACATCTGCGGAGAAGAAACCGGAATGATTTCCTCGCTCGAAGGTCTCAAGGGGCAACCCAAACTCAAGCCTCCATTTCCAGCAGTTCAGGGCTACTTAAGAAAACCGACCATTGTTAACAATGTCGAAACCCTAGCAGCAGTTAAATACATTCTTAGAGATGGAGCTCAAGGATACCGTAAATACGGCACTGAAAAATCAGCTGGGACCAAGCTGTTTTCAGTCAGCGGTAATGTAACTCGTCCTGGAAACTATGAAGTTCCATTGGGATATCCCCTCAAAGATCTGATTTTTAACCTGGGTGGCGGAATGAAACCTGGTCGTAAGCTCAAAGCAGTTATCCCCGGTGGATCTTCAGCTCCTGTTTTGACGGCAGACGAGGCTCTACAAGCGAATATGGACTATGAAAATCTTGCGAGCATGGGAACCATGCTAGGTTCAGGTGCAGTTATCGTCATCGACGACTCTCAGTGCATGGTGGATATGCTAGGTACACTGACTCATTTTTATCACCACGAATCCTGTGGGCAGTGCACTCCCTGCCGTGAAGGGACTGGATGGTTGAATAAGATTGTTCACTCCATTCTCGAAGGTAAAGGTCGTCTCCAAGATATCGATCTCTTAGTAAAAGTAGCTGACAATATGAAGGGCCGAACTATTTGTGCTCTTTCCGATGCGGCCGCTCTTCCAGTTCTCAGTTTTGTTTCTAAATTCCGTGATGAATTTGAATATTTTGTTCGCGAAGGTCGTTCGCAGGTAAAAGGAACCAACTATGCCCAAATGCACCATTAATGGACAGGAAGTTGAAGTTAAAGACGGCGCAACCATCATGGAAGCTTTTTATAAGCTCAATGAGAACATTGCCCATTATTGTTATCACCCCGGTCTTTCTGTGGCCGGTGTTTGTCGCTTATGTATTGTTGATATTGAAGGAAATCCTCGTCCGCAAATTGCCTGCAATACGGTTGTGACTGAAGGAATGAAAGTCTCAAATAAGTCTGATCGAATAAAAGATGGTGTTAAGTGGGTACTGGATTTTCACCTCATTAATCATCCTTTGGACTGTCCCATCTGTGATCAGGCTGGTGAGTGCGGTTTGCAAGAGCAGTACATGGAGTACGGCAAATATAATTCTGAAATGGCAGAGCCCAAAGTGAAAAAGCACAAGGTCGTCGATCTGGGACCGACTGTCGTTTTGGATTCTGAAAGATGCATTCTTTGTGCTCGATGCGTTCGATTCACAGATGAAGTTTCAAAAACAAATGAATTAGGTCTTTTCAATCGTGGTGATCGAACAGAAATTGGAACTTTCGAAGGTAAAGAACTCAATAATAAATATTCACTCAATACAGTTGATATATGCCCTGTGGGGGCCCTTACTTCTAAAGATTTCAGATTCCGTCAACGAGTATGGTATCTCAAAGAATCAGAAACAGTATGCACGGGTTGTTCAACAGGATGTAACGTAAAAGTATACTACAACAAAGAAGGCGCGTTTCGTGTAAAACCTGTTTACAATGAAAAGGTCAATGGACATTGGATGTGCGACGAAGGTCGTAGTATTTATAAGTTTGTTAACTTAGAACATCGCCAAAAATTAGCACTTAAGTTGACTGCAAGTGGTAAACTGGAAATGTCAGCTGGACAGGCAGCTGTGGAAGCTCATCAAGTGATAAAATCCACTCCTGATTCTGAGTTGGCTGTTGTGGTGACAGGACAATACACAAATGAAGAGTATGCTGTCCTACTTAAAAACTTTAAAACAAAAAATGTTTTTCATTGGAAAAACCAAGAGGAAAAGTGGAGTGACTTTGATGGCTTGCTAATCCGGGGAGACAAAAATCCTAATTCTAAGGGCTTGCAAACGGCCTTAGAAAGCCATGGAATTTCCACAGATTGGAAGAATCTTGAAAATGGTATTAAAAACGGTCAATTTAAAACAGTCGTAGTCGCGGGTCCTGAGAATATCGCGGCTTATCCCTATTTTAAAGATCGAGTTAAAATGATATCTCAAGCCGAACATGTTATTTGGATGACAGCTTGTCACTCTCAAGAGTTTGACTCTTTTAAAGTGGGATCTTTCGTTATTCCTATGAAAAGCTACCTTGAGAAAGAGGGCTCGTTCACCAATTATGCTGGTTTAGTTCAAAAGTTTAAAAAGGCGACGACTATTGTGAGCCACTCTTTAACACTGGCTGAAGCCAGCTATCTGTTAACTGGACAAAACATTCCTCTGAACTTGCCCAGTGACCAAGAAATTTTCGTCAATACTGATAAGCGTGCTGATCAAGTGACCCTTGAGCATCGCAAGAAAAATGAGTTTGTTTATAAGCGAGGAACACTATGAGCGTAGTTGACAACTCTCCTAATAAATCTCGGTGGTACGTGGTCAGTATCGTTGGTGGGCTTGTGATCACCATGCGACATTTGTTAAAAAACTTATTTAACAAAAAAGACATGATGACTCTTAATTATCCAGAAGAAAAGTATGAGTACTCGCCTCGATTTAAAGGTAATCATGTTTTAACTGTTAAGAAAGATGGCGCCATTCGATGTACAGCTTGTATGTTATGTGCAACAAACTGTCCCGCAGAGTGTATC
>JBKDFX010000062.1:0-15808 GCA_046336825.1 Bdellovibrionales bacterium | reverse complement strand
GATGTACAGTCTTTATCACAACAGAGCGTTGGTAGCCCCGAAAAGAGTCTAAGAAAAAGCCCCTCGATGGAAATGTTAGTGAGTTAAATATCTAAAATGACACTGATAAAACAGCTACTGACAACACTCTGGGGGCCCAGTTTTTAAAAGAACAGATCCAACTTAGGTAATCCACGAAATCCAGGATGCACCAGCTCAGCTTCAATTCCCATGGATTGGTAAATTGTAGCCATCACATGATCCGGCCGCAAAATAAAAACATCCTCGCGGCGAAGAACTGGTTTCTTAGTTCTGATATCTAAAGGAAGGGCTGACAAATAGGGTATACCCACTCTCGAATTTTTTAACCCCACATGGCGAGAGGCTCCTAAAATTTGTGAGCCCTTCCAGTTTTGATTCCAAACTAACATAGAACTTGTTTGAGGATTATGATCTTTACCGCCTGAGGCATTCTTAGCTGGAGTCCTGGTAAAATCACTGACAATAACAATTGTCGTTTTCGATAAAACAGAAACACCATTGGAAATTTCAATGGAGGCCAACTCATCCATCAATTTTTTTAAATTTTCAAAACTCACTCTGAGAGACTCTAAATGCTGTCTCTCATGATTCGAGTGAGTGTCGAAATCGATATTTTGGTTGTTGGTATCTCTTAGATCCTCCACATCCACAGCAGCACCAAAGGACAAACCCTGTTTGAAGGCTTGGCCTATGATTTGCCCCATGGAAGCTAAGCCTGAATTTTTCGTGCGCGATTGGGTCAAGGCTGAATTGTAATTTTGAATTTGAGCTTGCAGAGCTCGGATCTGTTTTTGGCTCTCCAGAATGTCTGTTGAAGCTTTGGTTGCTAAATCAAAAGTGAGAGCTGCAGTTAAATTGGCTGTGGACAGCCCAGAGGTGTCGATTTGCGGAAGACTTTTCCCTGCCACATAGGCCGACCGACTGGATAATAATCCCAATCCGAAGTTTTGGGTTGCTTCAGAAAATTGCGCCGGTAAAACGGCCAACTCACCCTGACCCTGACCGGTTTCAGAATATCGTAACAAGGGATGACCCAAATCTGTGGAGGATAAATACACACCATTAAAAATAGTTAAATTTTTAAAATAGGAAGAAAAAGGCGCCATGCCAGGACCCACAAAACTTTCACCGAAGGGTAAAAGTTGATCTTCACGGTACTCAATAAAATACTCAGACTCCGGCGGTCTAATTTTTGAAGTCCAAGCATCGGGCCCGAGGGAAGTGTCCCAACCTCCAGCAAAACTGACCAGAATCACAAATTGAGAATTTTGAGATTTTGTTTTTTGAAAATTGAGTTGATCAATATCAACAGGATTCAAACTTCCTTGATTCGCAGCGGTCGCCATCTGAGGACACAAAGACAAAGCTGAAAGTCCGGCAGAGTATTTTAAAAAGTCTCTTCTGGTGATCCAATTCATAAATTATCCCTCAAAAATTCTTGTTCAGTAATTGTATAAATCATTGGTAACTTAACGACTCGTCTCTATTTTATTCCAAAATAAAGCTGGGGTACTTTTCTTAATCATTTCTCAATAACTCAGCGACTCATCCCTTAATATTAAACTCAAAGTGATTTGTGTTAGAACTTGAACAGCACTTTGATTTTCGATGAGTTTAATTTTTTTGTACATTTCAGCTCTCAACGCTTCCGCCGATGGAGCCAATTGATAATCTTCAATAACAGAATCTGGACCTAATATATGCAAAATCAAATGATCCACGATTTTTTTCTGCAATTGAACATCAACTAAAGACCATCTCATTTGGTACCAATAATTATACCTCTCTCGTAGCTCTTTGATATTCCCACTCCCCATAAGAAGACTTTGAGTTTCTGGTAGGATATGTAGTAATGATTCCATGGTTGCAAAATGCCGATTTACACATTCGGCAATAATTCCCACCGTGCTGATGGTGGGTCCTCCACTAGAAGGACTTCCCGTGGCTGGATTATTTACCCCTAAGGAACTGGACACATTGTCTTCTAAATTATGACATTTAGATAAATCTGTTCGAATACCGAGGTTGTAAAGGTACCACTGCAACTCAGCCCCTGAAAAATACCTCACTTGATTTTCTGTAAAAGAAGCCCAAGCTAGCTGTGAAAAAATAAGTCCAAGCATCAATATCTTTGCTTTTAAGCCTGTTGGATTAAAAATATTTCTTTTCCTATTCAAATTCATACGCATATTCATTTTTAAATTCATTTTCATTTTCCTCCCACTTGAGGCTGACCATTCAAATCAGGAGCTCCACGATCGATCCATTGTCTTAAGGTTTGATATTCAGCTCGTGTGGGTCGCCACTGGGAACTCTTAGGTGGCATCGAGGGTTGAACTCCCCCATTTTTGTAGTCCAGGACTTCTTTTAAGGAATCAAGTGCCCAAAGCCTTGCCGACTCGGTGGGGCCATAGGGAAGTTCTGTTAAATCCCAGTAGTTGATCATATCACTTGAGTTCTGAACATGGCAGCTGTGACAAGTTTTTAAAATTTGAATGGCCTTGCGGGATAAAATTTGATTTTCAGTCAAAGCCCGAGGTGCTTGATTGAACTGAGGAAGTGTCACAAGAAAACTAATAAAATCCACAGGACGGCGTCCACCTTTTTCAAACTCTTTAATCAATATCTGATGCTGACCTTCCAAAAGAGGGACATCCTCACCCACAAACCAGCGCCAAAAATGTTCGGTTTGACACTTCAAATACTCAGGCGTTTGGATAATTTCCTTAGCTAAGCCCCGTGGACCCTCCACCACTTTTTTAAGAGCCGCTCCACCGGCTCGTGGAATATAAAGTGAACCTTTTGTCGCGACAGGTCCCAAGGCAAAATTAGATGATGAAAACACTCGGCCCACCGGGTCTAGCTTATCATGACACTTTCGACAATCAGGTTGCTCACCGTGCAAATCAGTTTTTGTATGCGCACGAATTTGTTCTTCCGTGAGTTCTTGATCGTTCAGAAATTCTAAATCCTGTTTGTCCAATTCTGCTGAAGCGGAAGGCACAGTGGGGACCATGGGATCACAAAGAAAGATTTTATAAATGGCCGCTGCACGCCTTCGATTCTTATTTAAAGCTGTGTTGCCATATCTTGCAAAAAAGCGAGGCGTGGCCAACACACCAGCAATGCGTTGATCCTCAGGATCAAATTGATAATCAACTAATTCAAACTTATCCGTTTGAACATAATTGTGATATACGCCTGCTACCACATCCTTTGCTATTTTTTCTAATGTTTGACGAGTGTCCTCCATAGGTGTTGATTTTTGACCCGTCAGAACTTCAAAATAATCAGTTTCATTTTGACCAAATGTGTTCTTAAAATTTTTAACTTTGAAATGGGTGGCTAATAACAACTCATCCCAGGATTGATTCTTTTCAATAATTTCACTGATTAAAAAATCAAATGAGGATTTAGGTGTGAACTCAAATGAATTTTCATTAGTCGGATGGGGAACACTGGCAAAACTGGCACGCATTTTAAACAGCTCTTCAATTTTGAATTGCATCTTTTTTTTGAAGGCCAAGGATTTCATGTACTCTTGAGCTTTAAGTTTTAAAAATTCTTGGATTTCGCTCTCATTCTTTAGCTTCGAGATGGCGGCTAAGTCTTGAGGACTGGCATTGTTCATCTGCAAAGCTCGGGATAACTTTTGCAATCGTGTTTGAGGATGGGCCAATTGGGCATTGGCATTGGCATTGGCATTGGCATTGGCATTGGCATTGGAAATTAGACTTGCGCTAAGAATAAAAAAACAAATTAAATTTAAAAATATAAAAGGTTTCATAAAACCTCCTGCTGATTTCCCGATTTTGGATTCAGTATGTTCACAATCGCATCTTCGATTTGTGATTCTTTTAATAGGTTCCATTTCAGTAAAGGTTTACGAGTTTCAGGTTTTATTTTAATAAAGCTTTCATCATTTAAACTTTGCCTAATAACGCTCACATCAGAGGTAAATGACACATGACAATTATCCCCTCTTTTATCTTTTAAAACAAAATGAGAAACCTGAGTGGATAAAAAAGGATCGGAGTTTTTAATCAAACCAAATGAGTTCTTATAGTCCACCAACTCCCATCCCAAAACGCTGGTTTTAATAAATTGAGGTTGGTAGAGATCCATGTGAGTTGCATTTTCACTGACACCCGTTTCAAAATTTTGAAACATGAGCTCCGTACTGATAGTTTCAAAAGTCAGACTTCCGTCACTTTTAATAAAATCTTTCAACCACAAATCATTTTTACAAGCTAAGTAGGATTTCTGATCACTTAATCCTTCAACAGGTAAATTGATTCGACTCATCCAGGATGTAAAAAAGTTTGTTTCGCGAAAATCTTCTTCAGTTAGTTCCTCGTCCGCTTCGATGACTGCATTTTCTCCAGAACTTGAATTACTATTTACCTCTGCATTTCCACTATTTTGATCACTTGAATTAACACTGCCTGCACTATTCTGTGGGTTGGCTTTTTTATATTTTAGAATTTTTCCGAGACGTCTCGGATCAGGATTCTTGGTCCAAACGAGGGCCACTCGGACTTGTGCTGCCGCCATATTAAATTCGCATTCAGAAAGTATAATATCAGGCTGACAGGTATTTTCGATGGGCTTTAATGGAACACGGCTTCTGCGAACTTCACCTCGCTCCACAATTAAAGTGGCCACTCGTCCATCTTTAAATACAAAGTCTACTTTTCCTTCATCTGTTTTAATCCGAGCCATGGCTGTTGGTGTTGGCTGAGTTGAAGAATTAACTGGCAATTGAGGGTTTGCATCCTGAGCCATCGCAGGCAAAGTTGTAAAACAGAAAATGACTGTCATTGAACGAATGAATCCCAATGCAAGATTAGCAATCGAATTGAAATTGAAATTGAAATTGAAATTTGAAAGAAATAAGACCCAAAAAGTACTGACAACTGTTTTTTTCACAAAATAACCTCAACCTTTTAATTCAAAAAATATGAGTCTTTTTAATCAAATATAATAAACAGAGCAGTAAAACCCTGTGCACGCTCAAGAGCGGTAAAGCCCTGTGCACGCTCAAGAGCAGTAAAACCGTGTGCACGCTCAAGAGCGGTAAAGCCCTTTGCACAGGCAATTCCAGGTTTAAGTGAATCTAATTTGAATTAAACCAGCAAAACCTATAAATATTTCTCGGTGAAGCTCAAAGTGCGTAAAAACTGGGGTATTTGAGTGTTGTTATTTTCAGGTAATCAACAAAGAATTCAGACGCTTAGATTTGGTTGTATGCCCTCGATGCTGATTTTTAATTAAATGAACAAATAATGTTTTAAATAGTCAATAAATTTCAATAGCTTAGATATTGAATACAAATCACAAACAACACACTAAGGGCCCAGTTTTAGCTAAATCTATTTTTATTATTCATCAGATAAATCAAATGGGAGTCCAGCATGGACTCCACATCTTTTCGAATTTGTTCTTCACTCATCAAAGGATCCTTATCCTCCATCACCGCAGGACAAGTAAAAAGCACAGCCCAGTGATGAACAACGCCAAAAATAGACTTTACACCCCACATGACACCTTCCCGGGACAATTGATAAGGAATCTCTTTCATTAACATTTGAGCGAAAAATTCTCCTCCGGGAGGACCCATGGGGTTATTGAGAATTTTCAAAGCCTCATCGCTTAAATCCTCTGGAGGCTTAAGATCAATCAGCATCATTTTCATTGTGGCACGAACAGCCGTTTTTTCATGCAAAAAATAATCATAGGTTTTAAGGGCCAATTCTTTTGTATTTTTTGATTCACTCGCAAATTGTTCAACGGCCAAGTGCACCTCTTTATAAATGGCTGCCATCACTTCCCAAAAAAGATTTTCCTTGGTTTTGAAATGATAATTCACAGCTGCCAAATTGGCTCCACTCAGACGTGCAATTTCACGAATGGAAGTGCCCTCAAAGCCTTCTTTACCAAAAAGTTCAAAGGCCACTTCCATTATCTTTGTTTTTGTATCAGTGGACTGTCGATTCAGAAAGGGCACGGATGTCTTTCTCCTGATTCAAGTTATTAGGTTTTTTAAATTTCCTCCGAAAAAAGCTCAAGGCATCTTCAACTAAACCATAGGCGGGCGGAACCCAAATTAAAGTTAACAATGTTCCTGTGCTCAGTCCCCAGGCCAAGGCCAAGGCCATGGGTATGATAAAGTAATCAGATCCACCGATACCATAGGCCGTGGGCACCAAGCCACTGATGGTGGTCAGCGAAGTCACCAACACTGATTTAAGACGCAAACAAGAAGATTTAATTAATATATCTCTCAAACTCATCTGGGTTTCAGCTCGCATTTGATCAATGAAACTTATTAAAATAATCCCTGAGTTGACTATGATACCTCCTAAGCCGATGACTCCAATCAAAGCCATAAAACTCAAAGGTTTATCATGAATGGTGAAAGCCAGAGCCACTCCCACTAAACCCAAGGGCACAGTTGTTAATATAATCAAAGGATTGAGAAAAGACTTAAAAATTAAAACTAATAAAGCAAAAATTCCAATCAAAGATAAAATTAAAGCCCCAAATAAAGACGCCACAGATTCATTGGTCTTTTCAGCCTCGCCTCCAAAAACCATGTTCACTTCTTTGTATTGATCCTGAATTTTAGAAAACTCTTCAGCAATCAACTGATTGGCCTGAATGGACGTTATAATCGAGTCATCCAAATTGGCCGTCACTGTTTTGGCCCGTCGGTAATCGTAGCGTTTGATTTGCGGGCGTCCCTTGGTCTGATCAAAAGTGGCGATATTGGCTAAGGGAATCAGATTTCCCTGGTTATCAGGAATTTGTAAATCAGCTAAATTTTGCGTGTTGGATTTATCTTGATCATCAAAGCGCAAGAAATAATCCACTTCCCGGTTGTTCAGGTTTACATCTCCCACTTTCAGTCCGGCGATGGCTGTTCTGACCGTGTTACCGATGCTGGCCAAATTCAATCCAAGCCTGGCCACCCGGTCATAATCAAATTTGATATTCACTTCGTCATCGCCATAAACATCATCCACTTTAGCATCAAAAATTCCATTTTTCTGAGCAATAAATTTCTTAATGTGTTCAGCCACTTGAGCCAACTGCTCACCGTCATTGGATCTGAAAGTCACAGTCACTGGATCCCCAACGGGGGGACCATTGATCAGGGCTTCGAAGCTCAAGCGATTTAATTTTTTATTTTCGATGGTCCGCAACTGATCCAAAACTTCTTTTGTTGAAACAGAGTCTTGAGTTTTTTTATCCACAAAAATGCGGATCATGGATACGTTACTACCACTTTCAGCCTTAGGATCAGAATTATCAATGGCTGATTCTCCCGCCACCGCCACCAAATGAGGAGCTTTGTTTTTTAAAACATCTTGAATTTGCTTCAGCACTTCTTGGTTAATTTTATCTGTTTCTTCAACCCGAGTTCCTTTTGGGCTTTCAAGCCGAGCAATGTAAATTTCTGTTTGCTCCGCCGGAAAAAGATTCACTTTAGTGCCAAAAATTAAAAGTAGAACCGTCAAACCTAAAAATCCAAAATATCCCAAAAGAGCCAGACCCCGGTGATCCACAGCCCAGGTGATGACTTTTTCAAAAGGTGGCAGCACATGTTTATTAAACCAGCCCAGGTCTTCATAATTACCCGAACTCGTTTTATGATAGGGTAAAACTTTAAGCCGCATGGGTAACAGGAAAAAAGATTCCACCAAGGACAGCACCAAAGCCAAACTGACCACTATGGGAATGGCTTTAATAAATTGCCCCATCACTCCACTGGTGACCAGCATGGGCAGAAAAGCAGCTATGGTTGTTAACGCGGTGGCTGTGATCGGCGCCCATAGATCTTTCACGGTCTTTAGTAGAGCCTCTTCATTTTCATGGCCCTCATCCCGCAGACGAGTGTAATTTTCCGCAATGACCACTGCATTGTCCACCAGCATTCCAATGGCAATCACCAGAGCAATGATGGTGATGGTGTTTAATGTGTAGCCCATCACCATCACCACTCCCAGCGTGGCAAACAGAGCTAAAGGCAAAGAAAAGGCGGTCATCAATCCCACTCGACCAGGTAAAAATACAATCAGAAAAATAAGAACCAACAATAAGCCCTGCCATCCATTGGAGATCAACACACCCAAACGATCTCCCACTCGCACGCCTTCATTGTTGAATATTTGAAATTTCAATTGGCCTTTGTACTTTTCATTAAATCTTTCCACCGTATTGGCCACTTCATCAGCTAAAACTAACAAGTCGGCTCCGCCTTTTTTGGTGACAATCAGTTTTGTCGCAGGTTCACCATTGTACCTGGCCAAAGTTCTGGGCTCTTCAGATCCATCCACCACTTGCGCAATATCAGAAATGCGAATTTTTTGTCCTGAAAAATTAGATCTCACCACCAAGGACTCAATCTCTTCTGTGTCCGTGGCTTTTCCTTCAATTCGAATTAATTTCTGTTCACGCAATCCTTTAATTTCACCAGCGGGTATGGTGATATTTCGAAAACGCAAAGCTGATTCCACTTCTGAAATCGAAACATGTTCTTTTTCAAGTTTTTTTCGATCGAGCAAAATTTGAAATTGTCTTTCTCGAAATCCAACTAACATCACACTGGACACTTTTTTATTGTCCTTGAGCTCTTCTTTCAATTGATCCGCCACTTGATCCCGCAAACGCCCTTGGGTTTCTCCAATCACGGCCACTTCAATAACGGGGAATTCATCAGATTTAATTTCCGTAAATAAGGGTTTAGATTCCAAGTCCGCCGGAAGCCCACTGGCCCTGTCCACAGCCCTTTGCAAATCAGCAATCACCTCTTCGGCACTGTAGCGATCGATATCGACTTCCGTCACAATCGTACTCAAGCCTGCCTGACTGGTGCTTTTCACTTGTTTAAGACCTGTCACTTTTTGAATTTCGTCTTCAATGGGTTTTGTGATTTTGGTTTCGATATCTTCAGCTGTGGCGCCGTCATAGCGTGTGGTGATCACCACAGCTCCAATGTTCACAGAAGGAAAACTTTCAGAATTAATCGAAGAGACTCCAAAGACTCCAAAAATAATAACAAACAATGAAACCACTAAAGTAAATTTATGATTTTTTAAAAAAAACTGAGCTAAATAATTCATTTTAAATCTCCGTTCACTCGGTTCCATGAACAACTGAAATTATTAAAAACGCTAAAATAATCTAAAACCGCCAGAGCCACTTGCTTTTGAATCTCAATCACCTGCAGTTGTGACTGGAAAAATGAATCCTGCTCAAAAATAAGGTTAGTCAAAGGCACTCTCCCTTGACGGTATTTTTTCTGAATTTCAGAAAAACTGATTTTCATGTTTTCAGCATTGTCAGTTTGATTTTTGAGTCCACGATTTAGCAAATCCAAGGACTTCAACATGCTTTCATGGGTGCTTTGAATATCATTTTCCAAGTATTGAATCTGAGCTTCCAGCGCATTCTTTTTAGCCGTAAGTAAAGTCTTTTCACTTTTAGATTGAGTGTCTCCGAGCGGAATCGAAAGCATCACCCCCAGCGCATAACCTGAGCGATCCCGATTGTCCAAATCCTGCCGGGCCTGTTCGTAACTGTTGCTGACCCCACTGGTTTGATACTGGGCTTGTAAAGACAAATCAGGCCCTGCATGCAGTTGGGCTTTTTTAATTTCATTTTCTGTTTCATTTTTCAAAAGCATAAGGATTTGACTCAGAGAGGTACTTTTAGAGTCCACGGTTTTCTGTGACTGAATTTTATCAATGCACTGTTGCATTAAAGGAAGAGCTGTTCGTTGCTCATCAACGGGAAGTGCCCAGTCAGAGGAAACAAAATTTTCAAAATTCTTTTCAAAGACCTGTAGCAACTTTTCTTTTTCGTACTCGAATAATAAAAGTGAACTTTTCCGGCTTTCTAGCAAAGCTTTGGTTCGTGCCACTTCTGCCTTATCAGCCACTCCGACTCTTTGGCGATCGCTGGCATCAGCTAATTGTTTTTCTGCCGAACTAACCAAACCTTCAGACAGTTCAATGGACTGCTGTAAAGCCACCAAGCTCCAGTACACTTTTCTAAATTCCATCTCTTGTTTTTTGAGATTTAATTCCTCTTGCAGTTTGGCTCTTTCTTTTTGGGACTGCAAACTTTTAAGATCGGCTCGATCGAATTTACCAAAAAGATTTTTCCAAAGATCCACTTCAGCCCCCACTCGAGTGCCCGTCTGAGTGACATTTTTAAAGGATTGATCCTGAGTGGTGAACTGAGTCCCAAATACCTCAGCCCGCAAATTGACACCGTAGGAAACTTTTTTTTCCACACCCGCTCTCCAATTTTCTGACGGAGACAATACAGGATTAAAAACAATCAGCGGTTTTTCACTGGAACGACTGAAATTATATTGAGTGTAAGCTCGGGCTTGGTATTTTTCTTGATTAAGTGATTCAGTTAACTGAACTTGTGCACTTCCTGCCTGTTCTTGTTTTTGCACCACGGATTGGTTTCTCAACTTATCAATGACGATTTTTTCAGTTAACTTTTGCGTGGCCGCTTCAGTCCTCAAAGTTAAAAGCCAACCCAAAACACCTAAACTCATCTTCAGGCTTATACCCATTGTCCACTCCGAATTAATACGAACGTTTGAATTAGACTATCACAGAAAATAAATTCTACAAGGGATTTCAAACGACCGTATTAAATTAATAATAGTCATGAGATTACAAATATTTAGACAAAGCTCCATCAAAGTTTCGTGGGCTCGACAATGTTCTTCTTATTTTGAGACTCACGCTTCAATAATTATGAATAAAATATCGTATTTTAAGCTACTTGAGCTCGTCAATTTGACCACCAACATTTCAATTGCTTCCCCTCAACAGGGCGAAAGAATGGAAGGTATCGAATACTTTGATTTTGGAATCAGCTTTAAGTGTCGGTTGAAAAGGCAGAGGAATTTTTAAGAAAATTTCGTACGGAAGATGTGGGCTCCCCTACCCATGCCAGGCTGAATTTTTTGTTGTCCTGTTATTTGGACCCTCGCGATAAGGCCATCGAAAAAGGTAAAAAACTAGTGGCCCAAAATAACGCAGACTTGGATTGCTTCAAATCACTTATTAAAATTATCAGGGACATTGGCAATCAGTTGCTGGCCGAAGACATGGCCCACAAAGCCTCGCAAGAATTTCCTGATCAGCGAGATCAGATCTACCAACTTCTGGCAGCACCTTAAAAAATACGCTCAGTGAATTCTATTGAGTGACCGCTACTTAACGACTGCCGGCTCGAGTGACTTCATAAACGGAGTGATTAAACTCCCCCGTTTTTTCAAACTGATGTAAGTTTGAAAGCGTCGTCTCTGCGATTTGAGTCAGAGCCTCTTGAGTTAAGAAAGCCTGATGGGAAGTCACAACGACATTGGGATAGGTCAATAGCCGAGCCAGGGCATCATCATCAATACCCGTATCGGAATGATCTTTAAAAAAAACGGCCTCTTCCTCTTCGTAGACATCCAAACCTGCTCCACCAATTTTATGATTCTTCAAAGCTTGCAAAAGGGCTGCTGTATTAATCAATCCGCCTCGCCCTGTGTTGATAATAAAAACATGGGGTCTCATCAATGAGAGAGCCTTTTCATTGATCCAATGGTGAGTCTCAGGAGTCAGAGGAAGGTTCAATGAAATCACATCGGAGTTTTTATAAATTGTCTCGAGCTCACAATATTCAGCAGATCCTCTGTTTAAAATGTCAGGATGGGGGTATTTATCAAAAGCTAAAACTCGACAGCCAAATCCGTTCAGTATTTTAATCAGCACTCGCCCAATGCGACCCGTGCCAATCACTCCAATGGTTTTGCCATGCAAATCAAAACCGACAAGACCATCCAAAGAAAAGTTAAATTCCCTCACCCGAGCGTGGGCGCGGTGAATTTTTCGATTCAACGTGAGCAAAAGGGCCAGAGTATGCTCAGCTACTGCATACGGAGAGTATTCAGGAACTCTGACCACAGGCATTTGTAAATCGAGAGCTGACTTTAAATCCACGTGATTAAATCCGGCGCAGCGAAGCGCAATGATTTTTACCCCCTGCTTTTTTAATATCTCCAAAGTGTCGGCATCCAATTTATCATTGACGAAGCTGCACACCCCATTAAAACCGGCACACTGCTCAGCCGTCTGGCTGTTCAATCGACTTTCAATAAAACTCAATTGATGGAGATATTTGAGATTGGTTTTTATGAATATTTCTTTTTCAAAGGCATGGGTGTCAAAAATGGCAATTTTCATTTGCCTAGGGCCGTAGCATAAATAATTTAAAAATTAAAGTTATCATCAAAGGCGGGGGGCGGCGGAGGAGGAGGAAAAAAATCATCTCCTCCAGGCATCATAGGATCTGCCTCCATCGGTGGCGGTGGTGGTGGCAGATCAAAATCACCCTCAGGAAAGGTGGGAGGTGGTGGAAAATCATCGTAAGGTGCTGGCGGTGGGAATAGATCTTGATTACCCCCACCGGAGCCAAAATTATTATTCATAGGCGGAGTGTACCCACCTCCTCCTGGCAAACTCTCCCGACTGCGACTGAATTTAGGCTCCGCTCCATAAAGAGCACGTTTGTCCACGGGGTAGCGAGGTCTTTTTTCCGGCAAACCCAATTCACGAAGTCCATCCAAGCGAATATTATTCAAAAGCCTTCTTTCTTCTGCTTTTATTTTTCTTTGCTCTTCGACAGCCAAAAGATTTTCTTTGCTCAGTTCTGTTCGTTCCTGCAAGTGCTCCTGGTAGCTGGGTTGTTTTTCAGGAGGCACTTCTGAACGTTTTTCGCTTTGATATTCTCGGCGAGCTTTTTCATACTCGCGGGCTTGGATTTCCAGTTTTTCCAAATGAAGTCGAAGTCCTCGCTCCAGCTCTTGAGTATTTTGCCTTTTTTGCTGTTGATGTTCTTCGAATCCAAGAACTCTTTCCACTTCAGGGTGAGCCCTAGCACCTGGCTTAAGACTTTGCGCTGAAGCTGCAAAGCCGCAAAAAATCGAAATTAAAAAGAGGAGTTTCAAAAACGGACATCGACGCACAGTCTCGAGACTAACAAATCTCGAGCACTTTGGGAAAAGTCTCTCGACCTAGGTCACGGACTGATATAAGGAGTCTTGCATGGATTGGACTACACTTCTCACAGACGTCATTGGATTTTTAATTAAAACTGGACTTATCGTCACCGGCATACTGATTGTCGCCGTTTTTTTTGCCTGGTTGGGGCAGATGAAAGCCGAACAGTCTTCTCACCTCAAAGTTGAAAGCTGGACAGACAAGTTCAAAGAACAAAAAGAGGTTCTGCAAAGTTTCACTTTAAATAAAGAGGAACAAAAAGCCCTCAAAAAAGAGCTTAAGAAAAAAATCAAATCCGAAGAAGGTAAAATCAAACCCAATCTTTTTGTTTTATCATTCGATGGAGACATCAAAGCCAGTCAAGCTGAGGCTCTTAAAAACGAAGTTACAGCCATCCTCTCTGTGGCCAAACCTCAAGATGAAACTCTCCTCGTTTTGAATTCCCCCGGTGGAGTGGTTCATGGTTATGGTTTGGCTGCAGCTGAACTTGTTCGCTTCCGGGATGCCCAGCATCCCCTCACCGTTTGTTTGGATCAAATCGGGGCCAGCGGCGGCTACATGATGGCCTGCACAGCGCAAAAAATCCTAGCCAGTCCCTTTGCCATCGTAGGCTCCATCGGAGTTCTCAGCCAGGTCCCTAATTTTCATAAACTGCTAAAAAAAAACGACATCGACTATAAAGAATACACAGCAGGTAAACACAAAACCACAGTGTCTTTACTGGCTGAAATAACGCCCGAAAAAGAACAAAAATTCCAAGAAATGCTAGAAGCCACCCACGAGCTTTTCAAAAATCACATTAAAAAATTTAGACCCCAACTGGATTTTGACCGAGTGGCCACCGGTGAATACTGGTACGGCACCCAGGCCCTTGAATTAGGCCTCATTGATGGCATTCAAACCAGCCAGCAGTACCTTCTCCAAAGAGCCGAAACCCATAATATTTTGCTCATCAAATCGGAAAAGAAAAAGAAGTTGGCCGAGAAGTTAATGGGGTGGTTACAGACGCACTTTCTTCCCTTCAGCAAAGAAAGCCACCAACTTTGGGATCAAATTCGCCTATGACGCTACGCATCTCTTCTGTTCTATTACGGCGCTTTTAGCTATCAAACGAAGTTCGTTTTTAACGAAAGGGTATACGGCCAGTGGAGACTCGAGTACCAACTCTAAAAGTACAAAATCTTGAGACAACATTTTTCCTAAAATCTGGGCCTTTTCGAGCAGTTCGAGGCCTCAGTTATGAAATTTATCCCGGTGAAACATTAGGTATTGTCGGTGAAAGTGGATGCGGTAAGTCAGTCACTTCCTTAGCCGTCATGAGACTCATTGAAAATCCAGGAAAAATCACCGGAGGCCAAGTCCTCTTCAACGGTCAGGATTTATTAAAAATTTCTGAGTCAGAAATGGAAAATGTACGTGGTTCTAAAATCGCCATGATTTTTCAAGAACCCATGACCGCACTCAATCCCGTGCTCACCATCGGTCAACAGATCGACGAACAAATTTTAAGACACGAAAATGTTTCCCAAGAAGAAGCTAAAAAACGCTCCATTGAAATGCTCAGCCTCGTGGGTATCCCATCTCCTGAAGAACGCTACGAAAACTATCCCCATCAACTCTCGGGCGGAATGCGACAAAGAGCAATGATTGCCATGGCCCTCAGTTGCCGCCCCCAAGTGTTGATCGCTGACGAACCCACCACGGCGCTGGATGTGACCATTCAGGCTCAAATTCTAGAATTGATTCAAAACTTACAAAAAAAATTCAATATGGCCGTGCAATTCATCACCCACGACTTAGGAGTGATCTCTGAAATCTCGGACCGTGTACTTGTCATGTACGGGGGGCAGGTTTGTGAAAGTGCCACCACAGAAGAATTGTTTAAAAATCCAAAACACCCCTACACAGCGGCTTTGATGAACTCACGACCCAAGTTAGGTCAAAGAACAAGTCGTCTGAAAACCATTGAGGGCACAGTCCCTGCGCCTCAAGAGTTTCCCAAAGGTTGCCCCTTTGCTAACCGCTGTGGTTTTGCCACCAGCGAATGTTGGGCACAGGTTCCCCCGGTCTCTGAAATCAAAAAAGGTCATATTGTGGCCTGTTTTCACCCTCTCAATAACGAAGTGGGAGCTCATCCATGAAAGAAACACTTCTAGAAGCCAAACAAGTTTCAAAACATTTTCCTGTTAGAAAAGGTTTTTTCAAAAAAGTTGTTGGCCAAGTCAAAGCCGTTGAAAAAATTGATCTACAAATTTTCAAAGGAGAAACCCTCGGGCTGGTCGGAGAAAGTGGCTGCGGGAAATCCACTTTAGGGCGCACACTGATTCGTTTGTACGAACCCACATCCGGGGAAATTAAATTTAAAGGTTCTGATTTTCTATCTCTTAAATCTGAAGATTTACGCAAAAGCCGCAGAAATATTCAGATGATCTTTCAAGACCCTTTCGCTTCCTTAGATCCCCGAATGACCGTGGGACAAATCCTGCAACAACCCTTGGATGTGCACAACATCGGAACTTTAGAGGAAAGAAAAAAACAGGTTCAAGAATTACTTGAAACAGTGGGCCTTAAATCAGCCCACGTGAATCGCTACCCCCACGAATTTTCCGGTGGCCAACGCCAACGTATCAGCATCGCTCGAGCACTCGCTCTTAAGCCAGATCTGATCATTTGTGATGAACCTGTCAGCGCCCTGGATGTGTCCATCC